>JBBQQW010000062.1:0-13365 GCA_038215455.1 Armatimonadota bacterium
CTCACCCTGAATTATCAGACAGGGGGTGCGTCCCAGGCAGCAATTTTTCTGGTAATTGGCACATTCGCCGCGCGCCAGTTTCGCATTAATATCTGTAGATGTCGCTTTCGCGCGTGCCATTTTCGTGTTACCCTCGCCAATCCACCATGAATATACCAGAACAAACGTGTGTTTGTAAAGAAAAACCGCTATCATGGGCGGGATGCCCATATCACCGCTTAATACCTATTCGCCACGCCCCACCCGATTCCCTGCCGTCACTTCGTCTTATATGCTGCGCCGTATACCGGTTCCAGCAGGTGGTCATCATTTTTTGCGCTGGTGTCCTGGTAGGTGGCGGGGGGTGGGGCGGGGCTGTTGATACTGGTGATGCCCTTCGGGTTGTGGGTGAATTTGCCGGTGAGGGGGAATTTGGTGCTGAACCAGGCGGGGTTGAGCTGCTCATCTTTGGCGGACTCGCCGATGCCGTATACCCAGCCGTCCTGCGAGCCGATGACTATCATGCCGCCACAGACCAGCGGGGTAGCGTCGATGTCGAAACCCTCGTCGAAGACCCATATCGGCGCGCCGGTCTCCTGCTGCAGGCACCAGAGCTGGCCGTTGCGCACACCCACCACCACGCAGCCATCCACCACGGCGGCGCTGCTCCAGATGCGGTTGCCCAGCTTGCGCTGCCAGACTACTTTGCCATCGGACATATTGCGCGCGGCGAAAATTCCATCATTGGTGCCGATGTAGAGCATCCCCTTCGCCGGATCCAGTGCCGGGGTGGCCCAGTATCCGCGTGGGCTGGTCTGGTGCCAGATGGTTTTGCCGGTCTCGGCGTCCAGGCACCACAGGTGCCCGGTCTCGCCCTCTTTCGCCGTCTTGCTGCCCACATAGAGCCTTCCCTGCCAGTGCACGGTGGTAGAGTCGGTGTCGCCCAGGGTGCTCGCCTTCCATATCGTTTTGCCATCGGCGATATTCAGGCAATACAGCGTGCCGTTGCTACCCGCTATCACTTTGTTACCCACGATAGTTGGGGAGGATTCAACCGAGCCGATGGTCTTCTCCGATTTCCACAGAATTTTGCCGGTGTCGGCAGCGAAGCTGTAGATATGGAAGTCCTCCGCGCCGATGTAGCCTTTGCCGTCCACCACCACGGGGTTGGAGTCCATGTCGTTGCCGGTGCGCGTCTCCCAGAGCATCTTGCCGTCGAGATTGTAGCAATGGATTTTGTTGTCGCGCCCTCCGTGGTAGATGCGGTCATTGAAGATAGAGATGCTGCCCTTGATGACGTGGTGATTGGGGTAATACCACACCGGCGCGCCTGTCATCGCCTGCAGGCAGTAGACATAGGAGTCGGCGCTGCCGAAGTAGACCTTGCCCTCCTGCATCACCGGTTGCCCGGTCCAGCCGCAGCCGCGCCAGAGTGATGCAGCGGTCAATTTCACATCACCGCGCTGCTCATATGGCCCCTCCGCTTTGTCCTTGGTGCGGAAACGCCAGAGTAGCTTCGGCACCCGCGGCACCGTGCCCACCCCGGAGATGTTGCGCTCCGGATTCCCGCGGAACATCGTCAGCCGATCTGCCACTGCGGCAGGAGCGGCTGCACCACCTGTAGGACGAGTGACGCTACTGGAGGAGGATGGTGCATCGACGATCGGCGTCTCCCTGCAGCCCGACAGCAGCAGGGATAATCCAACTATGAGCGCTATGATGGGCAAATATGTGATTCTGTACAATGGCTACTCCTTTTATGAAAATAGATTTGCGGACGCATTGCCCATTGATTTTTACCTAACCCCCAGCCCCTTCCCTGCGAGGGAAGGGGTGTCCAAACGAATGGTAATTCATGCAATAACGATCATTCTCCCCCTTCCCGCGCCGGGAAGGGGGCTGGGGGGTTAGGTTGACCAAGGCTAACGCCATAGATACCACACCAGTATTTCATCCACAAATAATGTAGCTCGCTTCTTTCTGACTCCATATGCACGCCCATGCCACGCCTATCGGTTCATCGCCTCCAGATCCTTCCGCAGCGCCTCTTGTTCGGTGCCGTAGGTGGCCCAGTCGCCGGCTTTCAGGGCGGTTTGGGACTTAGTGTAGTGATCCATGGCGGAGCGCGCCAGCTCCAGCTGCGCGGGGGTGATGGCAGCGGCGTCGGTGCCGGGGGTGGTGGGTTTCTCCGTCACCTTTACGCCGGTGAGGGCGGCCAGCGCCTCGGCCAGTGTCGGGCGCATGGCGATCCGTTCTTTATCCGCCACTATCACCCGCTGCAGCTCGGGTATCTGCGACTGCTTCGCCTGCAGGTAGAGCGGCTGCACATAGAGCAGCGAGTCCGCTACCGGGATGACGAGCATATTGCCCCACACTACTTGCGACCCCTGCTGATTCCACAGCGTCACCTCCGGACTGATCACCGAGTCCTGGTTGATGCGCGCCTGTATCTGCTGCGGGCCATCTATCTGGCTCTGTTTGGGGAAGTTATACACCACCAGTTTGCCCAGTTGATCCGGCTCGTTGCGCGCACTCAGCCAGGCGATCATATTTGTCTTGGGCTGTTGGTTGCTGGCGGGCACGTAGGGGTGGGTGAGCAGGTATTCCGGCTCGGATTTGCCCGGCAGGCTCATGATAACGTAGTAGGCCTCCATCGCCTGATCGCGCAAAGCACCGGAATCGCCGGAGACGTTCTCGTGCGGTACATCCCACAGGTCTTCCTGGCTGTAGAAGATTTGCGGGTCTTTCATATGGTAACGGCGGTAGATGCTATATTGCGTGTTGAACAGCCCCTCGGGCAGACGCACGTGTGCGCGCAGGCCGTCGGGCATGGTGGACATTGGCTGAAACATACCGGGGAATATCTGCCCCCAGGCGTTGATGAGCGGCTCTTTGTCACTAGTCAGGTAGAATTTTACATCGCCGTTATAGGCGTCCACTACCGCCTTCACTGAATTGCGCACATAGTTAACGCTTTCAGGTTCTCCCCCGGCGACATTGAGCGCGGCGGAGCGGGCATAGGGATAGTGGCTAGAGCGTGTGTAGCCGTCGATGATCCAGTATAGTTTACCATCTGCTCCGATGACGATATACGGATCGTCCTCAAATGCCAGGAAGGGTGCCAGCGCGGCCACGCGCTCGCTGACATTGCGACGGTAGAGGATACGGCTCTGTGGAGTGACGTAGTTGGAGATAAGCAGGTTCACGTCGTTGAAGCGCGTTGCCATGGCATAGCGTACCAGCGGGTTAGCCAGTGATACGCCGCCTTTACCCTGATAGGTGCAGTATTTGTTCTCATCGCCTTTGGGGTAGTCGAACTCCTGCTGGGTGGTGTTGGTGAGGACGTACCCACTCTGCACCTCGCTGAAGTACAGCTCCGGGCGGGTGATATTCAGCGATTTGTAGGTTGATTCAGGCGGGATATTGCTGATGAAGAAGTTTGGCTCACCGTTGCCCAGCACTTCATTCACCGGTGACATCACCACACCGTAGCCGTGTGTATAGGTTAGGTGTTTATTCACCCACTGCTGCTCACCGCTGAAGCTTTCAATATTCAATTCGCGCGCGGAAATCATCACCTGGCGTTGCTGGCCATCCAACCAGTAACGGTCAACATCCACGTCATGTATCTGGTAGTAGGAACGGATTGCCTGGCGTTGGCTGTACACCTGCTTCAGTGGGCGATAGTCCCACAGGCGCAGGTTGTTCATCGTCACCGGCGCACTGGCCACGTCCGCGGCGGTGACCTTGCCACGTGGGGGGAACTGCACCTCTTCCACATTATCCACCCCAAAGGCCTTGCGCGTAGCGTTGATGTGATTGGCGATAAACGGTGTCTCCAGTGCCAGCTCGTTAGGCTCTACCTGGAAGCGCTGGACAAATGCCGGATAGGCACCCTGGGCCAACGCCCCCACCACAATTATCAGGGCAACGGCCACCAGCGGAAGATAGATGGTACGGCGCCACATGTTGACGAGCATGAGTAGCGCACAAATGGCCGCCACCACGATCATGATGTTGAGTGCGGGAATGCGTGCGTAGGCCTCGGTGTAGCCAACGCCGACGAAGTTATTCCCCTCGCGGGAGAGCATATCAAAACGATAGAGATAATAGGCAGCGATGCGCGTGAGAAAGATCAACCCGAGCAACCAGGAGAGGTGCATTGCCACCGGTGCGGCGAAGACGGGGAAGCCGCGCAACGAGCGTACCGTACGCGTGAACAGGTAGATGATCGCCACCAGGATGATGGTGATCATCAATGCACTGGTGAGCCAGCGTACCAGCAGCTCCCACACGGGCAGCCGGAACATATAGAAGCCGAGGTCACGCCCGAAGATCGGATCTACCTCGCCCAGCTGCTGCGCATGGAAGAAAAGCAAGATATCCGGCCAGTGTATCGCTGCACTGCTACCTACGCCAAAAGCGAAGAGCGTGGAGACTATCAACCCTCCCCACATGACCAGCCGCCGCACCGAGCGATCCACCACCATCAACATGCGCTCGCGCAGTCTCCGCCCGAAGTCCGCCCACACGGTATCCGCCGCCCCACGCAGTGCAATGAAGACATTCACTGAGATGATGAGAAAACTGACCAGCCCGACGACGATGCCCGGCAGCCACTGCCCCCAGGTAAAGACCCAGTAGACGTTCTCCTGCCCCAGATCGCGGTACCAGAGCAAATCAGTGAGTAACCACGCGACCGCTGGCCCCACAACCACCACCAGCAGAATAGCCAGAATTATAATCAGTTTCCCATAACGTCGCTTCGCGGGAGTTTTAGCAGCCATCAACAATCACCTCTGCACATATTATACCGCCTGATTACCTTTGTGTGGGGAAATTGGGGAAACAAGATGGCTGAAGGTCTGTGCCCTGGGCTTTTCTTATAACCACGAAAAGCACAAAAAGGGAGATTCATTCGAATAGTTCTGCTTTATAGGTCTGTGCCATGGGCGTCCCGCGAAGGTCATGAGCCTGTCGAATGGGCCTATGAGAGCAGGCGAAAAAAGCAGAACCCGATGCCCTATTTATTGCCCCGAAGGGGCCGAGGCTGTTAGCCGGGGGTGGAGCGGAGCGGAACCCCCGGTTTCAGGCTCAAAACATATTTTAGCCCCGGATGGGGCGACGGCGTGGCCGTCGCCCCATCCGGGGCTTCGACATGTTTAAAGGGCACATTTCCGGGGGTTCCGCTACGCTCCACCCCCGGCTAACAGCCTAATCCCCTTCGGGGAACACCCATGGCACGGCGGGGGTGCCTCATTTCATGAACAGCTCAATCACCGGCACCGTTTCACTTGGTTTGTGGATAGTCAGGATTCGGCGACGGGTAGAGCGCTTCTACTTCGATGCGCCAGCTATCCAGCAACCGTTTCAGTCTTGCTGTTACCTGGGGAAGGCTGGTGGCCAGGTTATTCGCCTCACTGATGTCGTCACGCAGCTGGTAGAGTTCCAGGCGCTGGTCTTCATAGAATTCGATGAGTTTATAGTCGCCGCTACGTACCGAGGCACCGGGGGTACCGCCCTGGTTGCCATAATGCGGGTAGTGCCAGAAGATCGCTTCGCGATCAAGCGTCCCGGTGTCAGTCAGCAACGGCAGCAGGCTCCTGCCATCGCAATGCTGTTCCGGCATGGGCGGTAGCGCGGCGGCTTCCAACAGGGTCGGGTACAAATCGGTGCTGGTGACGGGCACATTGCAATGGCTCCCGGGCGCGATTCGGCCCGGCCATTTAACCAGCAACGGTTCGCGTGTACCGCCTTCATACATCCAGCCCTTGCCTTCCGCGAGAGGAGAGTTGCAGGTCGGCGATCCTTCCGAGGTGGCCAGCCCCCCATTGTCCGAGGTGAAGATGACTATGGTATTATCTGCTAATCCACTCTCCTCCACCGCAGCCAGCAGACGTCCGATGTTGTCGTCGAGATTTTCGATCATCCCTGCGTATGCTGGATCTGACTGGAGCAATCGGCGATTGATGCGTTTATCCTTATTGTTTTCCCACGGGTAGAGATCACCCTCGGCAAACGTCGGCAATGTATCAAGTCCCAGCCGTTTTGCCTTTTCTACATATTTATTACGGTAGTGCTCCGGCACCTGAATGGGAATATGCACGGCATAATGTGACATATAGAGGAAATACGGCGCGTCGCCCGGCTGCTTAATCAGGGTGATTGCCTCATCGGTGAGACGGTCAGTCAGGTATTCTCCCGCTGGGCCATCCGTCAGCCGTGGATTGCCATAGGGGCTAAAATAGCCGTTAGCACCGCGGGGCATTCCCCATCCGCATCCGCCGATATTAACGTCGAATCCATGCTGCTCCGGCCAGTAAGGTTCTGCGCCCAGATGCCACTTGCCGACATGGTAAGTGCGGTAACCACCCTCCTTGAGCGCGGAGGCCAGTGACGTTTCTTCCAAAGGAAGGTGATCAATGTAGGGCGCATCAATCAGGCGTCCCTTCGCACTCCCGCCGATGAAGTTGGTGAGATTCAGGCGCGCCGGATATTTGCCGGTCAGGATACTGGCGCGCGTCGGCGAACAGACCGGGCAAGAAGCGTAAGCATCGCTGAATTGCATCCCCTCACGGGCCAATTTATCCAGGTGCGGGGTCTCATAGAATGAACTGCCATAGCAGGAAAGGTCACTCCAGCCCAGATCATCGAGAAGAATCAGTATGATATTCGGACGCATCGTTTTTCCTTTCTGTGCGTGTCTGCAATACTATTTTAAGAACAGCTCAATCACCGGCACCGTTTCATTCGGTTTGTGGATGGGCAGGGTGAGGTCGATGGTGTTGTGCGATACCTCGTCCGGGTGTACGGTGCGCTTGCTGTGGTCGTTCATCTTCACCTCGGAGGCGTCGTTGAGGAATTGGGCGTACTCTACTTTGCCGGCGAAGCCATCCAGATACAGGTGTTCGTAGGGCCAGGCGAAGAGGTGGACGTACATGCGGTTGGTGGTGGGGTTGTAGGTGAGACGGCAATCCTGCGGGGTCACGAAGCCCTCGGGGGCCTGGGTGCAGCCATAGATAGAGCGGCTGTGGCGGCGCATCCATTTGCCCATCCCCTGCAGGCGGTCGAGGGCGCGCGCATCGAATTCGCCACGCCCGGTGGGGCCGACGTTGAGCAGCATGTTGCCACCTTTGCTCACCGAGTCGATGAGCAGCTGCACCAGCATATCCAGGCTCTTCCAGCTGGTTTCATCGCGATGGTAGCCCCATGATCCGCTGAAGGTCTGGCACGCCTCCCACACCACCGGCTGCCCGCCGATGCGCATCCATTCACGCGGTTGCCACTGCTCCGGCGTCTTCACATCCCAGCCACCGGGGAGGTCCAGCCGGTCATTCAGGATGATGCCCGGGCGCAACTCGCGGATCATCTTCATTAGTTCGGCGCTGTTCCAGTCCGCGTGCCCTTTGCCGTTCTCGCGCTTGGGATAGCTGAAGTCGAACCAGAGGATATCCACGTTGCCGTATTCGGTGAGCAGCTCGCGCACCTGGCCGTACAGGTACTCGGCATATTTCTCCTGGTCGCGCACCTGCGCCATTGCCACCTGGTCCTGGAGTTTCTGCAGTGGGTGGTAGTCATCGAGGGTGAATTGTGGGTGATGCCAGTCGATGAGCGAGTGGTAGAACCCGGTGCGCAACCCGCGCGAGCTGAAGGCATCGACCATGGGGCGCAGCAGATCGCGCCCGGCGGGGGTGTTGGGTGCCTTGTAGTCGGTGAGTTTGCTATCCCAGAGACAGAACCCCTCATGGTGCTTGGTGGTGATGACGAAGTACTTCATCCCCGCATCCGCCGCGGCATCGGCCCACAGCTGTGGCTCATAGAGATCAGGATCGAAGTGCCGGAAATACATCTCGTAATCTTCGTCCGATATCTTCTCGCGCGAGCGTATCCACTCGTGGCGTGCGGGCAGGCTGTACAGCCCCCAATGGATGAACATCCCGAAGCGATCATGGGTGAACCAATCGGTATCCCCCGGTGTAGGCAACGTGGTCAACATGATAAATCCCTCAAAATTAGTTCCAAATTCCAAATTCCAAGTAATGATTATGTCAGATGATAGCCCCGGCTGGTGTGGGCGTCAAGGGAATGATCAGGTGTAGTCGGTATATTCGCTTATGTCATGGTATAATGTCGTATCAGAGGAGGCAATATGTTTCGATTTTTATGGTTGATAGTAATAGTCATGGTGGCGATGCTGGGGGCGTGGGCTGCCGCGGATAATGCCGGGGCGATGGTTACTGCGCCGGCCACGGCAGCGATGAGCGCACAGCATAGTGCACTGGTGGCGAAACGGGGGGCGGCGAAGACGGACGCGGAGCGGGCACTGGTGACCGCGGAGCTGGCGACGCTGGACCAGGAGTTGATATTAGCCTGGGCTCACGGGCTGAAATTTGCAGATGGCCGCACCTTTAGCCGGGAGTTTACGCCGGAGCGCATCACGGATGACGCGCTGGCCGTGCTCTTCCCCGATACCAGCTGCTACACCGTGCTGCTGCCCGGCTACTTCGGCGGTGCTGCTCCTCCGGAAGAGCTACTGCGCTCGCTGGAGGTGCCGGAGCCGTTGCAGCGCATTAACGTCATTGTAGTGGGTAAGGATGCCACCATTCAGCTCCTCACCACCGTGCAGAGCCGCGAGGAGTTCTTCCGCACTGCGCTACCCCCGGTGACCACCGAGGTCCTGGGGCGCCAGGCCGTCGCGGGCTGGCTGCGCCTGGCAGGGGAGTACATCTGGGAGTTCAATGTACACCCTACCTTCACGATCAATGAGAAGGATTTCACTGCGGCGTACCAGAAGATTATGCCCCCGCAGCTGGTGGTAACCGGCAAAGCAGTCGCCGACCCAAAGAGCAATGCAAAAGGTGATATTACGACTACTATGGTCTTCAGCGAGAAGGGTGAGTTGCTGACTGTCACCGAGATACCGCAGGTGGTCTTCGGCTTCATACCACTTCCGCCTGCCGCCGCACCCCACGGTGGGCACATGGCTGAGTAGAAAATGGCCAAGCTCCACGCACCAGGTTATATTCCGCCACCACTAGGGGTTGATAATTAGTGAGTAATTGGCCGGGCTTCATCAGCTGATTATTTTGAAAATAATTTGAGGTTCCCTCGTGGCAGCAAACAGCTGTATGCTTGCGGGGGTGGGGATGGGGTGTATAATAAAAATTACGAAGTACCCTCAAGCACCTTGAAACCGAGCATAACGCATCCCCGCGTTTTGAGATCACCTTCTCTGTTTGCTCGGTTCCAAGGTTTTGTATTATAGTTATTCCCGATTTTCGGTGAATTATACCCAGTTGCTGAAGTTTTTTTTCCATTGGTCAAAGAAAAGTACACCCCACACCATTCAGGCATGGGTTATGTATGTTGTGTGACACAGTAAGCACTTCATCTGCACTCTCCGCTACCGTACTATACAAATAGTCGGAAAATATGTATAGTACGGTAGCATGATAGCTAGAACATTTTGGCAGCAGCGGATTGAGGATGCGTGGCGTGAAGCCCCTATAGCGTGGCTTTGCGGGGTTCGTCGCTGCGGCAAGACTACGCTGGCGAAGAGTATGGGGGCGGAGCGTATCCGCTATATCAACTGCGATTTACCTGCCGTCGAGGATATGGTGCGTGATCCACAGGTTTTTTTTCGTGGTTGTACCAAGCCGGTGGTGGTTTTCGATGAGATACACCAATTGCGTGACCCGGCACGGGTTCTGAAGATCGGGGCAGACGAGTTCCCGGAGTTGAAAATCCTCGCCACCGGCTCCTCTACCCTGGCCGCCAGCAACAAGTTTCGTGATACCTTAACCGGGAGGAAACGGCTGGTACATCTGACACCGGTGCTTTGGGATGAACTGCCCGCTTTCGGGGTTTCACTGCAGCAGCGTCTGTTCCATGGCGGTTTGCCACCGGCGATGCTGGCGGAGGCAAAGAAGATAGCGTTTTACCGCGAGTGGATGGATTCATTTTTCGCCCGGGATATTCAGCGATTATTCGGTTTTCGCGATATCAATCGCTTCAATGCGTTATTCGAATACGTACTGCGGCAGAGCGGTGGACTACTGGAAGTGACGAAGACGGCCTCCGTACTGGGCATCACCCGCCCCACGGTAGAAAGCCATTTACGCGCGCTGGAGATCACCAACGCTGCTACAATTGTGCGTCCATTCCATGCCGGCGGTAAGCATGAGCTGATGAAACAGCCCAAGGTATATGCCTTTGATACCGGCTTCGTGAGTTATGCGCGTGGCTGGGATCCGCTACGCGTGGATGATATGGGGATTCTCTGGGAACACCTGGTGCTGGAGCAGCTGCAGGCGCATTTCCCCGACACCCCGGCGCAATTTTGGCGGGATAAAAGCGGAAATGAGATAGACTTCGTGCTAGCGCATCGGCGCGACGCCGTGGATGTGCTCGAGTGCAAGTGGAATCCCGATGCCTTTGATGCAACGGCCATCAACATATTCCGCAGCTACTACCCGCACGGGCACAATTACCTGGTAACCCCCTCGGGCGCGCCCGCATACAACAAGCGTTATGGGGATATTGAAGTCCGGGTCTGCACGCCCTCGGAGTTAAGGCCGTAAATACCCCCGTGTGTACTATTCTCCGCTACCGTACTATACAAATAGTCTGACTATTTGTATAGTACGGTAGCGGAGTTAGTGTTAGTTGCCGCGTCGTGATGGGGTTACCTATAGTCGTTGGAAACATTTTGTAGCAACAGCACAACCCATACCTTGCGTCAAAAGTTACGCTACCAGCTCCGCCAGCGCGATGCCCGTCTCCCCCGCCACGGTGTAGAACATATACAGGCGGCCATCCTCTTCATACACGAACGGGTCGCGCACCTGCCGGACGTCAACCGCCGGGCCGGGGTTTGAGGGTTCGATGGGGAATTCGATGCCTTCGTAGTCAGCTTCCGGGGCCATGATGGTAATATATTCTGTGGCCGTCGTCTCCCATGCCCGCCAGTCGCCGCGCAGATCCCAACTGGTGAGGAAGATCGATTCCGGCGCATCGCCCATGCGGGAGAAGTAGATCCACAGCGTGTCGTCGTGCTGCACCAGTGCGCAGTGCCGCATGCGGTCGATGACTTCAGGACCGCGCTCGAAGGGCGTCACGCCATCGCATGAGCGGAGCAATACCCCGCCTCTGTTGCCGTTCTTGGCGACGCCATAGAACCAGCCTTCATACTGGAACACACGCAGGTAGAATGGGGCCAGAATCGTGGCATCTGCGGTACCGAAATGCAGTCCGTCCGTAGAACTTGCGAAATAGCTTTTCTGGGTATCACTGACGGCTGACGATCCGTGGAAGTACAGCCGCACCTCACCAGTCGCCTCATCCGCCCATATCTCCGGCGAGGCAATATGCCCGATGCAGCCCGGCGCATCCTCCAGACGCAAGATGACTTCAGGCTGTACCACGTATGGCCCGCGCAGTTCATCGGCAACGGCGAGACTGATATGCTGACCGCGGTGATCGCTGAAATACAGGTAGTACCGGCCCAGAGGATCAGGTACCCACTCAGGCACACGCCAGAGCGTCGGGCCATTTATATTTCGGCTGGTCACACCGGGCGTTCCGGCGTGAAGCAGAGGGTTCTCGGCAAAACGCCGTGGGTGTCGTGCGGCGTTCGGGTCAACAGACATCGATACTCTCCTACAACGAAAATGGTTCCAAGTTCCAGCGGGCACTTCGCCCATTGGTCTACCTAACCCCCAGCCCCTTCCCTGCGAGGGAAGGGGTGCCGATTCAATGATAATCTATTGAAAAACGATCATCCTCCCCCTTCCCGCGCCGGGAAGGGGCCGGGGGGTTAGGTAGACCAAGGCTAACGCCATAGATACCACCAGGTTTTCATCCCCCCAATGATGAAGCGCACTTCATGACTGATTCCTACGGTAGCCTCGCTTCAGCTGAAAGAAACCTTCGGCACTTCGCGGGTGGCTACTTCGGTCTCGAAGTATTTCTTCTCGGTGAATTTGCTCCCGGCTACCAGGCTGGCGGGGAAGCTGAGGATGGTGGCGTTGTAGACGTTCACCACATCATTATAGTGCTGGCGCGAGTAGGCGATTTTGCTTTCTGTCCCGCTCAGCTCTTCCTGCAGCATTAAGAAGTTCTGGTTGGCTTTCAGGTCAGGATATGCCTCGGTGACCGCGAAGAGCGACTTCAGCGTCCCGCTCAGCATATTCTCTGCCTCCTGCCGTTGCTCCGGGGTGCCATTCTGCAGGTCTACCGCCTGCTGGCGCGCCTTCACCACCGCCTCCATGGTTCCACGCTCGTGGGAGGCGTACCCCTTCACAGTCTCGATTATATTGGGGATTAGGTCATAGCGGCGGCGCAGCTGGACGTCAATCTGACTCCAGGAGTTACTCACCTGCTCGCGCAGCGAGACCAGCCGGTTGTAGGTAGAGATCCACCAGATAACGATGATCACCACCAGTAGCGCCACCAGCGCGATCCCTGCGTATATAGCTAACATCATCTTTCCCTTCTCCTTAAAACGGCAATACTGCCATAAAACGTTCCGTATAACCTGATTATATCATACCAATTGTAACTGCTAGTGTCATAGTTGTCGAGGGGGTGATGTGGGTTTGTTCAATGTTTAACGTTCAATGGATGGTGTGATGCTATCGTGCCATGGGCGTCCCGCCCATGAGAACGGGGTTGCGGAAGTAGGAAGTAGGAAGTAGGGGCGCGATCATTCGATTCAACAAAGTCCGCGAAGGCGGACGCCCGGCGCGTAGCGTCCTGCAGCCGGGATTTCAATCGCAGCGGAAATGTTAGGCTCTGGATAGCCACCCCTATAGAATACTATTGCAGTTTTTCATCCACAGGTAAGCTAGCGCACTTCATTGCTGATTCCTACGGAAGCCACGCGTACTCCGGGCTTTGCATAGCCTGGTTGTGGGCGTATATCCGCTTATGCAACCCCCGCTCAATTTCTGCCATTGCTGGATCGCCAGCCAGGTTCTGCAACTGGTGCGGGTCCGCCCGGCGATCTATGAGCAGGTTCTCCCCGCTGCGGGTCAGCGCCAGCCAGTATTCACGGGTTACGATTCCCGAGCGCTCGTGAGAGGGGTGATAAAGAAACACCTCATCATCCCATGCGGCGTCGGGGCAGGCCAGCAGCGGCGAAGCGTCGCGGCCCTGCTCGCGCCCGGATAGCGGTATGCCCATCATTCCTAAAACTGTCGGCATGATATCGACGGTGCTGACAAGTTGATCGATGGTCGTGCCCGCAGCGACGCCCGCAGGCCAGCGCATGAGCAACGGGATATGGTAGGCACCCTCGTAACACTCATTCTTGCCGGTAAGCCCATGTTCACCCATATAGTCGCCGTGATCGCTGGTGAAGACGACAAGGGTCTGCTCCAGGATACC
>JBBQQW010000063.1:0-13263 GCA_038215455.1 Armatimonadota bacterium
GTCATAGAAGACGGAGCGGGTGACGGCTTTCCAGAGGTCATCCTCGGGCAGCTGGAACGGCTCCGGGCGCAGCGTCCAGTTGAGGCCGTCAACAGAGTCAGCACCCCAGAGCAGCGTCTTATGGTTGAGCTGATTAGTGCGGCAGAGCATCACGTACTTGCCCTCCGCCATCTTCACGCCACAGGAGTTATAAACGGCGCGCATGCGCAGGGGCAGAAAATCGCTCGCCTGCAGCACGGGGTTACCTTCGTAACGCACGAGTACATCTTTGGTTATTTTTGCATAGGAAGTCATGTTACACCTCTCGGGGAGAATTATACCAATAAAAATGCCCCCGGGACAAATGAACGAACGTCCCAGGGGTATAAGATCACCATAGGGTGGGGGAGCCTTAAGCGGCGATGCCCATCAGCTGTTTGGCGAGGTCTACAGCGGAGGCGGCGTCGGCGGAGTAGCCGTCGGCACCGATCTCTTCTGCGTACTTCTGCGTTACCGGGGCACCGCCGATCATTACCTTGAAGTTCTCGCGTTCGCCTGCTTCCACCAGGGCATCGATGGTGGTCTTCATGCCGGGCATGGTGGTGGTGAGGAGGGCGGAGAGGGCGATGATGTTGGCGTTGCCCTCTTTGGCGGCGGCGATATATTTTTCGGCAGGGACATCAACGCCAAGGTCGATGACATCGAAGCCGTTGCCCTGGAGCATCATAGAAACGAGGTTTTTGCCAATATCGTGCAGGTCGCCCTTGACGGTGCCAATGACCACGGTACCGACAGGCTTGGCACCGGAGGCAACTAGCACCGGCTTGAGGATGTCCATACATTTGTGCATGGCGCGGGCGGCGATGAGTACTTCGGGGACGTAGAATTCATTTGCTTTGAACTTCTTGCCCACAACGGCCATACCGGCGATGAGGCCATCGTTGATGATGGCCTGGGGATCCACATTTTCAGCCAGCGCCTGGTTCAAAAGCTCAACAGCGATTTTGTGTTTGCCATTGATGATGTTTTGGGCTAGATCGTCAAGATTAACGGCCATGATGGTAACTCCTTATAGTAATTATCGTCAGCATTTGCTGCTGCAAACCATTAGTTGAAGCATAACAATTCGGGGAAGCATTTACAATCAAATTACGCCCAAAACGCATAACGATTATTGCATTATTTGGTAGATAGGTATCTTTCACGGGAAGTAGGCGAGTTGCTTAATGGCTTCTTCGTAGCAGGCATCACCAGGGCGGGTGATATTGATGACGTTCTGGAACTGCTCTTTGCCCTCGTCGAACATGCCCAGCATGGTATAAGTCTTAGCGAGATTGAGGGTGATGTCGGGATTCTCCGGGGCCAGGCCGCAGGCCAGCTCCAGCTCTTGAATAGAGGCATCGAAATCGCCGATGAAACAGTAAGAAAGCCCCAATTCCATGTGGGCCAGCTCCATATTTGGGTCTTCATCGATTGCGCAGCGTAATTCAGCGATAGCTTCATTGTAGGCACCGTTGATACGGTGACTCTTCCCTTGCTGATAATAATTTTCTGCGACCATTTGCGTATCGGGCAAGATGCTAACCTCCACATGCTGCCGTAACGATCATTAAGTAAAACATTCACCGATCGAAAGGTGATTCCCACGCGCAAAATCCGCCCCGGACATGGGACGTTTCCCCGCAGGATGAACTAATAACAGGCGGATTATTCCATCACCAGTGGCGACACATAAACCACCACTGTTGCTTATTTCAACAATAAAACCGGGTTCTCCTGCTATTTCAAAAAAATCTGCTACTTCTACGGCCAAAATTTTTACCATTATGCCCCGGATGTTAGTATATGCCGCCGGTGCAGGTGCCAATGCGCGAACCTGATTCATGATCGCTATTGAAGATATTCGCCAATCGAGCAGCCGTTCCTCTTTTTTTATCATGGGGGCCAAAGTGGCCGCTGCGGCATCCTGCACGAGGTGGGGCGCGGTGCCGGCGAAGATGGCCGGGAGCCAGTGTAGCAACAACGGCGAACCCAGTGCAGCCAGACGCTCGTAGAGTTCGCCTCCGGTCTCGGTGGGCAAAATGTCGGTGAATACGGTGGCGATGATATCGCCGGCGTCCATGGCACGGGCCATCCACATCAGCGTCACTCCGGTGCAGAGATCACCCGCCCATACGGCGCGCTGCACCGGTGCGGCACCACGATAAGCGGGCAAAAGGGAACCGTGCAGATTGACGGTGCCCAGGCGGGGAAGCAGGCGCAAGGTGTCGGGCAGGAACTGCCCGTAGGCTACCACGACGCTGAGGTCTGGTGCCAACGTTTGCATTGAAGCGATAAACTCAGCCTCGCGGCAGGATTCCGGCTGGAAGACGGGTATCCCGAGGGTCGTAGCCAGCATCTTTACGGGTGAAGAAGTCACCTTGCCGCCGCGACCGGAGGGGCGATCGGGCTGGGTGACTACGCCGACAACGGTGTACCCAGCATCATGCAACTGCTGCAATGCCGGGAGCGCAAAGGTGCTGGTGCCGAAAAAGAGGATACGTGGCATCATACGAGTGTCTCATCCTTCTCGACTTTCGCCATCCGTTCAAAAACCGCCAGTGCATCTGCCAGGGTGGTGGGGCGCTCGATCTGCTCATCATTTTCGTCAGTTTCGCCGGTGACCCAGCGGAGGGTACTGGCGTCGACGCGGTCGATGAAGAGGTGACCGTCCAGGTGATCGATCTCATGCTGGATAGCGCGTGCCCAGAGGCCTTCACCGGAGAGGGTGACTTTCTTGCCGAAGCGATTGAGACCGCGCACGGTGACGCTGGCCGCGCAGGTGACATCGCCATGCAGTCCAGGGAGGCTCAGGCAGCCCTCGACGCCCGTCTGCGAACCTTCCGCGCGGGTGATCTTCGGGTTGATGATCGTCTGCAGGCGGTCATCGGTATCGACGACAATAATGCGCAGCGATATCCCCACCTGCGGGGCGGCCAGGCCGACACCGCGGGACTCGTACATTATCTCCGCCATATCGGCAAAAAAGTTCTGTAATTCCGGCGTAACCCGCTCCACAGTTACCGCCTTTTTGCGGAGCACCGCGCCGGGGTATTTCACTATTTGCAATCTACTCATATCTTTTTCCATTCTATCATCAGCAGCTGACGAAGCAGTATATTATTCCCAATTTCAGCTATTTTCCTCGCGTGTTGCGGAGAAAAGCTGCACCAGCAGGTAAAGCGGCACCATCAACAGGGCGTTAATCCCCGCGTTTTTCCCCATCGCTGCGGCCACATCGTTGATACTTTCGTGCACAAAAACGAGCATACCAAACGTGAGCAAGGCCGAGAAAAGCAAGGTGGTGAATATCGCCACCACCAGGCTCTGCCGAGCGTAGCGACGCGTGACCAGCCCGGCCAGTGCACCACTCGCGCTGCAGATTACGATATCCAGGGCGAAGTTAGACCCGGATAACACGGTAAGAAACAGCCCGGCAAAGGCTCCCACCATGGCACCAGATACCCACCCACCGGATAGCCCTGCAGCGATACCAACGAGCCAGAGCGCCCCGGGCAGCGTGGGGGTGAAATTCGCCTGCACCCCCACGGCCAACCAGAGGGTTGTCCCCCAACCGAATATCGCTCCCCATCGCATAGTTTAATAATAGCGGATATTCAGGATTTAGGCCATAATTCCCAGCCATGATGTACCGGACCGGGGTTTTCACCGGGTGACCAGCCGGCAGCGATGGCGGAATGTAGCCAGTCGATGGAGCGCTCTACCGCTGTATTTAGAGGGTGACCAAGGGCGATATTCGCGGCAATGGCGGCGGATAGCGTGCAACCAGTGCCGTGAGTGTGGTCGCAGTGCAACCGCACATTGGTGAATTTATGGGTTTCACCGGAGGCCGTCACCAGCACATCGGTGAGGAGATCGCCACTGCCATGTCCACCCTTGATCAGCACGGCCTGCGGGCCGAGGGCCAGCAGTTGCCGGGCGGCATCCTCAACGTCACCGATACTTGCCACGCCCAGGAGCAGCGCAGCCTCGGGGAGGTTGGGGGTGAGGAGCGCAACATGCGGAAACAGCTCGTCCACCAGCGCCGATCGGGCGTCAACATCGAGGAGTAACTTACCAGAAGAGGAGACCAGCACCGGATCCAAGATGATCGGGGGTAGGGGAGCGACCGTTTCGTGGAGAACCGAGGTCAAAGCCTGCAGAATCTCCAGATTCGCCAGCATACCGATTTTGAGTGCCCCGAATGGAATATCATCGAGGACGGCGTGCAACTGCGCAGACACTACCGCCGCGGGCAACGAGTAGACGGAGTGAATGCCGCGGGTGTTCTGCGCGGTGATAGCGGTAATTACCGAAGCGCCATATACGCCCAGGGCGAAAAAGGTTTTAATGTCCGCCTGAATCCCTGCACCACCGCTGGAATCACTGCCGGCGATAGTGAGCGCTGTGGGGTAAGTTGTGGATTTTGCGGTGGTCATGTTATTGAGCATAGGAAATGCCTTGCCTGTATACCATATAATACGGATGGGGGATAGCCGGTTTCTAATCCCGATTGAGCATTATCGAACAGCAGCCGCGTCAATGCGAGTGATCGTCTGATAATATATCTTATGTCATAGTTAGCGCAGAACCAGTTCGGGTTCGCCAGTTAGCACTTGCAGCAGCTCCATGGGGCTGTCGATGAAGAAGTCGGCACCGGCGGCCAGTAATTCTTCCCGTGTGCGTAGTGACCAGCTCACGGCGACAGCTTTCATTCCGGCGGCGTGGGCGGCGATCATGTCGTCCGGGTTGTCGCCGACGTACAGCGCTTCAGCGGCCGAGACATGCAATTGCTTGAGCGCGGCAATTATCGGATCCGGCGCGGGTTTAACGCGCGGTGCGTCTTCCTCCGCAATGATGCACTTGAATTGATGCGCCATACCCAGATCGTCGACGGTATGCTGGGCGTTGGCGTGTTTCTTGCTGGTGACGATGCCCAACATGTAGCCATCGGCGATCAGACGCTCAAGTAGTTCATCGACTCCGGCGAATTCGCGCAACATCTCATCATGCAGTTCGTTATAGCGTCGCCGATAAAACTCGGCGGCGGCGTCCAGGTCGATTGGCGGATAGAGAATGCGCAGTTGCTCCCGCAGGATCAATCCCCAGGCACCCATAACCTCATCCAGTGGCCATTCGCGGCCACTGGCGCGCTGCAGCGTCTCGGCCAGCGTCCGCTGAATAATCTCATTGGTATCGGCGATGGTGCCATCCAAATCAAACAATACGGCTTTATATCTCATCAAATACTACTCCGGCTTGTGCGCCACATAGAATATCCGCTCCGAGCGGATGCCTGCTGGTAAAAAGGAATACGCGTCATACGCCTCCACACCGGTGAACCCGGCGGCGGTGAGGAATTGCAGCACGTCGCAATGACGGTGCGCACGTTCCTTATGTACCTCACGGAAACAGCGGCCATCGGGCAGATAATATTCCATCTCCACGGTGGCCATGCGGGTGCGCATGTTGTAGGTTGCATTCCAGATATGCTTCACTTTGGCATCTTCATCCCAGAAGTTGTCTTGGGTAAAGAGGTTCTTCTCCAGCGTATATTCGCTGTTCAGATCAAAGATGAAGCCGCCGCCGGGCTTGAGAACCGAGTACACCCCGGCGAAAACCTGCTGGATACCGTGTGATGTTATTATATAGTTCAAGCTGTCGAACAGACATATCGCCAGATCAAAATCATGCTTTTCCAGCGATAATCGGGTGGCGTCCTGGCAGAGGAAGCTGACCTCCCCCACCCTGTTTTGCGCGTTTTTCTGTTGCGCTATTTCGATCATACGCGGGGCAATATCCACGCCCAGCACGCGGAACCCCTGCTCTGCCAGCATGAAGGCCACTGTGCCAGTGCCGGTAGCGACGTCCAAAATATCACGTACCCCTGTCCATCCGTGGCGCGCCATGATGCGGTGCAGGTATTTCACCCACTGCGCATAGGGAACTACCGACATGATTTCATCATAGTAGGGTGCGACGGCGTCAAATTGTTCGGCAAATAACTTGTTGTTTGTCTTCATATACAGGTGAATTATACGCTGAATGGTGTGCCTGTCACAAGCCCAGCGATGGTTTGATACCAGTGACATCACCGCTGACAGCAGCAAATCCTTCGCTGGTGTCTATCTTGATATTATCCAATTTCACCGGCAAGGTGGTCATATCGACGATCGGATTGATATTATTGAGCATGTCCGCCACAATCGGGAAGACGGCGTTTTTTTGGCCATTCACCGTCATATTTGCCGAATCAACCCGGAAGTCTATCTTCCCCGGCTGCGTCGCAGGTACCAGTTTGCCGGGCGCAACCAGTATCAGTTTCTTGTTAAAAGGCATGGGGACATCCCCCTGCACAATGGCAGTGCCGTTGCCGTTGAATTTGACGGTGATAGCGGTAAGGGAGACTTTCATGGAACTGAAAGAGAAGCCGCGTGAACGGATCATCTCGGTGACTACCGTATCAGCGATCTTCACTCTGAAGGACTTACCCTTGGCATCAACCAGGCGAAAGGGCGGGCCGGATACATCAATATCCGTCAATTGCAGATCCGTCTCCGCCAATTTGAGACCATTTTTCAGCACAAGGTCTTTGCCGGAGAGGTTCATCTCCCCCACCCGTGCCGACTTCCATCCGGTGAGGTGCAGCGGGATCGGGTCGGGCGTAATGACCAGGTTCTCCGGGTTGGCGAACAGGCCACTCGCCTGGGCGCGCACTTGCTCCTTGATTATCCGCGTGGCATTCGTCTGCCACCACCAATAGGAACCACCGCCGACTAAAGCCAGTGCGATGAGAAAGAATAAAATCTTTTTAAGCATAGTTCTACATCCATTTATTGTTGCAAGCGTTATCTGCTACTATATTCGCCGGAACCAGCTGCATCGCCTGCAGATTGTCGCAGCAAAAAACTAGGAGGGGCGAATATTCGCCCCTCCCTCACATGCCTGCAATATAAGCTATCGGTTACCTCACCGACTTCCGATTATTCTCGGCTACACAGGAAGAACTCCCCGTTCTGTAATGCGGAGCCCCGTCTGAAAACAGACGATTTATGCCGCCAAAGTACATATTTTCTAGCCGCCAGCAATAATCGCAACTGCAGGCTTTATTAGCTCTATTATCGCACAAATTTCTTCTCTGTCAAGGGTTTGCGTCAGACAATTCCCCACAGTTTACGCTGTCAATACCACGATACGGCGTTTGCCGGCGCGGATGAGCATATCTACCCGAGGGATAATGACCGCCTGCGGATCGGTGATCTTCTCTTCACCAATATATACCGCCCCCTGCTGAATGAGTCTTCGTGCTTCGCCGGCGGAGGCCGTCATGCCCACTTCCAGCATCAGTTTTGCCAGTGCTATCTCCACGCCGAACTGCTCTGCTGTCAGCGCCACCGATTCTGCTGCGGCGCGATAGTCCTCGATTGACTGGCTGCGTCCACTGAAGGTACGGCGGAAATTCTCCGCTGCTTCCGTTGCTGCCTCCGGGCTATGTAGCCAGGCGACAATATCACGCGCCAGCGTATCCTTGGCATCGCGCGGATTCAGCGTACCGGCGTTCATAGCGGCCACCATAGCATCCACCTCGGTCATGGGGATATCTGTCAGATATTCCATGTACATGGCGATGAGTTTATCCGGCAGCGACATGACCTTGCCGTACATATCATCGGGGGTGTCCAGCACGGCGATGTAGTTGCCCAGGCTCTTGGACATCTTCTTCTCACCATCGGTGCCGGGGATCAACGGGCGGGTGATGACGATCTGGTCCGCCATGCCGTAGCTCCGTTGCATCTCACGCCCTACCATGAAGTTGAAGAGCTGGTCAGTACCGCCGATCTCGATATCCGCCGCGATGGCATAGGAATCATAACCCTGCACCAGCGGGTAGAACAGCTCATGGATGCCGATGGGGGCCTGCGCGGCGAAGCGTTTGGCGAAGTCCTCGCGCTCCAGCATCTGCGCCACGGTAAATTTTCCGGCGATGCGGATCATGTCCTCGGATTTCAATTCCGAGAGCCACTCGCTGTTATAGCGCAACTCGGTCTTTGACATATCGAGTATCAGACTCGCCTGCTGGGCGTAGGTCTCGGCATTGGCGCGCACCTGCTCACGGCTTAGCTGAGGCCGGGTAGCGCTGCGACCGCTGGGGTCGCCGATCATAGCGGTGAAGTCGCCGACGATGAAGATGATATGGTGCCCGAAGTCCTGCATCCGGCGCAGGGCGCGCAACTGCACACAATGCCCCAGGTGTAAGTCCGGTGCCGACGGATCCGCGCCGTACTTCACCCGCAGTGGACGCCCCAGCTTCAATTTAGCGGTAAGCTCTGCTTCGTTTATCAGGTCAATGACGCCGCGCTTCATCTGCGCAATCTGTTCCTCAATTGATATCATGAGCGATCCTTTTTCTAGTTATGTTGCTGCGTGGCCAGGAACCAGCAGAAGAATGTTGAAAGAGCAGTTGCAAAGAGCACGCGCAGGGCGAATGCCAAATCCAGCTGAGCCAGTGCGCCATGCATTACCACCGCATATACTGATATCACCAATGCCGAAGCCAACGGGATAGCAACTCCCAGGATAAGCGAAAGGCGGATGGTCTGCCAGTTATATACCTTCCCGCTGCTCTGCCAGATGCGCCACCCGACGATCCCACCGGCGATGCCCGACAAAAGCGGATTGGGCGGAAATATCATAACTGACTGGAACTGCCGTGCTATCGTCTCGGTAGTGCCGATGCTAGCTGCTACGACTAGTGCAAATACCAGTAGCGCAAAAAGTATTGCCTGGTTGCGTACCGCAATTAAATCGATGGGCTTGGTGGGCATGGTAATCGCATGGGATGACGGATGCAGGCATTCATCGCAACGAATCCCCACCGGCCCAAAACGCATGCAATCGGGACAGAGCGGCTTGCCACAACGGCCGCAACTGACATACGTCTTCCGGTCAGGATGGCGGTAGCACCCAGGCGCAGGCTGGTGATCTTTAGTTAACTCCACGGGTGCCATATACTTCCTCTGTAGTCCAGACTACTCCTGGAATTGTCCAATGCGTCGGAAACGGGCGTAGCGGTGTTCGGCGAGTTCTTCCGGTGACATTTTCTGTAATTTTTTCAGATTGCGCAGTATCGAAGCCTTGATCAACACCGCAGTCTCGTTGGGCTTGCGATGTGCGCCTCCCACCGGCTCGGGGATCACTTCATCAATAATGCCCATCGCCAGGTTATCCTGCGCGGTAATCTTCAATGCCGCCGCAGCTTCACTGCCTCGGCTGCCGTCGCGTCCGAAGGTATCCAGGATCGCGGCACACCCCTCAGGAGGGATGACCGAATACACGCTGTGCTCCAGCATGGTAACGTAATTGCCCACGGCGATGCCCAGCGCCCCACCGCTGCCACCCTCGCCGATAACGGTAACGATGATCGGCACACGCATACGCGACATCAGCGCCATGCAGGCGGCGATGGCCTCCGAGATACCACGCTCTTCCGCTTCCAGCCGCGCTTCTGCCGCCGGGGTGTCAATAAAACAGATAATAGGCAAGTTGCGGCGCTCGGCCAGCTCCATCAGGCGCATCGCTTTGCGATACCCTTCCGGACGGGCGGAGCCGAAGTTGCGGAACTGTCGTTCCTTCACATCGCGGCCTTTTTGATGCCCGATGATCATCATAGAACGCCCGTCAATACGCCCGATGCCCGCGACGATAGCGGCATCATCACCGAAACGACGGTCGCCATGCAACTCGATGAAGTCATCGCAGATCATCTCCAGGTAGTCAAGGGTATAGGGCCTGTTCGGGTGCCGCGCCAGCAGCGTGTTGTCCCAAGCTGACAGGTTAGAAAATATCTGTTCGCACAGTTTAGCGTGCTTCTTGCGCATAGATCCAATCTTCTCACTTCGATCAATCCCATGGGTGGCGGTATATTCTTCGAGTTGAGTGATCTGCTCTTCAATTTCCTGCAACGGCTTCTCAAAGGGAAGCCAGCGGCTTGTCGATATCATAATGAGATTATTCCTTGTCTACGATTCCGACAGCTTCAGCCTCCGGCCTGGCGTCAGTCAGATAAGTGATTAATTGGGCCACAGTGCTGCGCAGGTCACGGCGATGTGCGATCAGGTCTATCATGCCGTGTGCCAGCTGAAATTCCGAGGTATGCGTGCCTGGTGGGAGCTTGATCTTCAGATTCTGCTCGATCACACGCGGGCCAGCGAAGCCGATGAGTGCGCCCGGTTCGGCAATAAGCACGTCGCCCAGGGAAGCGAAACTGGCGAAGACCCCCGCCGTAGTGGGATCAGTGAGCACTACGATATAGACCTGCCCCGCAGCTTTCAGTTTCTCGCAGGCGGCCGCGGTCTTGGCCATCTGCATCAGGGAGATAATGCCCTCGTGCATACGGGCACCACCACTGGCACATACCAGCACCACCGGGCGTTTCAGCTCGGCTCCACGTTCCAGCGCGCGGGTAACCTTCTCGCCTACCACCGAACCCATGCTGCCACCCATAAAGGCGAAGCTGGCCACGCCCAGGACAGAAGGGATTTTATTGATTTCCATATCGCCGTAACGGAATGCTTCGTTCTGCCCGGACTTCTTCTGCCCGCGTGTCAGCTTATCGCTGTAGCCGGGGAAGTCCAACGGGTTGCACGGCTGCATATCCGCATCTATCTCAGCGAATTTATTATCATCAGCGAACATGGCGATGCGTTCTGCGGAAGACAGAGGGAAATGGTACTGGCAATGAGTGCAGACCCGCAGGTTGCGCTCTAATTCTTTTCCGTAGAGCATGGTGCGGCATTTAGGGCATTTCTGCCACAATCCCACCGGGATTTCCGCCATCGCCCGGGCATTCGCCTCGTCGGATTTCTTTGGGTTTATCGCTTCAGGCATAACCTGCACGTCCTCTTTCCATTATAGAATCTTAAAATCGGACAATGGAGCCAAGCTCCACCTATGGAATCCTATCAGTTTTACTGCAATTTTACAACTGTTGAAGCTACGGCAAGAAAACTAAACGATGATTTCTGCTACAGAATTTACCACCATAGTAGGGCGATATGCAAAGCGCTCGATCTCTGCTGCTTCCGTAACGCCAGTGAGTACCAGTATCGTATCCATACCCGCCTCCATACCGGCGATGATGTCAGTATCCATGCGGTCGCCCACCATGATGGCGTTCTCCGAGTGTACCCCAAGGAAATGCAGTGCGCTACGCATCATGAGAGGATTTGGTTTGCCAATGAAGTACGGTGCCACGCCAGATGCTTCCTGAATCAGCTTTGCCAAGGCCCCACACGCTGGGACAATGCCCTTTTCTGCCGGCCCACTGGTATCCGGGTTAGTGGCTATGAAACGTGCCCCACCCTTCACCAGACGTATTGCCATGGTAATACTCTCATAGCTGTAATTCGTGGTCTCGCCCAGCACAAAGTATTCCGGGTTATTGGCAGTTATCACATAGCCCGCCTGATGTAGCGCCTCGGTCAATCCCGACTCGCCAATAACGTACGCCGTGCCGTTGGGTCGCTGCGCTGCGAGGAAACTCGCCGTCGCCATCGCCGAGGTAAACAGGTGTGTCTCGGGAATCTCCAGCCCCTGCGCCGCAAAACGATGCGCCAGATCGCGCGGGGTAAAGAACGGATTGTTGGTCAGGATCAGATATTTCTTACCTGCCTGCTCCAACCGCCCGAGAAACTCCTGCGCGCCGGGTATCGGTGTGTTACCGCGAACCAGCACACCGTCCATATCCAACAAGAAGGCCTTATCCGTCATATTCATAGTTATATTGTCCTGCATTGAGCGGTTGTAGGTCAAGTGTGACAGCAGAGTGCCTTTTCCGGTACAATGTACCTTCGGAGGGCGTGGGCCTATTATGCGCGAACACCTGCTGGAACTTGAACGAACTTACGAATCACTGGGACAAGAGCTGCTAGATCCTTCTATCGGCAACGATCCAGCTCGTCTGCATGCTGTATCAAAGCAATACAGCGATCTGGAGAAGATCGTGCTGAATTTCCGCGAGTTGCGCAGCACCGAGCAGCAGATGGAAGAGGCGCAGCATATGCTGCGCGATGAAAATGATCGCGAACTGCGCGACATGGCCAATGCTGAACTGACCGAACTGACGGCGCGCCATGCCGAACTGGAGCGCGAACTCGCTATCCAGCTGATGCCCAAAGACCCATATGAAGATAAGAATATCATGGTGGAAATCCGTGCCGGGGCCGGTGGCGACGAAGCCAGCCTCTTCGCCGGCGATCTTTTCCGCATGTACTCCCGCTACGCCGAATCGCGTGGCTGGCGTGTCGAGCTGATGAACAGCAATGAGCAGGGAATCGGCGGCTTCAAAGAGATTGTTTTTGCCATCATCGGCGAGAGCGTCTACCGCCTCTTCAAGTTCGAGTCCGGCGTGCATCGCGTCCAGCGCGTACCAGTTACAGAATCCAGTGGCCGCATCCACACCTCTACCGCTACGGTGGCAGTGATGCCGGAAGCGGAAGAAGTGGACGTGCAGATCGACGACAAAGATATCCGCATGGAGACCTGTCTCTCGCAGGGTGCGGGTGGGCAGAATGTGCAGAAGACCGAAACCGCTGTGCGCCTGATCCACATCCCCACCGGCACTGTGGTGCAATGCCAGGACGAGCGCAGCCAGAAGCAGAACCGCCTGAAGGCGATGCGCGTGTTACGCTCACGCATATTAGAGGCGGAAATTGAGAAGCAGCGCCTGGAGATTGAATCCAACCGCCGTTCGCAGGTAGGCTCCGGCGACCGCAGCGAAAAGATACGTACCTACAATTTCCCGCAGAACCGCATCACCGACCATCGCATCAACGTGAGCTGGCATAATATCCCCGCCATGATGAACGGTGATATTCAGGACATGTTCGATGCCATGCTTGCAGCGGAGCGCGCCGAGAAGCTCGGGGAGTTGGCGACGGCGCTGGATTAATACTGCGTCATACCGGAGTTGAAGCTATTGCCCAGCATCTGCCCGCCACGGCCAAAACCAAACTTCGCCGGGGCGAAATCAAGGGCTTTGAGGCGGAAGGCCAGCGAGAAGGATTTCTGCTCTGCGCTGTAGTTAAATGCCACATCCCAGCAGTGCAGGTCACGCGTTACCAGATATTCGTTGTAGAGGAACTGCTTGTTGATGCCGTCGTAGCCGCCCATCCACTGCACCCCCCAGTTGTTGTCCAGCTTCCTATTCAGGTTGCTGGTAAACTGGCGTAATTGCTGCCCGGCCAG
>JBBQQW010000064.1:0-13237 GCA_038215455.1 Armatimonadota bacterium
AGCGTCAGATGTAAATTCCCCACCATCCGTTCCGGGGAATCAACGCTATATTTACGCTTACGAAGCCACCATATCAGAATATTTGTAAGCAGATAAACGATCATGAATGGCGATTTGACGGCATCAGGTAGCCCATCTTTCCAGCCACTCCAGGTAGAGAATTTATTACTCTTCGCCCGGGGCGGGTAGCCGGCGGATTTCTCGTAATTCCCCATATGCCCGGGACGTGAAGAAAAGGCGGCAATAGCACCACGGTTTGCGGTTTCCATCATCCGCATGGGGTGAGTTGCATAGAACTTCAATATTATGCCATACCCTACCTTACCGAAGAAGTCATTCTGAAAAGATTCCTCTCTGATAGGAATACCCAGAGTAAACCAGTTAGTGCCTGCTAGCTTAAGGTATGACTGATCAAGTCCCATTGATTCAAGGTCAGCAGCTGGAGTTGTTGTATTATGCAATATATCAGAGAAGACCATATGATAGATATTGCACTGAATCACCTCTTTGGGTCGCCCAAAAGCATAATACAACACCGAAATTAACACCAACGATAAAGATAAGATTACACCAAGCTTGGAATACGCTGGTTTAAACGATCCCCGCGCCAGCAATATTAACAGTACCGCCAATGGCAAGCTTAAAAAAACATTCTGTGCTTTGGATGTGACGAACAATGTTGCAAAGATAAAAAACAGATATAGCCAGATTTTGCCGTTATTCTCCTGCGGCTGTAAAGATACAATTATTCCTGTAACTGCTAACAGCATGAATAGAAATACATAACCTCCCGGTTCGCTATAGAAAGAATTGAAATGAGCAATATATGCCACATCACAGAAGATAAAGACAAAAAGAAGGTAGATCGGTATCCGGACAATCCGCTTGACGTTCCTCGTTGCCCAGAGCAATCCAATAATTCCAAGCAGGAATAACAATGTATGTACTGCCCCCATAATACGGAGGTCAAACAGCCCATTATGGGTGAATAGCTGATTGGCGATGACAGCCCCCTTCACCAATAGCAATTGCGAGGTACCATACCAGACTGACGATTCCTCGGGGTGTACGATATATTTAAGGTTTATGTAGTTGTAAAACTGTGACTCATATTCCATAGCAGGAAGAACGAGACTTCCTATTTTCATCACTCTGCCATAATCACCATTGTCCGCTAAACCGACGATGGGTGGGACAAATAATTGCCAGCAAGCGATGGCCATAACCACCGCTATCATTATTTTCCCGGATAATGGGAGCTGCACCAACCAGTTCTTCTGTTTCATAAAGTCCTTTCTTCATCCTATAGATGCTTACAATTTAACCTGCATGTATTGTCCGTGTCAAATACGCTACGATCAAATCATTCAATATTGGTCGCTTTGCAGGTATTCTCATCCTCGGCATGGTATTTAATATACAGGTATGCAACACGCTAATCTGCTTTAAGGACAAATTATCATGCTAACACTGGTCAAGTACTCCATCGGCATCGGCGACCGTTTTGCTCACCAGGGCAAGGCACAACTCGCTGCACTCACGCAGGCACGCGCGGCGGGAGTAGAGGTCATCCCTGTGTGGAACAAATCTTTCCGCGAGCACTCGCTCATCGGCACTTCGCCAGCGGACACTCGGCAGGCGGCGGATGCGGCGGTGGCTGCGACTAACTGGCCGGCAGCATATTTCCTCGATGCCGACCATATCGGTCTGAAGAACGTTGACGGCTTTATCAGCTCCTGCGATTTCTACACCATCGACGTCGCCGATAATATCGGCCTGGCACCTGACCCTGATGCAATCGCACGATTCATGTCGGCTATGCAGCAGTATGTCGGCCCGCTGGATATCCCCGGGCTGGATGGTGAAGTAATGCTGACCGCAGAGGAGCTGCAGCAGATCGGCGAGAAATACCTCAACGCCGTGAGTGAAGCGGGCAACATCTATCGCCACATAGCCGAGAAAAAGGGTGCCGGGAATTTCGTCACCGAGGTCTCTTTCGATGAAGCCAATCTGCCGCAATCCCCGGTAGAGCTGTTCGGTATTCTGGCTGCCCTGGCGTTGGAAGGTGTCCCAGCACAGACGATTGCCCCCAAATTCACCGGGCGCTTCAACAAGGGCGTTGACTACGTCGGTGATATCGCCCAGTTTACCCGTGAATTCACCGCTGACCTGGCGGTTATCCAATTCGCCATCAAAGAGTTCGCGCTGCCTACTTCGCTAAAATTGTCCGTCCATTCTGGAAGCGATAAGTTTTCCATCTATGGTCCCATTCACCAGGCATTGATGAAATTCGATGCTGGATTACACCTGAAGACCGCGGGCACCTCCTGGTTGGAGGAGGTTATCGGACTGGCGCTGGCAGGTGGTGAAGGTCTAGCGATCGTGAAGGATATCTATCGCCAGTCACTGGAGCGTTACGACGAGCTGGCGAAGCCTTATGCCCCGGTAATCGACATCGACAAATCCAAGCTGCCCAGTGCCGCAGAGGTTGCTGCATGGGATGGCGATACCTTCGCCGCTGCCCTGCGCCATGATCTCGGCAACGCCAATTACAACCTTCATTTCCGGCAGTTGCTCCACGTTTCCTTCCGCATCGCAGCAGAGATGGGGCCGCGCTACCTCAACGCTTTGGAGGCGAACGAAGAAATTATCGCCCAGCAGGTAGCCGATAACTTATTCCTGCGTCATATCGGCCCGGTATTCCTGGGGAAATAGACCGCTACTAGCAGAAGGTATTAATTAATGGGAAAACTAACGCTGGTAGAGCATTCGACGGTCTCGACTCCAGATTGGCGACAAATCCGTATGAAAATATTGCAGGTACTCTCCGGAAAGACACGGTTTTATGCCCGTGCACGTTTCCGGGCGCTACCTGAATGGTTTCTCGACGATATTATTCAATACCTGCCAGAGCATGGCACTGTCATTGATCTAGGTTGCGGGTTCGGCCTCTTTACGCTGGCATTCGCCATTGCCCGTCCACAATGCAGCTTCATCGGATTGGATATGGATGAAAAGCGTATCTCGGTAGCGAAATTAATCGCCGAAAAGTTGCACCTTACTAACATCACCTTTCTGGCACGTGACGTATGTGATATTCACGAC
This sequence comes from Armatimonadota bacterium, assembly GCA_038215455.1. Lineage (GTDB taxonomy): Bacteria > Armatimonadota > Hebobacteria > CAIYQO01 > CAIYQO01 > CAIYQO01. The sequence continues at coordinate 3,106 of JBBQQW010000064.1, forward strand.
GAACTCGGGTCAAATATCGACACACTGATCATGCTGGATCTGATTCACCATATCCCAATTGCACCAGGAGATCGCGTAATGCAACATGCATTGGCACTGGTGAAACCTGCGGGCACCTTCCTGGTGAAGGATATAGCCGCTCACCCGCACTGGATGGCATACTTCAGCTACCTGATGGACAAATTGACCAGCGATGGCATTGTGTATTATCGCAGTGTCAATAATTGGCGTGAGACACTCACCCGTATCGGCGTGAAGAATCTGCACATCCACCATCAGCGCGACAGCATCCCATTTCCGCATATTCTTTGCGTTGGGAATAAAGACTAAGAGCTTGTGACCGCTATAGAGGATATTTTTGAAAGCATTGTTTCTCACGATAAATAACTTCACCCTTCGCATGGTGCTCTCACCGGTGTTTATCCCCCTATTCCTGTTGGTCGCTGCGGGGTTGCGCATCTGGTGGATAAGTACAAACGACGTCTGGCCCGTGAGCGACTTTGAGTGGTACTACCAATGTGCTACTAATCTGGCGCATGGTGCTGGCTACAGATATAACGGTGAAGTATCTGCCTTTTTTCCGCCCGGTTACCCGGTCTTTCTCTCGCTGATCATTCGGGTATTCGGCACTTCGCTCTTCGCCATCAAATGCATCTCGGTATTATTGCAGGTGTCCGCGGTCTATCTGGTTTATCTGCTGGGACGTCGGCTGACTTCGTCGGAAGTAGCCGGACGCCTGGCGATGCTGTTGCTGGTCTTCTATCCCAATCATATCGCCTACAGCTCGATCCTTGCCAGCGAGAACCTCTTCATCCCGTTACTGCTGCTCGGAACAGAATTGTTGCTGGCGAGTGAAAAGCGCCCCTGGATGTTCTACCTGGCTGGGTGCATTTTCGGTTATGCAGCACTCACTCGCCCACAGGTAATTCTCGTACCACTTATCATCTTTGCCGTTCGCATCATCACACTCCGCAAGCAGCGTCCACTGCAGCAATGGCTCCTCCCCGTCTTCATGGTGCATCTGCTGCTGGCGCTGGTGCTCTCCCCGTGGCTTTGGTTCACCTATAAATCTTTCGGGCATCCGGTGATGACTACCAGCATCGGGCATAATTTGTGGATCGCCAACAATGCCAACGCCAACGGTTCCTATGTGGATGTAGCCGAACTGGATGCGCAGCTTACTCCGGGCAAAAATGATTACGAGCGTGATAAAGAGAAGGCAGCGATTGCCAGAAATTACCAGCGCGCCCACCCGAATCAAGGGCTATCATTAGTGCCAGCGCGCCTGTACCATCTATATAAATATGATTCCGATGGGACAGATTGGAATTATGCTGGTTATGATACTCGACTGACCGAGACGCAAAAAGCGTTTTTCTCTAAATACCGCGAGCTCTCGGAGGGTTATTACCTGCTACTCTGGTGTTTGTTCGCACTTGCCGTGTTAATAATTCCGATTCGGCAATTTCTGCACCATCCCGTGCCAACATTGCCTATTATCGGCCTGTGCATTGCACTATACTTCACAGCAGTCCACCTTAGTATCCTCGGAATGCCGCGCTATCACATCCCAATGATGCCGTGGGTCATGATCTCGATCGGTGCACTGCTGGCGTCTGCATTCCATATATCGCAGGATACAGACCGTTCGGTGTAGAATATTACGTATAGTCAAGGAGAAAATAACTATGGTTCGCACTAGATTTGCCCCCAGCCCTACCGGATATATGCATATCGGCAACCTGCGCACTGCGCTTTACGCCTTCCTCTACGCGCGGCACAACAGCGGTGAATTCATCCTGCGCATTGAAGATACCGACCGCAAGCGTCACGTCCCCGAAGCGTTGCAGATCATCTACAACAGCCTGCAACTGGCACATATCGACTATGACGAAGGCCCGGACAAAGATGGCGGCGTGGGGCCGTATGTCCAGAGCGAACGCCGCGAGTTGTACCCGCAATATGCCCAGATGCTGGTAGAAAACGGCAGCGCCTACCCGTGCTTCTGTGCAGCGAAAAAGGAAACCGACGACAACGAGGAAGTGAAGCTGGAGCTACGTGACCCCTGCCGTTATCTGACCGCTACAGAAGTGCAGGCACAACAAGCTGCTGAGGTTCCATGCGTCATCCGGCAGAAGATTCCTGAGACGGGCAGCACCTCCTTCGTAGACCACGTCTTTGGGACAATCACCTTCAACAACGCCGACATCGAAGACCAGGTGCTGCTGAAATCCGATGGCTACCCCACCTACAACTTCGCCAATGTGGTGGACGACCACCTGATGAATATCACCCATGTGCTGCGCGGTATGGAGTATCTCTCCTCCACGCCGAAGTACAATCTGCTCTATCAGGCATTCGGCTGGGAGATTCCCGAGTACATCCACCTGCCGCATATCACCCGCGAGGACGGGCATAAGCTCTCCAAGCGTGACGGGGACGCCTCGTTTGAGGACCTGCTGGCGCTGGGCTTTTTGCCGGAAGCAGTGGTGAATTACATCGCCCTGCTCGGATGGAATCCGGGCGATGACCGCGAATTCCTAAGTATGGCGGAGCTGATCCAGCTCTTCGATACTGACCATATCAGCAAATCATCCGCCTGTTTCTCCATCGCCAAGCTCGACTGGCTAAATGGGCTGCATATTCGTGCGCTGGCACCAGAACAGTTCCACACGCTGGCGAGTGCGCATTATCCTGCCGCAGTCAGCGCCAGCCTGCCCACCGAGTTGATCAGTGCGCTGATACAGGGACGCGTAGTGCGGCTGGTCGATATCCCGGCGATGATCGGCTTCCTAAGCGAGTTGCCGGAGTTCAATATAGAACTTTTCGTACACCAGAAATCCAAATCCACGCTGGAATCCAGCCTGATGGTGCTGCAGGAGATGAGCGTAAAGCTGGCCGCGGTGCCGGAGTGGAAAAACGAGGTATTGGTTGACACGCTGAAGAGTTTCGGCAATGATAAAGGCTTGAAGACCGGCACAGTGATGTGGCCAGTGCGCATCGCCATCAGCGGCCAGCAGATGACCCCGGGCGGCGCGACGGAGATCGCCGAGATTATCGGCAAAGAGGAAGCGTTGCGGCGCATATCACTGGCAATTGAACGATTGAAAACGGCCGTATCGGTGACCGAATAAGAAAGAGTATAGGCAATTATGAGTGACGATATCTGTAAACCAGCGAACAACCTGACGGGCGATGAGCGCCCCGCTCCTTCCCTTGACTTCATCCGTGAGGCGGTGAAAGCGGACTTGCGCGAGGGGAAATTTGACCACGTACACACACGCTTCCCGCCCGAGCCGAATGCCTACCTGCATATTGGCCACGCGAAGGCGTTGTGGATTGACTACGGCATTGCGCGGGATTTCCACGGCAAATTCAACCTGCGTTTTGACGATACTAACCCCGTCAAGGAAGACCAGGAGTTCGTCGATGGCATCATCGAGGATGTGCGCTGGGTGGGAGCAGACTGGGAAGATCGGCTGTTCTTCGGCTCGGACTATTTCGAACAGATGTATGAGTGGGCGCAGGTGCTGATAAAGAAGGGCGTGGCCTACGTCTGCGACCTCTCGGCGGAGGAAGTGGGCAAATCGCGTGGTACGATAAACGCCCCCGGGATGCCCAGCCCCTACCGTGAGCGGGGTGTCGAGGAGAACCTGGATCTGTTCGCGCGGATGCGCGCGGGCGAATTCCCCGACGGTGCGCGTACACTGCGCGCGAAAATTGATATGTCCAGCGGCAACCTGAACCTGCGCGACCCGGTGATGTACCGGATATTGCATACCGAACACCACCGCCAGGGGGACAAGTGGTGTATCTATCCGATGTACGACTGGGCGCACGGGCTGGAGGATTCTATTGAGGGGGTAACCCACTCGCTGTGCTCGCTGGAGTACGAGAATCATCGCCCGTTGTATGATTGGTTCCTCGATCAGCTGGGAATATATCACCCACGACAGATTGAGTTCGCGCGGCTCAACCTGACCTACACGGTGATGAGCAAACGCCGTTTTATTGAGCTGGTGAGTGGCGGGTATCTGAACGGATATGACGACCCCCGGCTGCCGACGCTGGCGGGGCTGCGCCGCCGCGGGTATACCCCGGAGGCTATCTATGATTTCTGCCAGAGCATAGGCGTGACGAAGCTGAACAGCACTATTGATGTGGCGATACTGGAAGACTGCGTGCGCAACGACCTGAACAAACGGGCGCAGCGCGTGATGGCGGTGATGAAACCGCTGAAGGTGGTGCTGACCAACTACCCCGAGGGGCAGACGGAGGAGCTGGACGCGGTGAATAACCCGGAAGATGCGGGCGCGGGGATGCGCAAGGTGCCGTTCTCCCGTGAGCTGTACATCGAGCAGGATGACTTCCAGGAGGTGCCCGCGCCGAAGTACTACCGTCTCTCGCCCGGGCGCGAGGTGCGGCTGCGCAATGCCTACTTCATCAAGTGCGAAGAGGTGATCAAGGATGAGAGCGGCGAGATTGTGGAGTTGCACTGCAGCTATGACCCGGCCACGCGCGGAGGGGACAGCCCGGATGGGCGCAAGGTGAAGGCCACGCTGCACTGGGTGAGCGCCCAGCACGCGGTGACGGCGGAGGCACGGCTGTATGACTATCTGTTCAGCAAGCCGAACCCTGATGAAGTAGATGAGGGGCAGACGTATTTTGATAATCTGAACCCGAAGTCGCTGGTGGTGGCGAGCTGCTACGTGGAACCGAGTGTGGTGGGAGCTGCGCCGGGGACGAGATATCAGTTTGAACGGATCGGGTATTTCTGCGTGGATCGTGACGCTACAGGTGAGAAGCCGGTGTTCAACCGCACGGTGACGCTGCGTGACTCATGGGCGAAGATTGCGAAGGCGCAGGGGAAGTGAGTTCGCCTATCAATGGGCAGATGTGGGTACCCCCTGGAAGTTGTAGGCGCGCTGTGGCTGTGGAAAACAACTACGCACCACAGCGGGCCTATGCTACAGTAATTGCTTACCCCCGTTGTTTGTAGATTATCTCCAGTACCTGCTCAGTCGTCGTAGGTGCCGGAACATTTGCCAGGGAGCGGGTGAGCATCTGCTGGGCGTCATTTCCTTTGTAGCCAAGCTGAAGAAGGACGGCGAGAACCTCTGATTCCAGCTCCTGGGTGGCATTGTTTTGCATTGCTGCAGCGGTGGGGGCAGCTCCGCCGTCTATCAGGCAGAAGGCTCCCATTTTACCCTGTAGTTTGGCCACGATCTCCTTGGCCTTTTGCCGTCCGACGCCGGGCAGGCTGGTGAGGATGCGCATGTCGCCGGTCTCAATGCCGGCTGCTATCTGGGCGATGGGCAGGACGATGGCTTTGACGGCTGTTCTCGGCCCGATGCTGGCCACCTGGATGAACTGCTCGAAGAATTCGCGCTCCAGTTGCTGGCGGAAACCGATCATCACCGGGACACCGCGCGACTGGTCGATCTGCAGGTAGTAGTAGATGACCAGCTTGACCTCGGTATTTTCCACCGCGGTAGGCATGGCGGTGAGGAGCGCGGGGGGCACCAGCACCTCGTAGCCGATGCCACCGACGAGTATCAATAATGAGGAGTGTTTGCGCTCCAGTATAGTCCCCTGTAAATGACTGATCATGTTATTTTCCCCTTTTTGCGATGGCGCTACCTAACCCCCCGGCCCCCTTCCCGGCGCGGGAAGGGGGTGTCCAAGTGTGTGGTTATGCTTTTTCGTGCCTTAATTCTACTGTCGGTACCCTATCCCCGGGTGGGGTTTGGGGAAAAACGACATATAGTGCTATATTCTGATGTTGTTACGTTATAACCTTTTTGCGATGGCGCTATTGGCGCGGTAGGCGTGGCAGATGGCCATTGCTAGCGCGTCGGACACGTGGTCCGGTATTGGCTCGGTAGGCAGGGCGAGGATGCGCTGCACCATGGACTGCACCTGCATTTTATTGGCATGGCCGTTGCCGGTGACCGCGCTTTTGATGGCGGTACTGGCATAGCCAATGACGGGTATGGCACGCTCGGCGGCGGTGAGATAGATCACCCCGCGCGCGTGCCCCATGAGAATGGCGGTCTTGGGGAAAGCGTAGGAGGCGTACAGCTCCTCCACCGCCATGGAATCGGGGATGAACTCATGCAACACGTCGCGCAGTTTATCATGGATGTGCAGCATCCGCCCGGCCATCTCGGTGGTGTCCGGTTTGATAACGCCCGCCGCCAGGCAGGATAATTTTCCCGCCGCGTTCATATCTATGACCCCGTAGCCAGTATTGATGAGGCCGGGGTCGACGCCGATTATTCTCATATGTTAGTCACTCGTCGCTAGTCGCTAGTCATTAGTTATGATTACCCCCTGAAGGAGGTGGCTAACAATCCGCCTTCGCCATCCTAGCTATGGCGGACATGCGGCAAGCACGCTAATGCGCGCTATCATTCGGTTTATACAAGTCCGCGAAGGCGGACGACCGGCGCACAGCGCCCTGCAGCCGGGATTTCAATCCCAGCTGAAATACGAAGATCTGTATTGAAATCCCGTTTTCATGGGCGGGACGACCATGCTACGATATCCAATTCCCCATCCGTAGTACCTCCGGTGCCCCTAAAGCCTTATCCCAACGTAGGGTGTAGGGCTGGTCGGGGAATAAGTCGAAGCAGTTGTCGGCGAGGTTTCGTTCTCCGTCTACATCAAGGGATACGCCCCAGGCGAAGGTGTTGCTGGTAAGGGTGAGCAGGCCGTCGGTGAGGGTTAGCTCGATATTTGGTTTGGCATCGAAACGCAGGTCTTTGAAGCGCTCAAGAAAGAGACGGTGCTGCGCCACTGACTGATCTTCTTTGATGAGAGTAGCAAAGGTGCCGCTGGTGGTGAGACCGGCGGCTTCCCAAACGGCGCGGGGGAAAGTGGCAAGCACCGTGCTGGCGTTAGCGGCCAGCGTCGCAGGTGCAGTCTGATCCAGCGCGTATCCGCCCATGAGGTTGAATACCCCGTAGCGCACCTCGCCCGTCCAGGCTTCCATGGTGTCGTTGACGCCGTAGACGGTGACGATGCCGTCATCTTCCGCCACCACAACCGTTATATCCGCAAAGGCGCGGCGGACGGGGTGAAAGCAGAGCTTCTTGCGCAGGTAGTAATCGACGATAGTCCAGCCGTGGGTGACGGGCCAGGAGTCGTTGAACATCCAGAAGATGGCGGCGGCGCTGCTGAATTTGCGCCGGTGGTAGTTGCTGACGTACTCCTGCAGCCCCTCGGATTGCAGCAGGGCGCTGGCGAAAGCATAGTCTTCCCAGGCGAGGGAAGCAGGGTCGATGCCCAGCCAGAATTTCATGGTGGTGTAGAGCCGTCCCTCGCCATCTGGATCCGCGCGAGGATAGCTGGTAGTGTTGTCATGATGCTCCCAACTGGGGGAGAAGAGGCGGCGCTCGTTCTCGGGCAGGAACTGGCGCAACGTAGCCGGGGAGGAGCATCCGAGTACCCCACCCTCGTTGGGGAAGCGGTCTACGCAAGTGCGATACTTCCACCAGTCAACAGGCCCATCCTCGAAACTGACCAACCACGGGTGCTGATCACCGGAGGTGGGATCATTAGGAGGGAGGAACCCATGCGAATTCGGCGAACTGAGCCAGTAGAATTTTGACGGGTCTTCCTGATGGGCAATAAGCGGAAAGTCGTGGTGAAAAATGTAGTAATGCGGGTGCGTGCGCCCTTTCGCATCCCAGCCCCAGGCAGCGTCGGCCCACTCGATCTCATTATTGCCACACCAGATTACCAGCGACGGGTGGTGCGCCAGCTCGCGCATGCCGAAGCGCACCTCCCGGCGCACCTCCTCCGCGAATTCTGGTATATCTGCCGGGTACTTGGAGCAGGCAAAGAGCAGGTCATGCCAGATGAGCAGGCCGGCCTCATCGCAGGCATCACAAAGGGCGTGATCGGCGAAAAGCCCCCCACCCCAGATGCGCATGGTGTTGAAGTTGGCGTCGACGGCGAGCTGAATCAACTCGCGATAGCGCTCGGGAGTGACAGTGCTGTAGAGCAGATCCGCAGGAACCCAGTTGCCACCCTTGCAGAAGATCGGGCGATGATTGATGTTAACTATGAAGAACTCACCGGTAACAGGGTGTTTGGATTCATCAACCTCCACCAGGCGGACTCCCGTGCGGCGGGTAGCCATCTCCTCTTCTCCGTTGGCAGTGGTGAGGGATACCTCCACATTATACATATGCTGGTCGCCGTGGCCGCGGGGCCACCAGAGGGTAGGATTATCCAGCTCAAATTGCACGGTGTGGCGGGATTCGCCTTTGGGCACGTTAATCTCAAGCGATACCTGCTGCCCGGTCTCCAGCAGGCGCGCGGTGAGCGTGGCGGTGTCGACATCTGCGATACCTTCGACAGTGGCGCGCACTTCAAAGGTGGCGGACTTGAGGTCGTGTGCAGATATGGCGAAGACGGTCACCTGCTGCAGGCGGGGGGCATCGCTCCAATGTAGGCTGATGTCGCCCAATATGCCCACATTCATCATGCGTGGATTCCAGTCCCAGCCACACTGGTACTGCGGCTTGCGCTGCCAGTGGCGTTTGGTGAGCAGGTCACCGATGGTGAAGTTGTAGTCTTTCCCCGATTTGTCAGCGGTATTGAACAGGCCGGCATCAAGCTGCAATATGAGCAGATTCTCACCGCTGCGTAGCGCATTGGTGACGTCGATAGCCGCCGGGCGGTGGGCGGTGTTATGTGTGCCGACCTTGACGCCGTTAAGATAGACCTCACAGTCCATCTCCAGCTTTTCGCAGGCTATCCAGACCTTGGTCGCGGCAGAAACCTCCGGGGCGGTGAAGGTGCGGCGGTAGACCCAGACCATCTCCTCTACCCAGCGAGCCTTGAGGGAATTGAGGCCGATATTGGGATCGTCCAGCACGCCCGCCCGCAGCAGTGTCTGATGCACCGGCTCGGGTACCAGGGCGCAGAACTGGCTGCGATGTTGCAGCCGTTCGCCGTGTAATTGCCCTGGTTGTTCAGCGGAATATGCCAGTTCCCACGGGCCGTTCAGTGATAATTTTCTTTGCACGGTGGCTCCTACAAAGGATGTCTTTCCTGTTTATTCGTGCAGTAGAGAGAAAAAGCCTGCACAAAATCTAAAATGCTTGACGTTCGTCTACAAAAAAGGTATTAAACAGTTATGGAAAATGACGTGCAACTGCGTATTCGGACGTTATTGGTGATCGTGACGCTGGCTTTTCTGGCGTTGTTCGGTTATCAGGCATATTGGCAGGTGGTGAAGGCGGACTGGCTGACTAATCTACCGACAAACCGACGGCTGGCGCGGGCGGAGAAGCTGACGCCGCGGGGGGCGATCTACGACAGTATGGGGACGAAGCTGGCGTGGACCGAGGATGGCGTGCGCAAGTATGCTGACCCGGAGGGCACCGCTGCGGTGATAGGATATATGGATCCGGTGTACGGGCGAGTGGGGGTCGAGGGCGAGTGGAACCTGGAGTTGGCGGGGCTGTCGCGCACCTTTGACGCCGCTGAAGTGGAGCGCGTGCTCCGCAACGAGAAACCGCAAGGGAAGGACGTGGCGCTGACACTCGACCTGAAGCTGCAGCAGGCGGGGCGCAAAGCACTGGGAGAGAAGACCGGGGCGCTGGTGATGCTGGATCCGGCGACGGGGGCGATACTGGCATTGGTGACCAGCCCGACGTATGACCCGACGCGGCTGAAGGAATATTTCACCGACAAAGAGCTGGCGCAAAACGGCGAGTTGCGGAACCGCTGTACACAAGACCTGTACCCACCAGGATCGACAATGAAGGTACTCACCGCCACGGCAGCACTGATGCATGACATTAGCCCCGACAAAGAGTACACCTGCACCGGTAAGGCGGTGATCGGGGGCGCTCCGCTAAAGGATTACGGCAATGAGGTACACGGCACGCTGAGCATGAAGCGCGCGCTGACGGTGTCTTGCAATAACTACTTTGCCCACACTGCGGCTGACCTGGGGGCGGCGAAGTTCTTCGAGACGGCGACGGCCTTTGGCTTCGGCAGCGACTGGTGGAATAAACTTCCCGAGCCGCGAATGTTGCCGCTGACGCTGGTTAAAAGCAAGCTGACCACGAAGATGGATCCGAAGCTGGTGAAAAAGGGCGACCTGGCGCACATG
>JBBQQW010000065.1:0-13200 GCA_038215455.1 Armatimonadota bacterium
CGGGCACAGACTTGAAGGCCAGCCGGTGGGTGTCGGTGGCGACCATGTTCAGCGTCTGCCCGTTCCACATAAAGAGCACGCCGGTGAGTACCTGGCGGGCTTCATCGGTGCCCGCGGCAAAGATCGTTTTGCGTACCAGGTCGCGCAGCACCGGGCCGGGGATGGTGATATTGATGCCCTCGGGGACGGTGGGGCGCATCGGATACTCTTCGGCAGGCAGGCCATGGATGGTGAACTTCGATTTCGCCGCCGACAGCGTGAGCATGTCGCGCTCGTCAGAAGAGATGGATAGCTCCCCCTCCGACAATGAACTGACGACTTCGTTCAACGTGCGGGCAGGCACCGTCACCCGGCCCTCTTCCGTCACCTGGATATCCGTGATATAGGTGATGCAGATCTCCAGGTCGGTGGCCATCAGGCACAGCTTGTCGCCGCTGGCATCGATGAGCACATTGCTGAGGATGGGCAACGTGCTGCGTGTTGATACCGCGCGCGCTACACTCTGTAGTGCATCATGCAAGGTCTTTTTCTTGCAGGTAAAATTCATCGTCGTTCTCCTCTTTGGCAATGGCGCAGAACGCATATTGCCTGTTGGTACTATTATATCATGCTCAGGGGAGTTTGGTAACACTATATGTAGCGCATTTTCTGCGCATAGACACTATATAGATTTTTGTTTTCTCACTTGCCCTGCCGAGAGTATCTCTAAACCGTTTAATTGTAAATGATCTGGACTACTTCACTTCCGCCTGCAGCCGCGAAGTCAGCTCGCCTACCAGGGTGCGGACTTTGCGGTCCAGCTTCATCGACTGCTCCAGCTTGTTGCAGGCATAAATGACGGTGCTGTGATCGCGGCCGCCGAAGCGCTTGGCGATCTCCGGGAAGCTGCTGCTCAGCAGTTGCCGGCACAGGTACATGGCCATCTGCCGCGGCACCACCAGCGACTGGTTGCGCCGGGCACCGTTCAGCTCTTCCAGCGTGATGCTGAAGTGCTCGACGACCAGCTGTTGAATATCGGCGATGGTGAGTAATTTTGCGCTGGAGTGGGTGCTGTGGTCTTTCAGTTGCTCCATGGCGTAGCTGATATTCAGTTCTTCACCGGTGAGCGAGCTGCCTGCCAGCACCTTGATGAGCGCGCCTTCCAGCACCCGGATATTGGCACTCACGGTGGTGGCGATATAACGGATGACGTTTTCCTGCACGAAGGCACCTTCTTGCTCTACCTTCTTCTGCAGGATCGCCATGCGCGTCTCCAGGTCGGGAGCCTTGATGTCAGTCATCAGCCCCCACTCGAAACGCGAGCTTAGGCGCGGATCCACGATCTGCAGGTCTTTCGGGGGGCGGTCACTGGTGACGACTATCTGCTTGCCGGTCTCATAGAGAGCATTGAAGGTCTGGAAGAATTCCGACTCGGTACGCTCACGGGAGGCGATGAACTGGATATCGTCCACCAGCCAGATATCAACGTCATGGTAGGCGTCGCGGAAGGCACCAAAACGGTTCTCCTGGATGGCCGATACTACATGATAGGTGAAGCTGTCGCCGGAGATATATTTCACTTTCAGGTTCGGGTTACGCTGCAGTGCCGCGTGGCCTATCGCCTGCATCAGGTGCGTCTTGCCCAGCCCTACTCCGCCATAGATGAAGAGCGGGTTGTAGTTGCGTCCGGGAGCCAGCGACACCGCCTGCGCCGCCGCCTGGGCGATCTGGCTGTTCTTGCCCACCACGAATTGATCAAAGGTGTAGCGCGGATTCATCGGCATCGAGGGGAACGCGTCCTCGCGGCTGGTGGCTACCTTGGCGGCACGCGCTGATGTTTTGCGTGCCGGGGTGGTGGTCGCCTCTACCGGTGAAACCAGCTGCAAAGTGAGCTGTGCCACGGCGAAATCCACTGCTACCGAAGAATCCAACTCACGGGATAACCCGGAGGTGAGCAACGGCCCGGCCTTCTCCTCCAGCCATTTCTTGGCGAACTTACTCGGTACGGAAACCGATAAGCAATTGCCATCAAAAGAGATGGGGGAAAGATCGGGCAGCCACTTCGCCATGGTAGGGTTGCGCAGTGAATGCTGTAGTATCTCTAAAGCTTTTGGCCATACTTCTTCTACTGTCATAATTTCGGGCATCGAGGTCTCTCCTTGGTCCATCATGGAATAAATGACACACCTAATGCGCACAGGACTGAGAGTGCCCCAGAAGACACTCACACGAAGACAAGAGGGTAGCCGGATTTATGACAATTGATGGTACGACGAATGATCTCGAAAGAGATCGTGCATAAAAATTTCAAAGAATATTCCGCGCCGAAACTCGGTCACGTGATCTGGTACTACAAGGCGTTTTTTTCGCCAAACTCGCTGATCATTTTTCCGCTTTCACTACGCTGCTATCAACAGGTCTGGTGTCCCATGAATTCATAAATATATAACTTTATTGCGATACTGAGTTATCCACAGTTGTGGGAAACATTGTGGATATCCTCGTCCTGAATGCAGTGGTATTATAACGCTAGCACGCCGTTATGGCAACTGCGCAACAGCAAGGGCTCCTCTGTAATTTCACGCTTAAAATCGCGCCTAGCGGGGCTATTGTTAGCCTTGCGTTAAGGCTAAATTACCCCTTGAAGCGCCCCAAAACACCGGAAAAACTTTTCCACATAATCTCTCAACACCTGTGGATAACCAGCGTTGCTGCGAACATTTGTTTTTGCGACAATGTCGGTCTTTTTTGACAATCCGCACTTATCCACAACTGTTCAAAAACCCCTGTTTATAAGCTGCCGGAAAGATCTTTCGCCCACTTTGGCGTGGATAACTCTGCTCCATCAACAGGTGTCTTCGCTAGTTATCCACACTGTCGATAAGCACGCCGCACTAGTGTTATCCACATATCCACAGGGCTTATTATTAGCTTTATCATTTTCAATATATAAGAGACGGTTCTTGGTATCACCCCAAAAGCACTTTCGGGCCACTTTTCTGACTCGATTTCCACAATGGATTCTGGTATACTAATGGCCCGTGGAGACCCTTCCATATTTGCTGCCAGGATGAGATTATGATGACCGGAAACGAAATACGTGACGCTTTTCTGCGTTTTTTTAACGCACGTGGACACCAGGTGCTGCCCAGCAGCTCACTGGTACCGGATGATCCTACCACACTCTTCACCACCGCGGGTATGCAGCAATTCGTCCCCTGGTTCCGTCGCGAGGTGGAGCCGAGTTTCGGCAGTGTAGCCAGCGTGCAGAAGTGTGCGCGCACCGATGATTTAGACCAGGTGGGGCGTACGGCACGGCATCATACCTTCTTCGAGATGCTCGGTAACTTCAGCTTCGGAGACTATTTCAAAGAAGAGACGCTGCGCTGGGGCTGGGACTTCTCCACACTGCCCGTGGCCGAGGGCGGCCTCGGGTTGAATGCCGTCCAGATCTGGGTGACCTACTACAAACCCGGCGTGGGCGAGCCATACCAGGAAGATCTGGAAGCTAAAGCCATCTGGGAGAAGATCGGTGTGCCAGTAGAACACATTATCCCGCTGGGCAAAAAAGAAAACTGGTGGGGCCCGGTGGGCAGCAGCGGGCCCTGTGGCCCCTGCAGCGAGATGCATTATGACCGCGGCGCCGAACTCGCCTGTGGCCCGGAATGTACCTCTCCTGCCTGCGGCTGCGACCGCTGGATCGAATTCTGGAACCACGTCTTCCAGCAGTTCAACTATCAGGATGGCGAATATCTGCCGTTGCCGATCCCCGGCATCGATACCGGGGCCGGGCTGGAGCGCATCGCCTCGCTGGTGCAGGATGTGCCGACAAATTATGATACCGACCTGGTTTTCCAACTGATCACCACCACGCGGGAGCTGGCGGGTATCACCGCTGAACCCACGGAAGAGCAATTATTAGCATTGCGCGTCATAGCCGACCACCTGCGCTGTGCCGCCTTCATGATCGCCGATGGCGTGTTGCCCAGCAACAGCAAACGTGGCTATGTGGTGCGCCGCATCATCCGCCGCGCCTACCGTTTCGGGCGCAATCTGGGGCTGCGCGCTCCGTTCCTTTGCCGGCTGGTACCCACATTGCAGCAGATCATGGGCGGGCATTACCAGGAATTGAACGACAACGCCGATTTCATCATCGATACGCTGCGTGCCGAGGAAGGCCGTTTTGCCGAGACACTGGAGCGCGGTGAGGAGCTGCTGGCGCGGCTGATTGCTGAAGCGCAGGCGAAAAATGCTACTATCCTCAATGGCCAGGACGTCTTCACGCTCTACGATACCTACGGTTTTCCGAAGGAGCTGACGGTGGAGTCTGCGCTGGCTGCCGGATTGACGGTGGATGAAGCGGGCTACGCGGCGGCTTTTGAGACTGCACGCACCATCGCACGTGCCGGGGGCAAATTTGGCTACGAGGCCGCGGCTTCACTGGGGCAGGAGATTCCGGCGACGGAGTTCCTCGCTTATCTTACACTGACCGCGGAAGCCCAACTGCTCTTCCTGTTGCCGAATGAAGATGGGATGACCGCGCTGGCAATCCTGGATCGCTCGCCCTTCTACGCCACCAGCGGCGGGCAGAGTACCGATGTCGGTTCGCTCACCATCGGGGAGATCATCTTCCCGGTGTTGGATGTTGCCAAAGACAAATTCGGCCACCTGCTGCATACCATCGAGCTGGGCGACAATGACGTACCCGTTGTGGGCAACCCGATGGTGGCACGTGTAAATAAATACTATCGGCAGGCGATTTGTCGCGCACATACTGCAACGCATTTGCTCCATTGGGCGTTGCAACAGGTGCTGGGCGAACACGCCAAGCAAGCGGGTAGCCTGGTGGATACCGACAGATTGCGTTTCGACTTCAGCAATCCGCAGGCGTTGACCAAGGGTGAGTTGTTGAAAGTAGAAATGCTAGTCTACGCTCGGATTATGGACGATGAGCAGGTTTTCATCAAAGAGATGGGGCTGGACGAAGCGCGCGCCGCCGGCTATACCGCGCTCTTCGGCGAGAAATACGGCTCCTGGGTGCGCACAGTGAATATCGGGGCAGATCCATACAGCCGCGAGCTGTGCGGCGGCACGCACCTGGAGCGCACCGGGCAAATCGGCTATTTCCATATCACATCTGAGACCTCGGTAGCGGCGGGGATACGCCGTATTGATGCCGTCACCGGTATGGAAGCAGCGAAATGGGCGTGGGTGAATGCGGAAATCATCACCGATTTAGAATCCCAATTGAAGGTCACCGACGAGGGGCTACCGGAACGTGTGGAATCACTGCTGCACGAACTACATGAGGCGAACCAGCAGATCAAAGATTTGAAGGTAAAAGTCGCGGCGGGCGACGGCACCGGTGGCCCGCAAGTGGAGGAGATCAACGGAGTGCCGGCCATCATTGCCGCGCTGAAAGATGTTGATGCCGCCACGCTGGGTAACCTCACTGACCAGTACCTGGATCGGGTACCGCAGGGCATCGTGGCGCTGGCAGCGGAGTTCGAGGGCAAGGTGCTCTTTGCCGTGAAGGTGAGCAAAGGCCTGACCGGTAAGCTGAAAGCGGGCGACATTGTGCGCGAGATGGCGAAGATAGCCGGTGGCGGCGGCGGTGGCCGCCCGGACTTCGCGCAGGCAGGTGGCAAACTGCCGGAGAAGATCGGCGAAGCATTGGCTGCCGCGCGTGCGATAATCGCCGGATGAGAGCGTAGCAACCATGAAAAATGCACGGATTATCGGAATATTTGGGATGATCGCCATGATGATCGCGGCGGTCCTCCTCACCACCATTGCGTATAACCGCTGGAAAAAGGTGAAAAATTATGCAGCGAAGATGACCCCGCTGCATGAGGCCGCCGCCATCGGCGACTTGTCCAAAGTACGCCAACTGCTGGCCAGTGGCACCCCGGTGGATATCCGGGACACCAGCGGGATCACCCCCCTCTGTGTCGCCAAAACCCCCGAAATAGCCGAAGAACTGCTACAACGCGGCGCGGATGTCAACATCCACAGCCTCACCGGCCTCACCCCGCTGCACACCCAGGCCATCATCGGAGGCATGCCTTTGCTCACCATCCTCCTCGATCATGGTGCCAACGCCAACGCCCAGAACAACGACAAAGAGACCCCGCTGGAATACCTGCGTAAAATCTCCAAAAACCCCAACCCCAAAGTAGTAGAGCTGCTGAAGACGGCGATGGAGAAAATATAGCAGGTTCAAAGTATTTGAGCCTAATGCAGGCTGTGCTGGATAGAAATCGCATATTGCGTATCCTACAACTATGGCATAGAATACTCATATACAAGCGGAGGTACCAACATGGCTTTTGCAATGCGAAAAGAAGAAGAACTGTTTACCTACGGCGATTATCTGCAGTGGAATGACAGCGAACGCTGGGAGATAATCGACGGCCTGCCTTATGACATGTCGCCCGCGCCAACTTCAGGTCATCAAGACATATCATTTGAATTAGGTCGCCAGTTGGGAAACTACCTGCGCGGAAAACCTTGTCGAGCGTACTCCGCTCCGTTTGATGTTATCTTGCCGCGCACCGGCGAAAGCGCGGAAGAATCCGAAACGGTAGTGCAACCGGACATCGTGGTGATCTGCGATCAGAAAAAGATCACCCGGCGCGGTTGCACGGGTGCGCCCGATATGGTGATAGAGATCCTCTCACCATCTACAGCTGTTACAGACATGAAAGTGAAAAAGGCGCTCTATGAGCGCGTGGGCGTGCGCGAATATTGGCTGGTACACCCGGACGAAAAATGGGTGAGCATCCTCCTGCGTGACGAAAAAGGCAAGCTCGTCCAGCAAGATATATGCGATGCTAATGACACTCCTGAAGTGAGTATCTTACCCGGCCTGATGATAGAGCTGGCGCAGGTTTTTGCTAACATCACTGCTGAAGACGAGACACCTGCGAAAATCGTACACGGGCCGCCAGAAATCAAAAATAGATAGCCATTCCCTCGATTGGCGCCGATAATTTGCCCCCACTAACGCCCCTATGCTATAGTTGAAGGTAGTTTACCGCGTTCTTTGCTAGGAGTTATGATATGCGCATACTTCAGGTTGGCGTTGTGCTTTTGCTGGGTTTTTTGCTGCTCTTTTCGCTGGGCGGATGCCGGAGCAAAGGGGTGGCTAATGATGAGAATACCAAAATGGGGACGGCAGCGGGGAAGAAGCTGACCGGGAAGAGCAATATTAATATCGCGCTCTTTGCCCGGGACAGCGCCGACCCATCATTTGCCGCCACCCAGGCAGGAGCGGAGGAAGCGGCGCGCAGCCTCTCGAAAGACGGACTGAAGGTGACTATCACCCCGATTCCGCCCAACGGGATGGAACAGTCAAAGCGCGTGGCAGAGGTGGTGAAGGAGGGCGTGGACGCCATCATCATCTCGGTGGCCGATGCTGCCAAAGTCACCCCGGCGATAAATGATGCGGTAAAGGCGGGCGTGACCGTCATCACCTACGCCTACGATGCCCCGGCCTCTACCCGGCTGGCGACGGTGGGAGTGGATGATGCCAAAGCGGGCGCGCAGGCGATGGATAGCCTGGCGAAAGCGCTGAGCAAAAAGGGCAAAATCGCCATCCTCGCCGGTACCCCGGCACAGCAGGCACGCCTGGACGGCGCGAAGAAAGCCGCGGAGAAGTACCCCGACATCAAAATCCTCGCCACTGTCCCCTGCGCGGAGACACCCTCCGCCGCGGCGGGCGCAGTGCTGAAAACTATCGAAAATAACGGCGACCTCACCGGCTGGGTGATGCTGGGCGGGTGGGCACTGAGCAACAAAACGCTGCTGGACGAGCGGAAATTTACCCGGCTGAAGACGGTGGCCATTGACGCACTGCCGAACGAACTGGCCTATCTGGATAAGAACGCCGTCACCGAACTGCTGGGCCAGCCCACCTATAGCTGGGGCAAAACGGCGGTGGAGAAGGTGGTAGACAAGCTGGCCTACCAGGTGGATGTGCCGGTGAAGAATGAGCTGCAGCTGATCAGCGTCACGCGAGAGAAACTGCCCTCCTGGGCCAAGCAACTGAAGGAGTGGAACTACCGCGACGAGGACGGCATACTGGCGAAATACGCCGGTAGTGCCAGCACCGGCAGCAAAGCCAGCGCCACCAGCAGCAAGCCTACCAGCTCTGCCACCAATGCCAAACCTACGAGCAGTGCCACCAACAAAGCACCCACAAAGAGCACGACGAAATCCACCGAGAAACCAGAGACGAGCAAACCGGCGACGCCGAAAACCTCCACGGGGAACAGATGAAACGAGCAGTAATTTTATTATCTGGGGGCCTGGACAGCGCCACCGCCGGAGCCATGGCAGTGGCCGCGGGTTATGAACTCCACGCGCTGACGATCTCCTACGGGCAGCGGCACCTGCGCGAGGTGCAGGCCGCACGCGACGTGGCCGCCGCGCTGGGCGTGGCCTCGCATAAGTTCATCGACATCAACCTGCGCGAGATCGGCGGCTCCGCACTCACCGCGGACATCCCGGTGCCGCAGGGGCGCAACGATGCCGAGATCGGCACCGGCATCCCGGTCACCTACGTCCCCGCGCGCAACACCATCTTCCTCAGTATCGCGCTGGGGCTGGCGGAGGTCATCGGAGCTGAGACGATAGTCGCCGGCATGAACCAACTGGACTACAGCGGCTACCCCGACTGCCGCGCCGAGTACCTGACCGCCTTCGAGCATCTGGCCAACCTGGCCACCAAAGCCGGGGTAGAGGGAACCGCCAACTTCCGCATCTGGGCGCCGTTGCTGGACATGAGCAAAGAGCAGATAATCCGCACCGGCCTGGCGCTGGGGGTAGACTACGCCCGCACCTGGAGCTGCTACACCGGCGGCAAGGAACCCTGCGGCAGCTGCGATAGCTGCCAACTACGGGATGCAGCATTCAAATTGGTGGGAGTGGATGACCCGGCAACACTGTAGCATGGGCGGGACGCCGAAGGTCATGAGCCTGTCGAATGGGCCCATGAGAACGGGCAAAAAGAGAAGTGATCGTAAACCCCATTACCCCGAAGGGGTTTAAGCTTATAGCCGGGGGTGAAGCGAAGCGGAACCCCCGGTTTTAGGTGTCAACACACAACGAAGCCCCGGATGGGGCGACGGCTTTGCCGTCGCCCCATCCGGGGCTTCGAAATTTCAATATGGCACATTCCCGGGGTTCCGCTACGCTCCACCCCGGGCTATATTCCGTCACCACTTCGTGGTGGTTAATATTGCGACCACATTCACCGCCACCCCGTTCTCATGGGCGGGTAAAAAGTTTCTTCACCCCACCCCCCGGCTCATCTGTCGTCGGTGCAGGCGAGCGTAGAGGCCGTTGGAGGCGATCAGTTCCTCGTGGGTGCCACACTCAGCTACTTTACCGCGGGCTATTACGGCAATCTGGCTGGCGTTGCGGATGGTGCTCAGGCGGTGGGCTATCACCAGTGTGGTGCGGTTTTTCATCAGCTCTTCCAGTGCCAGTTGTACTATCTGTTCGCTCTCTGAGTCCAGCGCGCTGGTGGCCTCGTCCAGGATGAGGATGGCCGGATCCTTGATGAAAGCGCGGGCAATGGCGATGCGCTGGCGCTGCCCGCCGGAGAGGCGTGCGCCGCGCTCGCCCAGCATGGTATCGTAGCCATCGTCCATCTGCTCGATGAAATCAGTCGCATAGGCCTTACGCGCCGCTTCCTCAATCTCCTCGGTGGTGGCACCCGGTCTGCCGTAGGAGATATTTTCGGCGATGGTGCCGGAGAAAAGCAGGGCATCCTGCGGCACCAGCGCCATCTGGTTGCGCAGGCTGAAGATAGTGTAGTCGCGGATGTCGCGCCCGTCGATGCTGATGCTGCCCGCCTCCCATTCATAGAAACGGTTAAGAAGGTTGGTCACCGTCGTCTTGCCGCCGCCGCTGGGGCCTACCAGCGCCAGCGTGGTGCGTGCCGGGACCTCCAGCGATAAACCGGAGAGCGTTTGCCTGGTCGCCCCGGGATAGCTGAAACAGACTTGCTGGAAGTCGATCTTCCCGGTGAAGTGCGGAGCCTTCAACGCCTTCGGTCTATCCGCTACCTCGGGCTCAGTGTCGAAGATATCGAAGATGCGGTCCGTCGCTCCCAGTGCGTTGGCGGTGATGAGTTGCATCTCGTTCAGACGTTCAAAGGGGCCGTAGATATGGTTCTGCATCAGGATGAACTGCACCAGCAGCCCGATGGAGATAGCACCGGGGTGGAACAAACCGGTGCGTCCGCCGAAGTAGATTACCAGCAGTGGTGCCAGCGAATTAAGCACAATAACGAAAGATTGACTGAGGCCATTGAGCTGTGCATTGCGGATGCCCATGCCGATGAGCTGGGCGGAATCCTCGCTGAAGCGCTGTACCTCGTCATCCTCGCGGGTGAAGGCCTTGACGATAGTGGCCCCCGCCAGCTTCTCCTGCGTCGAGCCGCTCAGCCATGCCAGCTGGTCGCGGATTTTGCGTACATTCGCCTTCACTCGCCAGCTGATAGAGCGCTGCACCAATATATGAAACGGAATTACCGCCAGTGAGAGCAGCGCCAGATAGACATTCTGCGAGAAGAAGTAAAGCAGTACAGTGACGATGACGCCGATGTTCATCCACCCCTGGATGAGGCCTTGATTGAGAAACGGCTGGATGGTCTCCACGTCGCCGATAATGCGGCTGGTGAGCGAGCCGGAGCGGTTAGCATCGAAGAAGGAGTGCGAGAGCTTCTGGATATGCGCGTACAGATCACAGCGCAGATCCTGCACCACCTGCTGCACCGCCCGCGCCCCCACCATACTGCGCAGGTAGGTGGGAAAAAAGCTGAATACTGCTATCCCTGCGCCCAAGAGCAATAGTTGCCCCAGTCGCGCCCACGCAACTTCGGGTGACATGGTATCCTTGTCCGCCGCACGCAGGACATTAATGGCCTCGCCAATCACCCACGCCACCGCCACCGGGGTGAGGAATTTGATAATACCGAAGAAGGTCGCCCCGGCAAACTGCAGCCAATATGGCTGCACATAACGCAATAACCGCCATAAATTACTAGGTTTTCCGTGTTTACTGTCTATGTCCATACGTTTTTCTTCTCGCTTGTTGCCGGTGGTACCTCTTTTCTTATAACCACGAAAACCACGAAAAGCACAAAAAGGGAGATTCATCCGAATAGTGCTGCTTTATAGGTTTGTGCAATGGGCGTCCCCCGAAGGTCATGAGAGCGGGCAAATAGAGAAGTGCTCCTTAGGGAATGGCTCGTATATCTATTGCCTGGGAAGGTACCCCTGTTCTTTGTTATCCTAATTATCCCGAAGGGATCGAGGCTGTTAGCCGGGGGTTCCGCTACGCTCCACCCCGGGCTATATTCCGTCACCACTTCGTGGTGGTTAATATTTCGACCACATTCACCGCCACCCCGTTCTCATGGGCGGGACGCCCATGGCACGGCTATGCCACGCGCTAAAGCATCCTGAAGGGCGCTGCCTATTTCAACAGCACTTTGCTGACAATACTGAACAGTGATCTAATTTGTCTACAATTGACACCATCCCACCGCTAAGGTAACATTTAGCAGGGTTGCAGGCATCATGCTGGTGATCCATTATTTATGTTTTACTAAGGAGTCCACCCTTGAAAACCGATTCCTCTGCTACCGTGGCCGTTATCCTGGCTGCAGGTAAGGGTACGCGGATGAAGTCCGCTCGTGCTAAAGCCCTTGCTCCACTCTGCGGCCAGCCACTCGTTAATTACCCTATCAAGGCCGCGCGGGAGGCGGGGATCGAGCGCGTGGTGCTCATCGTCGGGCATCAGGCGGATACCGTGCGCGCCGCCGTGGGTGACGGTGTGGAGTATGCGCTGCAGCAGCCGCAGAACGGCACCGGGCATGCGCTGATGTGCGCGGAAGAGACGCTGCGGGGCTTCACCGGCACCATATTGGTGCATTGTGTAGATGTACCGCTGCTGCCCGCCGCTGATCTGACGGCGCTGCTGCAGGTGCATCATGACGCGGGCAATGCCGCCACCGTGATGACCACCGTCAAGGAGAAGCCGAAGGGTTATGGGCGTATCGTGCGCGACGCCGCGAACAACGTGATGCGTATCGTAGAGGAAAAGGACGCCAGCGAAGAGCAAAAAGCGCTCTGCGAGATCAATGTCGCCACCTATTGCTTCCAGGCTCCGCTGATCTTCGAGATGCTGCATCAATTGACCCCCAATAACGCGCAAGGCGAGTATTACCTCACCGATGTGCTGGAACTGCTCATTGCTCGTGGCGAAAAGGTGGGCGCGGTGATCTCGCCGGACGAGCATCTGGTCGACGGCATCAATGACCGCGTGCAGCTCTCCGAGGCTGAGGCCACGCTGCGACAGAATATTAACCTTGCGCACATGCGCAACGGTGTGACCATTGTTGACCCGAAGAGCACCTTCATTGACGAGGGCGTGATCATCGGGCAGGACACCATCATCCACCCCTTCACCTTCATCTACGCCGGCACTGTCATCGGCAACGATTGTATCATTGGCCCCGGCAGCCAGCTCTTCGCCACTACGGTGGAGGATAACGCGCAGGTGATCTCCTCCCGCGTGGAGCAGAGCATCATCCGCACGGGGGGCAAGGTTGGCCCGTTCTCGCGCCTGCGTGCCAATTGCGAGATCGCCACCGGTGCCGAGGTGGGCAACTTCAGCGAGATGAAAAACACCCGCGTGGGTGCCGGGAGCAAGGTACACCATCTGGGCTACCTGGGCGACACCACGCTGGGCGAGAAGGTGAACATCGGGGCGGGCACCATCACCTGCAACTACGACGGCGCGAAGAAACACAAAACCACCATGGGCGATAACGTCTTTATCGGCAGTGGCAGCCTCATCGTCGCCCCGGTGAACATCGGCGACCGCGCCCTCACCGGTGCTGGCAGCGTCGTCACCCGCGACATCCCCGCCGGCAAAGTGGCCTTCGGCGTACCGGCGAAGATTGTACGGGATCGCGAGTAGAAGTGCCGCTGTGCCATGGGCGTCCCGCCCATGAGAACGGGGTTGGAAACCGTACGCCACCCCCTTAAGGAGGTGGCTAAAAGCACCCTAAAGGGCGCTGAACCATTCGATTCCGAACGTCCGCGAAGGCGGACGACCGGCGCGTGCGCCCTGCAGCCGGGATTTCAATCCCAGCAACGGTAATGAGATAAGGATTTGCAACCCCGTTCTCATGGGCGGGACTTA
>JBBQQW010000066.1:0-13095 GCA_038215455.1 Armatimonadota bacterium
TCGGTGACAGTAAGATGTCACCGCTGGCCATTCGTGCAGATATTGTGACGCATGGGGATAGCTATCTGGTGCCACTACCGCGCACCGAGACGGGAGGGAATCCGGAAGTATGGCTTCCACAACACGTGGGAACAGGAACGATGACGACATTATTATGGCGCACGGCTGAGGAGAAATGCCCCGTAACACTGCTAGGCGGTGTATGGGAAATGTTGTCGTATATCTACGAACGATACGACGGTTATAGTCAGATTGAGGAGTCTGATAGCTTATTGTGCGCATATATTCGCCAGTATTATACCAATTACGACGACATATACGCCGTGCTCAAAGGTTCCGTTGGTTTTTCTGTGCGGGCAAGGGATATAAACTATTTTTTGCGCGATAGTATCATCACTGCCTTTGAACTGAATATTGATCACAATGATATTGCCTTCTGCAATGCAGGGGAACTCTGGGATGATTATTGGCAGGTCATGCTAGCAGATCACGTAGCTAAAACGAGCGCAGTTGGGCGAAAATCACAGATTACACCTCTAAGAATGACGCCGGACGGGTAAGGTGGCGGGCACGCGAGTACGCAAATCATGTATGTGGAGTTATTGACGCCGGAGATTCCAGGGCAGCTGGTGGAGTGGGAGGCGCAACGGGAGGCGTGAGGGGAAGTTTCTAGTTATTTTTAATAATATTGTATATTTTGCGTTCTTCTTAAATCTAGTTCGTGTCGACACCTTACGGAAATGGACGGTCGCCATGATGATCTTCTCCTGCACTGCCTATTACAATTAATCTTATCGAGCGTATATTGGCACCTTTGTCTTCTCCCGTAACATGCAGTAATCACACCGAAATAGTAGTGCGGTACTGTGTATCTGGGGGTATTTCTGAAGATGTTGGCTGGGGTAAAGCATAATCTGGTGGTGGCGCTGCTTACGTCTCGAGCAAATGCGGAGACAATGCGGGTGTTCATGGCGCAACTGCGCCAGTTGCATCTGTCTCCGGTGGTTATTGACGCCCTCTACGCCCATACTACTCGAACGATGGCGACACCGGTGCTGGCGTTGCTGGATATGGGTGACCGCACTTCATCATCTGCATCTTCACTCTCCATGAGTGTACGTTCCCTGTGGGAGCACACGCCGATCATTCTCTTCACCGACGAGGTGGATGTTGAGCTACTGCGTATGGAAGCGCAATTCATGGATTTCCTCACCTTGCCGATCTCACTGCCTGCGCTGGACATACGGCTTCGCTTCTGCCTGATGCGCTCAAACAAAGTGGCTCCCACCGGTGATCTCATTGAGGTAGCAGGGGTCTCCCTTAACCTGGCGACGCGTGAAGTCACCCTCAATAAGCGCCCCGTTACTCTCACTTTCAAGGAGTTCGAGCTATTACGCTTCTTCTTTACCAGTCCGCGCCGTGCCTACACCCGCGATGAGTTTCTCGCCTCCGTGTGGGAGATCGCAAACGGTGGCGATACCCGTACCGTCGACATGCACATCCAACGGCTACGCGCCAAGTTGGGTACCCGGGTCGGCAATATGATCCACACTATCAGGAATGTAGGGTACCGGTTCGGGTAAATTGCCTCCATTCCCCTCTCGAAACTTTGTTACACAGAATTTACATCAATAATACTTTCGCGTTACCTCGCTGTCTCATCCTCGAAATTACCGCAGCCTATACTATAGTCAGATACCCCGATAAAGGAGGAACTGAACTATGCGAAAGATCGCTATTTATGGTAAGGGTGGCATTGGCAAGTCCACCACCACGCAGAATACTGTCGCCGGACTGGCCGAGATGGGCAAGAGGGTGATGGTGGTGGGTTGCGATCCCAAGGCTGACTCTACCCGTCTGTTGCTGGGTGGGCTGGCGCAGAAGACAGTGCTGGACACCCTGCGCGACGAGGGTGAGGACATCGATCTGGAATATGTAATCAAAGAAGGCTACGGTGCCACCCGGTGTGTGGAGTCCGGCGGGCCGGAACCGGGTGTAGGCTGCGCGGGACGCGGAATCATCACCTCCGTCAACCTGCTGGAACAACTGGGCGCGTTTGATGACAGCTTCGAGTTGGATTATGTCTTCTATGACGTACTCGGTGACGTGGTCTGTGGTGGATTCGCCATGCCGATGCGCGAAGGCAAAGCGCAGGAGATCTACATCGTCTGCTCCGGCGAGATGATGGCCATGTACGCCGCCAACAATATCTGCAAGGGCATTGTGAAGTTCGCGGATGCCGGGCAGGTGCGCCTAGGTGGCTTGATCTGCAACAGCCGCAAAGTGGATAACGAGAAAGAGATGATCGAAGAGTTCGCCAAAAAGTTGGGCACGCAGATGATCCACTTCGTCCCACGCGACAATATGGTGCAGCGCGCTGAGATCAACCGCAAAACGGTGATTGAGTTCGAACCAACGCATGAACAGGCGGATGAGTACCGTACCCTGGCGCGCAAGATTGATGCCAATAAAATGTTTGTCGTGCCGACCCCGTTGGAGATGGAAGACCTGGAACATCTGCTAGTGGAATTTGGCATTGTTTAATAGCCAACTGGCAAGAAGGAGAAAGTTACCATGATTATGATTCGCGCGATTGTGCGGCCTGAGAAAGCCGATGCGGTGCTGGCCGGACTGATGGATGCGGGCTACCCCGCAGTAACGAAAATATCGGTATATGGACGCGGAAAACAACGCGGTTTACGCGTGGGCGACGTCCATTACGATGAGCTACCGAAAGAACTACTGCTCACGGTCATCCAGGATACGGATAAGGATTTTGTTATCCGCACCATTATCGAGAATGCACGTACCGGGCATGTCGGAGCTTTCGGCGACGGGAAGATATTTGTCACCCCCGTACTGGAAGCATATACCATCAGCTCCGGCGTGCGGGAAGAATAGCGAGGATTGTTATGAAAGACGTAATGGCGGTTATCCGCTTGAATAAGATCAATCAGACCAAAGCAGCTCTGGCTGATGCGGGCATCTCCTCCTTCACTGCCACCGGGCGCGTACTTGGGCGCGGCAAAGGGATGGTCGACTTCCGCATCCTGAAAGGAGCGGAGGCAGGTAGCCCGGAGGCCATCGACCAGCTGGGCAATGGCCCACGCCTGGTGCCCAAGCGTTTACTCACCGTAGTGGTGCCAGATGACAAAGTGCAACTGGTAGTTGACACCATCATCAAGGTGAACCAGACCGGCAACGCAGGAGATGGCAAGATTTTTGTACTACCGGTATTAGAGAGTCACCGCGTACGCTCCGGCGAATTTGGCGATGAAGTGCTGGATTAGTCCTTGTGGCAGTCACATCTGAAGTGCACTTCATCATTTGGGGATGAAAATCGGACAGTGCGGTATCCATTGCCCTGTCGTTCACGGCTGGGCGACTTGAATACTCTTAACCAGCCTTGGAACTTGGAACTATTCTCAGAGGAGGTAGCTATGACCCCTGATTTGGAACAGATAAAAAAAGATATGTTGCGGCAATACCCGCCTAAAGTGGCAAAAAAGCGCGAGAAGGCGATGCTCATCAATGATCCTGCCTATGATCAGCAGATCCAGGCCAACGTGCGCACGGTACCGGGAATTATCTCGCAACGCGGGTGTACCTATGCCGGCTGCAAAGGCGTGGTGTTGGGGCCTTCGCGTGACGTGGTGAATATCACGCACGGGCCAATAGGCTGTAGTTTCTATAGCTGGCTCACCCGTCGCAACCAGACTGATCCTGGTCCCGATGGCGAAAACTATATGACCTACTGCTTTTCTACCGATATGCAGGACAGCAACATCGTTTTTGGCGGAGAGGGCAAGCTGAAACAGGCGATACAGGAAGCCTACGACCTGTTTCACCCGCGCCACATCGCCGTCTTCTCCACCTGCCCGGTGGGATTGATCGGCGACGATGTCCACGCGGTGGCGAAAGAGATGAAAGAGAAGTTCGGCGATTGCAACGTCTTCGGTTTCAGTTGCGAGGGCTACAAAGGCGTCAGCCAGTCCGCCGGGCACCATATCGCCAATAACCAGATATTCAAGCATGTAGTGGGGCGGAGCAATGAGATAATCGAGGGGCTGTTCAAAATCAACATGCTGGGCGAGTACAACATCGGTGGCGACGCCTTCGTCATAGAAGACCTGCTACGCCGGTGCGGTATCACCCTGGTGGCCTCCTTCAGCGGAAATTCGCAAGTTGACGACTTCGAGCGCGCACAGAACGCTGATCTGAATATCATCATGTGTCACCGCTCTATCAACTATATGTGCGACATGATGGAAAAGAAGTTCGGCATCCCGTGGATCAAGGTGAACTTCATCGGTGCCGAAGCATCGGCCAAGTCACTGCGCAAGATCGCCGCGTATTTTGATGACGCGGGGCTAAAAGACCGGGTAGAGATGGTGATTGCCGAGGAGATGGCGAAGGTTGAGCTAGCGATAGCACAGATTCGCCCCCGTACTGAAGGCAAAACGGCGATGCTCTTCGTGGGTGGCTCACGCGCTCACCATTACCAGGAGCTGTTCACCGAGATGGGCATGAAGACCATCGCTGCCGGCTATGAATTCGCGCACCGTGACGACTATGAAGGACGCAAAGTGTTGCCGACCATTAAGGTGGACGCTGACAGCAGGAATATCGAGGAGCTGACTATCGAAGCTGATGCCGAGCGTTATGCGCCGCGCAAGACCGAAGATGAGTTGGCCGCCCTCGACACCGAATTACAGTTCGCCGGTTACGAAGGCATGATGCCGGAGATGGGCAAGGATACGCTGGTCATCGACGATATCAGCCACTGGGAGTCCGAGAAGCTCATCAAAGAGCTGAAGCCGGATGTCTTCTGTGCGGGTATCAAGGAGAAATATGTGGTGCAGAAGAGCGGTGTACCGCTGAAGCAACTGCACAGCTATGATTACGGCGGCCCATATGCCGGATTTACCGGGGCGATTAATTTCTACCAGGATATCGACCGTATGGTGAACACCAGAGTCTGGTCGTTGATACGGCCACCGTGGAAAAAAGAGCCAGCGGGCATCACGGCTACCTTTGTAACCCAGTGATGGGAGTTCGTAATGAAGCGAACTTCATTATGTGGTGATGAAAATTTGTGAACGCGATAGTGGCACCAGCGTTGGTCGACCTAACCCCCCGGCCCCCTTCCCGGCGCGGGAAGGGGGAGGATGATCGTTTTTTCATGAAGATCATCAGTTAGGCACCCCTTCCCTCGCAGGGATGGGGCTGGGGGTTAGGTAAAACCAGTGGGCAAAGTGCCTGAAAATCTGTTTTAATAGGAGAAGAACATGTTATTACGTCATACACCAGAAGTAGTTGTCGAGCGTGAAGCGCTAACCATAAATCCGGCCAAAACCTGCCAGCCGATCGGTGCCATGTATGCCGCATTGGGGATACACGGTTGCCTGCCGCATAGTCACGGATCGCAAGGGTGTTGCTCCTATCATCGCAGTACCCTCTCGCGGCATTACAAAGAACCGGTGATGGCGGCCACCAGCTCCTTCACCGAGGGGGCGTCGGTCTTCGGCGGGCAGGCTAACCTGCTGGCGGCGGTGGAGACGATCTTTGCCGTCTACAATCCGGATATCATTGCGGTACACTCAACCTGCCTCTCCGAGACCATCGGGGATGACCTGAATCAGATATGCCAGGCGGCGCGCGACGGTGGCAAGGTACCGGCGGGCAAGCACATTATCTATACGAATACCCCCAGTTATATCGGATCGCATGTGACGGGGTTTTCCAATATGGTGCGCTCGATAGCCAGTAGCTTCGCCAAGCCAACTGCTGAAAAGCAGAACCAGATAAACATCATTCCGGGCTGGGTAGAGCCGGCGGACATGCGCGAGATTAAGCGGCTGGCGGGGATGATGGAGGTGCCGTTTGTGATGTTCCCGGACACCTCCGATGTGCTGGACGCTCCGCAAACCGGCGAGCACGTTTTCTACCCGAAGGGTGGCGTGACTATCCCGGAATTAGAGAGTATCGGCAGTAGCCGCAGTACTATCGCGCTGGGTCAGTACGCCTCCGAGGATGCCGCGCTCTGGCTGGACTCTCATTGCAAGGTGCCATTCTCCCTGCTCAACTTACCAATCGGCGTGCGCGCCACGGACAGGTTCATCATGGAACTCGCACGTGTCAGTGGGATGCCAGTGCCCGAGGAGATAGAAGACGAGCGCGGGCGGCTGGTAGACATCATCACCGATATGCAGCAGTACTTCCACGGTAAACGGGTGGCGCTCTTTGGCGATCCTGATCAGTTGCTGGCGCTCAGCGAATTCCTGGTAGATCTGGAGATGAAGCCGGTTTACGTGGTGAGTGGCACCCCGGGAAAAACTTTTGCAGCCAAAATGCGGGAGATTCTGGGCGACACAGTACCAGAAGCGAAGGTGAAGAATGGCGAGCGCGCCGACATGTTCCTGCTGCACCAGTGGATCAAAGAGGAACCGGTAGACCTGCTCATCGGCAACACCTATGGCAAATATATCGCCCGGGACGAGGGCATACCATTTGTGCGCATGGGCTTCCCGATATTGGATCGGGTGGGACACTCGTACTTCCCCACCGTCGGCTATGCCGGTGGCATGCGGCTGCTGGAGAATATCCTCAACGCGCTCTTGGATCATTATGATGCCACCTGCCCGGAGCCGAAGTTCGAGCTGGTGATGTAACGATGACAGCAGGTGACGGAGTGACTATTCGGATAGCAGCGCATGATGACCTGGAGGTGCTGGTGAAACTGCTGGGGGTACTCTTCGCCATCGAGGCGGACTTTATCCCGGATACCGAACGCCAGCAGGCTGGACTGCAACGAATAATGGAGTCCGGGCCTGGCAAAGTCATCTACGTCGCGGAAGTTGCATCCGCAGTAGTGGGGATGTGTGTGGCACAGGAGACGCTGTCCACTGCGGAGGGCAGGGAGGCCGTTTGGATTGAGGATGTGGTGGTCTCCCCCGCCTTCCGCCGACGCGGTATCGCCCATGCGTTGCTACGCTCTATAGAAGAATGGGCGCACGATCGGGGCGTCAACCGCCTGCAACTACTGGCCGACCGGGATAACGCCCCCGCATTATTATTTTACTCCGCCGAGGAATGGAACTGTACGCAACTGATCTGTCTGCGAAAGCGGATATGAGAAGTGCTTGGGAATTGTGACTGATGTAGAGATTACGCATATGACGGACATTCTAAAAGAGAGAAGAACGCAAGTATATCGCAAGGGGCAGGATGCGCATGAGATTGACTGCAGCCGTGCCAGTGTCGCCGGCTCGGTCAGCCAGCGTGCTTGTGTCTTCTGTGGTTCGCGTGTGGTGCTCTATCCCATCGCCGATGCCGTACACCTGGTGCATGGCCCTATTGGATGTGCCTCCTACACCTGTGATATCCGCGGGGCGTTATCCAGCGGGCCGGAGTTGCACCGTAACAGCTTCTCCACCGATCTGCGCGAGCGTGATGTCATCTTCGGCGCGGAGAAGAAGTTGCGTAACGCCTTGATCGAACTTATCGATCGCTACCAGCCGAATGCTGCCTTTGTCTATGCCACCTGTATCATCGGTGTAATCGGCGATGATGTGGAAGCCGTCTGCCGGTCGGTGAGCCAGGAGAAAGGCATACCCGTGATACCGGTGAAGTCGGAAGGGTTCAAAGGGACGAAGAAGGACGGCTACTTCGCCGCCTGCCAGGCGCTCTTCTCGCTGATGGGCACCGGGGATACCGATGGCATCAGCCCTTACAGCGTTAATATCCTCGGCGACTTTAACCTGGCCGGGGAGATCTGGATCATTCGCGACTACCTGCGCCGTATGGGTGTGGAGGTGGTGGCCAATATCACCGGCGATGGACGCGTGGCCGAGGTGCAACGGGCACATGGGGCGCGGCTGAACCTGGTGCAATGCTCTGGCTCCACTATGCAATTGGCGCAGATGATGCAGGCGCAATTCGGCACCCCATTCCTGCGCGTCTCCTACTTCGGCTTCGAGGATATGGCGGAGTCGCTCTATGCAGTAGCCCGGCATTTCGGCGATGTGGCGATGCTGGAACGCACGCAGGAGCTGGTACGCACAGAGATCGCGGCCATCTATCCACAGATTCAGCATTATCGGCAACTGTTAGCGGGCAAGCGGGCGGCAATCTACGTCGGTGGCGCGTTCAAGGCTATCTCACTGGTGCGGGCGTTACGTTTGCTGGATATGCAAGTGGTATTAGTGGGTTCACAAACCGGTAACGCGGATGACTACCGCGAGTTGCGCGACCTTTGTGATGACGGAACCATTATCGTGGATGACTCCAATCCGCTGGAGCTGTCCCGCTTCTTGCGTGAGCAGGCGGTGGATTTGTTTATCGGTGGGGTGAAGGAACGCCCGATCGCCTATAAGCTGGGCGTGGCCTTTTGCGATCACAACCATGAACGAAAGATCGCGCTGGAGGGCTTCATCGGGATGTTAAACTTCGCCCGCGAGGTGCATGATTCGGTGCTGAGCCCGGTCTGGCAATTTGTGCCCCGAATAACAGGGGGTGAACTATGACAGCAACTACAAAAAACCAAGTTACGATAAACGCGTGTAAACTTTGCACCCCGCTGGGTGCTTGCTGGGCCTTCCGTGGGGTGGAGGGGGCCATGCCCTTCCTACATGGGGCACAGGGGTGTAGCACCTATATTCGGCGCTATCTCATCAGTCATTTCAACGAGCCTATTGACGTGGCCTCGTCCAGCTTCAGCGAGTCCAGTACCGTCTTCGGCGGGGGCGATAACCTGAAGGAGGGGCTACGCAATGTCACGCGCAAATACCATCCCCGCCTCATCGGCGTAGCTACTACATGCCTGGCAGAGACGATAGGCGATGACGTACAACTATTGCTGCAGCAGTACCGGCAGGGAGAAGAGTTAGAAAATCCGCCATTGCTGGTGCATGTTTCTACCCCCAGCTATACCGGCACGCACGTAGATGGTTTTCATCTGGCGGTACTCGCACTGGTGAAGGAGTTGGCGCACAGCGGCTCCCGGCAGCAACATGTGAACCTGCTCCCCGGCATGGTGTCACCGGCGGATTTGCGCTATCTCAAGGAGGTAGTCGCCGACTTTGACCTGCCTATGGTGATGCTACCCGACTACTCGGAGACGCTTGATGCCCCGCTGGCGCAGGAATGTGAGGGTATACCAGAGGGCGGTACTCCTATCAGCGCCATCAGAAGTATGGGGGAGGCGAAGGCGACATTGGAGTTTGGCCGTACCCATATCACCACCAATACGGCGGGCAAATACCTGCAAGAGGAGTTCGGTATTGGCTGGCATCCCCTGGGCATGCCCATCGGCCTGCGCGAGACAGATCACCTCTTCCAGACGTTGGAAAAGATCAGCGGTAAGAGCACACCGCATAAATACCAACAGGAACGTGGGCGTCTACTCGATGCTATGGTGGACGGACATAAGAACCTTTCCGGGGTGAAGGCGGTGGTCTATGGCGAAGAAGATTTCGTCATCGGGCTGGTCTCCTTTCTCACCGAGATAGGCATCGACCCGGTGGTCTGCGCCTCCGGGGGCGAGAGTGGTCACTTTGCAGCTGGTCTGCACACAGTGGCGCGAGAACGAGTCGCAAACTCCCAGATTGTAGAGGGGGCAGACTTCGACGCAATCGAGGATATGGCGCGAGAGACTGGTGCGGAGCTGGTTATCGGGCACAGCAAAGGATATACACTGGCCAAACGGCTGGGCATACCGCTCATCCGCTTGGGCTTCCCCATCCATGACCGGCTGGGCGGGCAACGAATATTACACCTGGGCTACCGCGGTGCATTGGCGCTTTACGATCTAATCGTAAACACGGTAATTGCCCGCAAGCAAGATAAATCATCGGTTGGATACAGCTATATGTGAGCGTAGGAATCAGTGATGAAAGACTGCAATTGTATCAATGGCGTTCGCCTTGGTCTACCTAACCCCCCGGCCCCCTTCCCGGCGCGGGAAGGGGGAGGATGATCGTTTTTCAATAGATATTCATTGAATCGGCACCCCTTCCCGCGCAGGGAAGGGGCTGGGGGTTAGGTAAAACCAATGGGCGAAGCGCCCGCAAAGTCATTTTTTGTAGGAGGATTATCATGAATTTGAATCTAGCAAAGCATCCATGTTTTGACGATAAGGCACGACATCACTTTGGGCGAGTACACCTTCCTGTAGCTCCCAAATGCAATATACAGTGCAATTTCTGTGATCGCAAGAATGACTGTGTGGCAGAAAGCCGCCCCGGCGTCACCAGCGCTATCCTCTCCCCCGGGCAGGCGCTGGCCTACCTGGAGAAAGTGGTAGCGGAGCGTCCGAATATGGCAGTGGTAGGCATCGCCGGCCCGGGTGACCCATTCGCTAACCCGGAGGAGACGATGGAAACGTTGCGCCTGGTGCGTGAACGCTTCCCTGAGATGCTCCTCTGCGTGGCCACCAACGGACTGGCGGTCTACCGGCATATTGACGAGCTGGCCCAGTTGCAGGTGAGCCATGTCACTATCACTATCAACGCTGTTGACCCGCAAATTGGGGCACGTATTTATGCCTGGGTGCGCGACGGAGTGAAGATATTACGTGGCCTAGCGGGGGCGCAACTGCTACTGGAGCGACAACTGATGGCGGTAACCGAGCTTAGAGCGCGTGGCATTGTCGTTAAAGTGAATACTATCGTGGTGCCAGGGGTGAATGAATACCATGTCGTCGAGGTGGCAAATACTGTGGCCGAATTAGGTGCCGATATACTCAACTGCGTGGCTCTGTACCCGGTGGAGAATACTGTATTTGCCAAAGTACCGTCACCCACGCCAGAGTTGATGGGAGAATTGCGTAAGGAGGCGGCGGTATACATGCCACAGATGCACCATTGCACCCGTTGCCGAGCTGATGCTGTCGGACTACTGGGGGAGGTACCCACAGCAGAGAACTTCGCAGCTCTGGCAGCAGCGGCAGCTCTCCCCTTACAACCACATTCAAATCGACCCTATGTGGCGGTGATCAGCCAGGAAGGGGTGCTCATCAACCAGCACCTTGGTGAAGCGCGTGAGTTGCTCATCTATGCGATAACCAATGAAGGTTGTGTACAGGTGGATACGCGCCCTGCCCCTGCTAGCGGAGACGGAGATACCCGCTGGGAGAAGTTGGCCGCGACTATCAGCGATTGTCGTGCGCTCCTCGTCAACCGTGCAGGAGGTAACCCCGGGCGCGTACTGAATGCCGCTGGCATCCGCCTGGTGGAGATGAGTGGCCTGATACAAGATGGCGTGCAAGCCATCTATGAGGGTCGGCGTATCCCCACCCCACCCCAGCCCCGCCTCTCCTGCGCCGCAGGCGGCTGCAAGGGCGGAGGCGGTGGATGCGGGTGAGGAATACCTAACCCCCCAGCCCCCTTCCCGGCGCGGGAAGGGGGAGAATGATCATTATTGCATGAATTACCATCCGTCCGGCTCCCCTTCCCTCGCAGGGAAGGGGCTGGGGGTTAGGTGAAACCAGTGGGCTAAGGGCCCGAAACATATATATTGGTCGGAGGAATAACAATGAAAGCACCCAATTATCACTTTTTAATCTGTACCAGTTCACGCTTAAGCGGCGAACCGAACGGTGCCTGCAGTCGTCGTAGCGCTGCTGGCCTGGTGCAGTATCTGCAGGAACAACTGGATGACCGGGGTATCGAAGAAACCCTCGTCACCAATACTGGATGTCTGAAGATTTGCTCTGAAGGCCCGGTGATGGTCGTCTACCCCGGTGGCCACTGGTATGGCTCGCTCGATGAAGATGCCATTGACACCATCCTGGATGCATTGGAAGAAGGCGGGCCAGCAGAGGCGTTATTACTCAACACATGAGGTGACTATGATAGGATTGATAGACAGCACATTACGTGAAGGTGAGCAAATGCTGGGGGTGTACTTCACCCTGGAGCAGAAACTGGAGATCGTCCGGCACTTGGCTACTATTGGAGTAGAGGAGATTGAGCTGGGCATCGCCGCCATGTCTGCTGATCTCCCCGAGTTGCTGTTGCTGGCGCGCGCACGCGCGCCTCATACCCGCTTTGCTCTGTGGTGCCGGGGGCTGGTGGAAGATGTCCGGGCGAGCGCGGCGTTGTCCCCGGACGTGCTGTCCATCAGCCTGCCTGTTTCTGATTTGCATATCGTCTCGCGCCTGGGCAAGGATCGCAGCTGGTTGCTCCGGCAAGTGGCGGCAGTCACATCCGAGGCGCGGGCTGGCGGCACCTCCTTTATATCGCTAGGGCTGGAGGATGCCACCCGCGCCAATGAAGACTTCCTGGCATCTGTGCTACGGCAGGCGCAACGCTGTGGGGTTGACCGCATCCGCCTGGCTGATACGGTGGGCATTGCTACTCCAATGAAGATGATACGATTGGTGAAGGTTGCACGCAAGGTAGTCTCTATGCAACTGGGCATCCACACACACAACGATTTTGGTATGGCCACCGCCAATGCCCTGGCCGCGCTGGATGCCGGTGCGGACTGGGCCGATGTGACGATATTGGGTATCGGCGAACGCGCGGGCAACGCCCGGCTGGAAGAAGTAGTAGGGCACCTTGCGCTCAATATGCAGCTGCGGCAGTATGATACTCGGTGCATCAGCAATGCTTGCACTGCTGTGGCCGCGATGGCGGGGATAAATATTTACCCGCATCACCCGATCATCGGGAAGAATCTCTTCGCCTGCGAGACCGGGATACATCTGGATGGGCTGGCGAAATATCCGCGCACCTATGAGCCTTTCTCCCCCGCTAACACCCAGGCGATACGCAAAGTGAGCCTGGGGAAAAAGATCGGCTGTAATGCCGTCTACACGCACTTGCACACCCTGGGGCTGAAGATCACCCGCGAGGACGCCACCCAGGTTACCCCACAAATACGCGTCGCAGCGCAACAATTAGGGCGTCCGCTGACAGATGAAGAAGTAATCACACTGGTACAAAGGAGCTGACGGAGTAGGAAATAGAGAGTATTCAGTCTCTACTGGGAAATTTATGATCAACCTGTAAAGAATTGTTGTTCTTTAAGTAGAAATTACGACCTGATACGGTTCCAGACCATTACTGTAGATGAATATCATAGCCCCGGATG
>JBBQQW010000067.1:0-12901 GCA_038215455.1 Armatimonadota bacterium
AGCAACTAAATGACCGACTGATCGAGCTGGATGCTGAGTTGAAATACGATGCCTACGCGCACACGATGGAGCATTCACTGGAGGTGCAGGTACCCTTCCTGCAATACACCTTCGGCGAGGTGCCTATCGTGCCCATTGTCATCGGGCATATTAACTGGTCCAGTATCCAACGGCTGGGAGTAGCTATAGCACAGTTGGCAACCGAGGTAGACCTGCTGGTGGTGGCGAGTAGCGACCTGTCACATTACATCACGCAGCAGCAGGCGGGGGAATTGGACGCGCTGGCGCTGCAGCGTGTCGCAGCCGTTGATGTCGCAGGTCTGCTGGAGACGGTACGTGCGCACGATATCACCATGTGCGGCGTGTTGCCGACCGCAGTGCTGCTCACCGCAGCGCAAAAGAGCGGGGCAACTAGCGGAAAAATCCTCCATTATCATACTTCAGGCGATGTCAGCGGTGACCTGGAACGCGTGGTGGGCTACGGAACGGTAGCGATATACCATAATAGTGGAAAATAATTGCCTGAACCTCTTGACTAACATACAAAAATGGGTAATCATTGCTAAGAGTAATGAACATGTGACTAGCGACTAGTGACTTAAACTGAAAGAGGTAGTGAAGATGCCAACTATATATTTAGACCATGCGGCCACCACACCGGTGGCACCGGAAGTTATCGAGGCGATGTTGCCGTACATGCAGGAGATATGGGGTAACCCTTCCTCCATGCATAGTTTCGGTCGCCAGGCCTACGAAGGGGTAGAAGCCGGGCGCGCGGAGATGGCGAAGCTGCTCAACTGCAAACCGCAGGAGATATATTTCACCTCCGGCGGCTCCGAGGCGGACAACCTGGCGATCTTCGGCGCAGCATATGCGCGTGCAGACAAGGGCAAGCATATGATCACCAGCAGTATCGAGCATCACGCCGTGTCGCACACCATGGAAGAGCTGCAGAAGCGCGGCTGGGAGATTACCTATCTGCCGGTGAATGCGGCAGGATTAGTGGATCCGGAAGCGGTGCGCGCGGCGATCCGCCCGGATACCGTGCTCGTCAGCATCATGCATGCGAATAACGAAGTGGGCACCGTACAGCCTATCGCCGAGATCGGCGCAATATGCCGTGCGGCGAAAGTCTGGTTCCATACCGACGCGGTGCAGTCCGTCGGGCATATCTCTGTCGATGTTGAGGCGCTCAATGTCGATATGCTCTCGCTCTCCGGCCATAAATTTTATGGCCCGAAAGGGGTGGGGGCGCTCTACATTCGCCGTGGCGTGCGCATCAAGCCGCAGATATTCGGCGGCGGGCACGAGCGTGGCATGCGCAGCGGCACCGAGAACGTCCCCGGTATAGCAGGGATGGGGCGCGCGGCGGAGCTGGCCCTGGCCGAGATGGACGCGGAAGCGACCCGGCAGGCAGCGATGCGCGATAGATTACTGGACGGCCTGACGGCCGCCATTCCGGACAGCTTTGCCAGTGGCGACCGTACACAGCGCCTGCCCAATAACGCCAGTATCATCGTGAAATATGTCGAGGGCGAGGCCATGTTGCTGCGCCTGGATGCAGTGGGCATCGCCGTTTCCTCCGGCTCGGCATGTACCAGTGGCTCGCTGGACCCCTCGCACGTGCTGCTCGCCATGGGAATCCCGGTAGAGTTCGCCCACGGCAGCATCCGCTTCTCGCTGGGCCGCGGCACCACCGAGGCGGATATCGACTACGTGCTGGAGAAGATGCCCCCCATCATCGCCACCCTGCGCGCCATGAGTCCTTTTAAGCCGGGAGTAGATATCAACGCAATGTGCTGCCCGGGGGGGAATTGCCATTAGGAAGATGTAATTTCTGTCGAAAAGTACGTATGAATTGTGGCACCACCTTGTTCTGCGAGGTGGTGTCCGGGTAAAATATTGACAAAATGCCCTGATAAAGTATAGCATAGCTAATGGTTGAGCGATTCTGTGTGACCGCTCCGCCTTATTTTTTGCCTGCTGCGCTGGTTGGGAGGAGCGAGGTGATGAAGCTTAATTTGTCAGATATCGCTCGTGTGCCCGGATCATCAGCCCGGTACATCTTCGATGAAAAGCTAGTGGAAGTGGAAGATATGCCGCTGCTCTCGCCGGTTACCGGCCACATGGATGTGTCCTGCACCGATGATGTGCTGATGTTGCAGGGAGTAGTCATTGCAGATTTAGAGGTGCTCTGCTCGCGGTGCGGCATACCTATCAGTTTGCCGATACGGGGAGAGTTCTTTGAGGATTTCATAATTCATCTGCCGAAGTCGCATCTGGCATCGCCACTTGCGGATGAGTCGGAGATCGCGCCGGATGCGCGTATATTTTTTGAAGGTAGTCTCGACCTGAATCTGGAGGAGTTGTTGCGCCAGGTAATACTGGTGAACCTCCCGTTGAAATGGCTGTGTCGAGATGACTGTCAGGGAGTTTGTTTGCAGTGTGGACACCGGTTTAATGAAGGCCCGTGTGCCTGTCTCCCCGCTGCAGGAACAGGTAAGTTGGCGGAATTACAACGCCTGCTTGATGAACGGCGTAACGCCGAATAGCCACCTTTTAAGTGGATATATAGAACGAGGAGTAAATCGTGCCAAATCCGAAAAGACGACATTCTGCTGCGCGTCGCGACAAACGCCGTGCTAACTGGAAATTAGAGTTACCCACACTCGTGAAGTGCGACAATCCTGCATGCGAAGGTGTGCACAAGCCGCATTACACATGCCCATCCTGTGGCACATATAATGGCCGCCAGGTACTGGCACCACATCGCACTGTCGCCGAAGCCTAACAGTGAGTGGACAGTATACAAATGATGTAACAACCCCCGTCGCCGTCGCAGTAGACGCGATGGGGGGCGATAAAGCTCCACTGGCTGTTGTCGAGGGAGCTCTTGCCGCCGCAAAAGCATTACCAAATATCTCAATTATTCTGGTCGGCGACGAGTCAGTGATCAAGCCGATGCTCCAGGCTCAAGGAGATATTCCGGCGAATATTACTTGCCATCATGCTTCACAGGTTATTGGTATGTGTGAGGCACCGGCAGATGGTATTCGGCAAAAACGCGA
This sequence comes from Armatimonadota bacterium, assembly GCA_038215455.1. GTDB lineage: Bacteria > Armatimonadota > Hebobacteria > CAIYQO01 > CAIYQO01 > CAIYQO01. The sequence continues at coordinate 3,069 of JBBQQW010000067.1, forward strand.
TGCCAGCATACCAGTCGGCATGCGACTGGTGCGCGACGGCAAAGCGCAAGCCATGATCTCCGCCGGTAACTCTGGCGCGATGATGGCGGGTGGAATGCTGATATTAAAGGCGCAGAAGGGCATTGATCGCCCCGCTATCGCCACATTGATGCCAACGCTGAAGGGCAAATGTATCCTGCTGGATGCCGGAGCCACAACTGACTGCAAACCCTACAATCTGGTGCAATTCGCGCATTTAGGCAATGATTACGCACGCGCGGTATTGCAGGAAGAAAGTCCCCGGGTTGGTTTGGTGAGCATCGGTGAAGAAGCTTCCAAGGGCGATGAGTTGACCAAAGAGACGCATCTGCTACTGGCGGCTGATAGCGAATTGAACTTCATCGGAAACGTAGAACCGAAAGAGATGTTTCGCGGTGAAGTTGATGTGTTGGTTTGTGATGGATTCGTCGGTAATCTGATATTGAAGACCGGTGAAGGTATTACCGAGTTACTTCTTCGTTTGCTAAAGAGGGAATTTACCCGTAGTTGGCTAACTAAGATAGCAGCACTGCTATTGAAACCAGCATTTGCCAGCGCCATGAAGGTAGTGGATTATGCGGAAGTCGGTGGGGCACTGCTGCTGGGCGTTAATGGAGTAGTGATCATAGGTCATGGACGATCAAACAGTGTTGCCATTGAGAATGCAATTCGCCTCGGTGCCGGGGCGGCCGTGAGATATGCGGTACTAGCGAATAAGACTAAAGATATTGCTTGACGGAACAATAATCGTCAGGAAGAAAAGCGTGATTGTCGATGAAAAATCCTGAGCATGTCGGCATAGTAGCCATAGGCGGTTATGCGCCACCCAAACTTCTGACCAATGCCGACCTGGAGAAGATGGTAGATACCTCTGATGAGTGGATTCGCACACGTAGTGGGATATCCACACGTCATATCGTCGAGCCGGAAGTCGCTACCAGTGATATTGGGCTACATGCTGCGAAGTTAGCCCTGGAACGCGCTGGGATGGCTGCTGAAGAGATTGAGCTGATTGTCTTCGCCACCATCACACCGGATTATACCCAGCCTTCTACAGCATGTGTATTACAGCGCGAACTCGGTGCATTAAATTCCGCAGCCTTTGATGTTTCTGCAGCGTGTTCGGGGTTCATATACTCACTTACCATCGCCAGTGCGCTCATCAATGATGGGCCTTTTAATAATGCATTAGTTGTAGGCGCGGACTGTCTTTCTAAATTCACAGATTATACTGATCGTGGTACCTGTGTATTATTAGGCGACGGTGCCGGAGCGGCAATTTTGAAGAAAGGGCCGGAAGGACGTGGACTACTCAGCAGCTATCTGCGAGCAGATGGCCGTGGAGTAGATTGCCTGGTGATACCTGCTGGAGGTTCCCGAATGCCCGCCAGCGAAGATACCGTCAAAAATCATTTACATTACGTGCAAATGAATGGTGCCGAAGTCTTCAAATTCGCAGTACGGGTACTGGAAGAAGCGGTGAAAAAGGCGCTGGAGCAGGTGGGACTCACCACTGATGACGTTGATCTGATTATCCCCCACCAGGCCAATATTCGCATTATTGACTCGGCAGCGAAGAGATTGCATATCCCGGCAGATCGCTGGGTGATTAACCTGCAAAATTATGGCAACACCAGTGCGGGATCAATCCCGCTGGCACTCAACGAAGCCTACGAAGCTGGACGCCTGCATGAGGGCGACGTGGTAGTGCTCACTGGATTCGGCGGAGGCCTAACCTGGGGTGCCATCGTAATGCGCTGGTAAGGGAAGAACGGCAAAATGCAAAGCTATGTACGACCGCTGCAAAACCTCATGGAAGCGCTGGAGGGATTGCCGGGAATCGGTGCCAAATCAGCACAGCGGTTGGCGCTTTACCTGCTGCGTACCTCTCCCGAGAAAGCGAATCAACTGGCCAATGCTATCCTCAATGCACGCGCACAGGTGCGGCAATGTAGCGTCTGCTTCAACTTCTCCAATTCCGATCTCTGCCCTATCTGCGATGATCCAACACGTGACGTGTCCGTGATAACAGTTATCTCCGATGTGCGCGACTTGATGGCACTGGAGAATACCGGCGATTACCATGGAGGCTATCACGTGCTGGACGGCCTGCTAAGCCCAATGGAAGGTGTCGGCCCGGAACACCTGCATGTGCGTGAACTACTCAGCCGGCTGGCTGATGATACCGTTCGTGAGGTTATCCTGGCGACCAACCCTACGGTGGAAGGCGACGCCACGGCACTCTACCTGGCGCGGTTGATTAAGCCACTGGGTATCCGTGTCTCGCGCATCGCCCTGGGTTTGCCCGTCGGGGGCGACCTTGACTATGCCGATCAACTCACCATCATGCGTTCGTTAGAAGGCCGTACCCAAATGTGAATTTTCACAGTGTGAAGTCGAAAATCCGCTGCATTTTCAGCACTGCTCGTCCCTACGTACTGGTCACCCCATTTTCTCCGGATGAGATATCTGCCAGCAGTTTCTCTGCCATTATTTCCGTCATCGGCAATTCGTGTTGTCGGAAATCAAAGAATTCGCGTAATTTTGCAGCTCCGCGGAAATTACCATTTGAACGCAAAAAAGTTGGCCACCCATCGATTAAGCCTCCATTTAATAGTTTCAGCGAAAGCAGGCCACTCTTCACAGCCTGACGTTCCACCTCGAGCAGTTCAGTGGGGCTGGTTGCGGATTTTCCCGCAGCAATTGATCTATTTATCAGCCCGTCCAGATGGTTTTGATACGCGCGAATGATTACGGTAAGGGCACCGCGCATGCGAGTAATTCGTATGGAATTACAGTTTACGTAGTGCTGTTCAAATTTAACCTTAACCGGTTCTCCATCAATTTTGCGTCGCGAAGACCAGATGTTGAATTCTTCTTCGAGCAACTCTCCGCGGCTAATGGCGTCAAAAATAGCTTTGGCAATCCGTTGCTGACTCTCTGTCCGCGCAATGCGCTCATAGGGTGAGTTGCCTGAAGGTAATAACATCCTGTCAAATTCGCCAGTTTGCATTGCGCCTGCGCGTTCCAACGCTGTGACAGATGCAGTGAATTGTGCAAGTACAAATTCATTTGCAATGTCTGATTCGGTTGCTGATACGGCAATCTTTCCATTCTCAATTATATCTGTCATCTGTCACTCCTGTTGCAAATTGAACATTCACCGCCACTCAATCAATTCATCGATCGCTTTTCTGGGCCGTGGCGGTGGGTTCTCGTTCGGTTTGCCCAGTGTTACGATAGTTGCCAGCTCTTCCCCTGGCTTCAATTCCAGTGATGCTTCCAAGTCTTTACGTGCCAGCAGCGGGTCAGACATAATACAGGTGCCGTACCCTTTATTCCTGGCAGCCAGCGATAGGAACCCCAGCATGCATCCCAGAGACTGGTATTCTGGATAAGAGAACTGGTGCGCAGTTTCCCAGTATTTCATTCCATGTTCTACCAGCACTTTGTCCAATGGCGTGCGGTATCCCTGCGTAATAACGAATATCGCTACCGGTGCGGTGACAAAATGTAGTCCATAGTCACGCCATACCTGAATCTTCTGTGGCTGTCCGGAAAACTCAACCCATTTTTCCATCTCATTTATTTTCCGTTCCACCAGACGTCCGAGCATCTTTAGCAGGTTCGCATCCGAAACCACGATATATCGCCACATCTGCCGATTGCTGATGCTGGGTGCAAAACCGGCGGTAGTCAGAATCGAGCGAACATCACGGACAGATACAGATTCTGGCAAAAATTTCCGTATCGACCTGCGCTTTTCAATTACCTCTTCAATATCCACTGTATTCCTTCCTATCTCTTTGTGCTATGCTTATTATAATACTTTGAATCGGTAGTTGGGGTCATTTATATGAGTAAAACCCCAAAAAATGATAAAATGTTCCAGAAAAAGATTGGAAATTTGGTGTTATGAGCGTTTTTATTTCATTAGCTCCTGAAGATTGCATTGATAATGTTATCGAGATGCGCGGTGATCGCTATCATCACCTGGCCCGGGTAAGTCGGGTGCGGGTGGGAGAAGAGATAAATGCGGCGTTGCCTGATGGCCGGGTGCTGCGTGCCGTAGTGAGTGAGATCACTGCAGAGGCGATAATTGCGCACGTTATCGGCGAGGCGGAACGCTTGCCCGCCATACGTTGTCGTATTACCTTGTGTCCGGCTGTGCTCAAGGGAGAGAAGATGGATATGGTGGTGCAGAAGGCGACAGAGCTGGGGGCCTATGCAATTGCGCCACTGTGGGCTGAGCGCTGTATCCCCCGCTGGGACGCCAAACAGGGCCGGGAACGCGCGGAGCGCTGGAGCCGTATCGCCGAGTCCGCCGCAGAGCAGAGCGAACGCGCACTACCGCCGATAGTCACCCCGCCGCGCACACTGGCAGATTACCTGGCTGATTCAGGCGTGCATAATCTGTTTTTACTTCATGAGCGCGACGGCAAATCTCTCGTGGAAGTGGCGCAGCAATACACAGGAATCACCGATTTAGCGTTATTAATAGGCCCGGAAGGTGGCTGGACACCGGGCGAAACCGCGAAGATACTCGCGGCCGGTGCTACGCCCCTGCACCTTTCCCGGCAGATCCTGCGCGCCGAAACCGCCGCCATCGCCGCCCTGGTAGTGGCGCAAGTCACCTGGGGTGGCTGGGGAGAATGATGGGGATTATGCTGACAATAATTGTAGCATGCTCTTTCACCACCCCCTGAAGGAGGTGGCTATAAGTTCAAGTACCCTGAAGGGCGCTATCATTTGGTTCAGAAAAGTCCGCGAAGGCGGACGAGCGGCATTTTAATGCCCTGCAGCCGGGATTTCAATCCCAGCATTGCCTTTTCACATCACTCGAAGTCCATTACATCATCGTCAGTCAGCTCTCCGCTGGGGTCAAGCCAGTGCAGCAGCGTGCGCCGGGCCTCTCCGAGCGTCAGCTGTTGCCCACGCAGGCGATTTGCCAACTCCGGTAATGATCGATTGAGCGCTGGTCGGTTCGGCTGCAGCAGCCAGGTGAGTACCGCATCATCAACTGTAGCCAGTAGTGTATCCGTGCCCATATCGGGATGCCAGGCCAATAGTGCAGTAACGCGCGAGGCGATATCTGGCGCAGCGTGGGGGAGGCGTGTGCGAATCTCCGCTGCCCAGTTACCTGCCGCGAATTGCGCAGCGTAGCTTTGCAGTGCTTCAGTCACCTCGGCGGTGATTTGCACTGCTGTCGGCAGGGGGGTAGGACTGCTCAGCGGTAAACGGCAACGTGAGCATATGCCGATAGTGGCAAAATCGGTGAACACCCCTGGGCAGTATCCGGCACGGGCGTGCTCCAGCGCCGCCAGACACCGCTGCGCGGCTGAATTCTCAACCGGGAGTTGGGCCAGACGCTTCACCAGCTGGAATCCGGTGGACTGGAAGACAGCCCGCAGTGCATTTATCGTGCCCATGCCAAATATGCTTTCGTGCCATGCGTGGTAGGTGTCAGCATAGCGCCCCCATGCACTCGCCGCATGGGCATCGGTTTGTGCTAGCTGGCTGATACTCGCTTCGCCGGTGGCCAGTATGGTGCGCAGTTCGTGGATTTCACCCGCGAATTCCACCGTTTCTGCTGTGGAGAAGAGCACGCGCAATTGCGCCGTATGAGCTGCCCACCAATCTCCGGCATCGCACGCAGCAGCAATATCCGTGAGGAGCGTCGCATCATCCAGCAGTATCTCCAGTTGCCCGGTGAAAGTGGTTGCACGTTGCAAGGCATCGAGAGTTGTCAGTTGGCGTTCGGTATTCGTCCACCCCCAGGGCATTACTCCTAGCTGTTCCGACCAGTCGCCGAGCTGCTGCCTTAGTGCTGGCAGGCGCTCATCCATCTGACGCAACCACGCGTGTAATGCATTTTCCACCGCGGTGGGCCGCGCTGCTGGCGAAGATACTGCGAGACACCAGAATTCCGTCAGTTGCTCCAGCAATGGGGTAAAGCGGGCATCGAGATCTTCCGGCAGTGAACAATAGATGATGTCATCGCAGCGCGAATCAGACGGGGTGGGCTGCATCAAAGCATCAAGGCCACGGAGCGTCCCGGTACGCACGGCTGCCAGGACGACCAGCCGCCCCTGCTCGGGGGATAACCCCAGCGGTGGACGACCCAGCGCGCGGGCTGCGTCATCGATGCGCCGGGGATAATCCACCAATACAGCGTTCAGCATAGCCTGGATGTTACCGGCTGGTGGCGTCAACTGAGCATGGTTGCCGGTGAAACTGACGATCCCTAACGGCAGCGCGAAACGTTCCAGATAATCGCCCAGCAATGATTGCGGTGGAAGCTCTACTGCTCGGGGGGTGATGAACTGGGTGATGATCGGCTGCACTACCGTGCGGGGTGGGGGTACAATTGCATTGGCTGGATAGTCGGGGAATAATGTATCGAAGCCTGCCGCCAGTTGCTGTGCCAGCAAGTCCAGCATCTTCTCTGCCGGGCGTAGTGCTGTCACTTCCCCGCGTCCGTTACGCCACTGCCCCTCCAGGTATATCGCCTTGATACTAGCCGCAACTGCCAGTTGCAGTTCTGTGGCACATTCGGCAGCCCGGGCACGGATACGGCGCTCGCGCGTGCCGGTGGCAGGTAGTGGGTCGTCAGCCGTCAGGCGCCAGGCGGTGAATTCGCTCCACAGCTCACGTTCGGCGCGTTGCGGGGGGCGGGGAATCCATAAGGCTATTACCCCGGCGTAGCTTGGTGGGCAATTATCAGTGAGGATATCTTCGCCAGCAGTCCCCGGCCAGCAGAGCAGTACCTGCGCGTCGCAGTTGCCCGCCAGCAACCCTTCGACAGCGCGCGCGGAGTTGGCAGCGGTGAGGGTGGGGGAGAGCAGGGTATTCACCGTGCGCGGCACGCCATTCCATAGTACTGTCAGGCGGTTATCGGCCAATGAAGCGAAGGGCCAGGCGGGATCAATGCATGCCGCAATTGCCGTCTCCAGCGGGCGCGGGTCATCGATGGCGAAGGTCTGCCGCCGTTCCTCCATGTGTGCCCGCGCCTGTGCGCCGATATCATCATCTGCCGCGAGGCAAAAGCGCTCCGCCCGCGGATCCGCATCGCGGGTAACCGACAGGTAGGGAGCGTGGCGGCGCAGGTAATGCAGGTTAACAGAGATATCGGCGATTTCCGGCGCGGCTACCCCATTGAAGAGCAACTCGCGCAGTTCTGCCACCGTCATGCTGCTATCCGCAAGCTGTAACAATGCCAATGTGTGCAATAGTTCAGCAGCCAGGGCAGGGTCAGGCGCATCTACGGCACAGTTTCGCAGTTGGGTCAGTGCGGGCCAGAGGCGGTACTCTGCGTGAAAGGAGAGCAGATCATCCTCGATGAGCCGGTATAATTCAACGGCGGTGATAAGCTGGGAAGCGGGGCGTTCCAGGTACTTAACCTCGTGCAAGCGCTGCAGGGTTTCGATCACGCCGCGATGTGGGGAAAGATGCGCGTTGACCACCTTCACCAGCAGCGGTAATGCTGCGGGGTGGAAGGGCCAGTGGCGCAGCACCTCCTCGGTGGTAAAATTTAAAGCCAGTGCCCGGGTAGCAGGCAGGATTGTCTCCACCACCAGCGCACGGATGCTGGCCGGGTCAGTCTGCTCGATGAGCTTGCTATGTGCCACATCCACCAGCTGCTGTGGCGAGAGTGTGAAGCGGCGGAAGCGGTCCTCCACCTGCCGCCACGAGTGGGTAGGCAATGCACCTGTGTCGCCCAACTGGCGCTGGGTCGCCCCGATAAGTCGGCACCCCGAGCGTGTACACCAGCCCGCGAGGAATTGCAGGAAGGCGGCGTCCGCCTCACGTGCCGTCGGCGACTTCCCCGCTAGGAAGAGGCTTAGCTCGTCCAGCAGCAGTAGCGGCCCGGTGTATCCGTTGGCCAGGCACATATCCTGCAACGCCCCCCATGTATCTACCCGCGCTTCTGCTTTCCATTGCTCAGGGAGTTGCAGCCCTGCGTCGCAGCAGGCATGTTCCACCTCCGCACGCAGCGCCTCCTCCAGCGGGATCGCCGGTGGGTATTCATCCAGCGAGAAGTGGACCAGTAACCAGCGGCGCTTGCTGAAGGATTCGGCATAGCGGGTGAAGGAGCGATGTGCGCCGAGGAACGGCCCCCAGGCGGATGGTAATACCGCCAGCAGGTGCAGCAGTATGAGCAGGTGCGACTTGCCGGTACCATATTGCCCGTTGATGAGATAGGCGGCCCCATGCTTCTCGTAGGCCAGGTCGGCGAGGAGTTTCTCCAGCAGGAAGCGATGCTCGGGTACAGTGACGGCATAGCCCGCCGTCCAGCCAGTAATGGCGTTGGTATCGCCCGCGGCCAGCAGTTCCCGCGCGTGGCGAGGGTGCGCCACTGCGGGGAATTGCCGTATTTGTATCAGTTTATCAAGTCTGCAGACAGGCATAGGTACATATGTTCTATACCAATAGAGGATATCCTCTTTTCGGAAAACACGCAAAAGATGAAATAATTGCGCATCAAACGATGAGCAACTTCAACAGAAAATAAATTTTTTCATCACAGTGCGGTGAAATGCGGAAAAACAGGGTATAATAATAATTAATTCCTGAAGAAGGAAAAATTACATGGCAGGAGTAGTGCCAGAGAAAAAGGAGGAAGGAAGCTGGAAAGGTTATAATGTTGACGTGCAGGAACGACAATGAAGCATGCATAAGTGCATATATTAGCGTTTGTTGCAGGGTTGACATAATCGGAATTATCCCATACACTTATTATGGAATCAAATATGGTCCTAATCTCTCCAAGGATCATCGATTTACAAAAAGGAGAACACGCAGATGAAAAAAGGCTTTACCCTAATTGAGTTACTCGTCGTCATTGCGATCATTGCTATCTTGGCATCGATCCTATTTCCGGTCTTCTCGAAGGCTCGTGAAAAAGCCCGACAGACCCAGTGCCAGAATAACCAGCGTCAAATTGCCGTTTATATCCTTGGCTTTGTGCAGGAGCATGAAGAAATTCTTCCTACCACTGATCAAATTTGGAAGGGCATCACTTATTCCAGTCTGGGAAGCACAAGCAACCTGGCTTTACAGTCAGTAAAGGGTGCATCTGTGCTCCGCTGCCCAAACCTCACCACCAATCCTAACGGCTATGTTTATAACATCAAGCTGAGCGGCAAAGGTATCGGAGATGCTTCACTAGGTACCGATCCAACAGCAGTATTCATGACTGCCGATGGCGGTGAAGGTACAGCGGGCAACATTGCGGTTTTTCAAGGCGATGTTAAAACTGTCCGCCACGCAGGTTCCTTCATCACCTCTTTCCTGGATGGGCATGTACAGACTGTAAAATCTACTGATTCAGCCACAGTTGTGAGTCTGCCTGCAACACAATTGGAAGCTACTATACCCGCTGCAGGACCTTTCACTGTTCCTTCTGGCGTAGACATCATCTATAATTACACTGTCCCGTCTGTACTGACGACAACAGTTGCTATTCCTGGTTTCGTAACCTCGCCCACGGCACAATCATTCTCTGATTGGACATTCGATTCGGGTTCTGCAACAGTAACGTTTACTCCTCCAGGTACCACTGTTATCTATAATGTTGTTTCTGCTCGAAAAGTGCTTAACACTACTGTAGGTGCAACTACTTCAATTCCGGTTAAAATTGGCACCGTAGATGACCAGGGGGCTACCATTGTTAAGTCTGCAGCAACACTTGCAGCAAATATCACAATTGTTCAAGGAGTAGCTGGTACTTCTTTCCCTACAGTTAGCTTCACGAAAGCTGGCACCTATACCATATATGTCCAGCCATCTACTGGCGTTGCTACTTGGCCAGCATA
>JBBQQW010000068.1:0-12891 GCA_038215455.1 Armatimonadota bacterium
AGACTATAGAGTAGAGATAGCTGAGCAACGAGCTGTTGAGTAATGCCAGCAGATAGGGGAGCGGTGGGCTGAAAATTCCGTTACCGCGTCCCACCAGGAAGGTGTCCTTGCAGGCGTAGCCGTCGCGGTCGAGGGTGGCGATGATGCGTTTGGCGTTCTGCGCAATGAGCAGCTTCTCGCCGGAGAAGAGTGCGGCGGGTGGGAATTGGTTCTTCTGCTCTTTGGCGCGTTGCTCGTCGTAGTCGATCCACCAGCCGCTCCAGTCAGTGCGGTAGCGGCGCACGTCGGCGTTGCCGTGGAAGGATTTGCCACCCAGTAACTTGCACGGATACTTACCGGTAGGAGTGGGGTAGATGAACTGCTCGCGCAGACCGGTACGATGGAATGAGATAGTCCAGCGGATCTCCAGATACTCCCCCAGTGGGCGGGCGGAATCATCTGCCAGCAGGCGATCAATCAGCGCACGATCCAGCTCAACCACCGGTGGCAGCCAGAAGATGCGGCGCGAGGTCTTCTCCCAATGAGACTGCAGAATCTCCGCCGTGGGGAAGGCGCGGCTCTCCAGTTGTGCTAGATCACTCACCTGGCCGGTGAGGACGCAGTGGCCGGGGGTGGGGGGAGTTTTCTTGATTACCAGCATCACGGGATAGACGGCGGCGTCCTTGAAGGTGGGCAGGTCGCTCACATCGATGATCTGCTCAATTGTCGTCTCGCGCAGCAGGTGCTCACGCAGCGGTCGTGCGTAGTCGGAGATGAAGAATTTATTGGGGATGATATATCCGAGCCTGCCACCGGGCGGAAGCAGATCAAGTCCCGCCTGCAGAAAGCAGATAAAGATATCAAATGCCCCACGGGTGATCTCCGGGAAGAGCTTTTTGCAATGGTCTTTCAGTGCGGTGTCAGTTTTTTTTGCCTCCAGATAGGGTGGGTTACCCAGCACCACATCAGGTACTGCCGGCAGGACGGGCTGCAGACCGTCGCCGCAATGTAGGTGCCATTTCGCTCCTGGGATGTGGGAGAGCGTATCCTGCGCACATGCCAGCGCATCGGCATCTTGATCGATACCCAGCACCATATGCCCTGCCAGCGCAGCCACCTCCAGGAAGGCCCCGTCGCCACAGCTGATGTCGGCCACCGGGCCAGCAGGATTAGTGGCATGGAGGAGGTAACGCACGATCTCCACGGGAGTATAGAAAACCCCGTGCTGTTTGCGTTCTGTTGTTGTTAATTGGGTGTCGTAGCGATTGGTGGGCATAAAAGGTTTCCTCTTCTCAGCCAGTTCGCCCAGCCGTGAACGACTGGGCTAAAGGGCTACGCCGACCGTCCTTCGGACGGGTACGCTTGCCTTAAACCGTCCCGCCCGAAGGGCGATTGGCCGAAGGCCCTCCAGCCTGGTCGTTCACGGCCAGGCCAGGGTTGGCGGCTTTGTGTTGCTGGTAGGCCTCGTCGAGGCGCTGGCGCATGTACTCGGAGTAGGTGACCTCGGAGCTGACGGGGGCCGACATGCCGGGGGCGAAGCGCCAGACTATGGGGTCAAAGCCATTATACTCAATCAATAAGAGATAGAAGAACTCGCCCCCGGGGCGCATGTGGAACACCAGTGCATTGCCTGGCAGAGGAGGTAGCCCATCAGCCGCCAGCAACACATTCGCATCATCCCGCAGGGCACGGTACCAATCGACAGCCTGCTGATCCGGTTCCAGATGCAGAATCATCCGTTCGCCACGCATGAATTCCCCGGCATTATCGCCGATTCTAAAGAGAAATGAAGAAAAGACTGAGGGTAAATAATATCCAATCCAATCTTCGATGGAATTAAACCTTTGGCTGTAATACCCGCTAATCTCATCTGGTTTCGCTAACCCCAATCGGAGCAGCTCATCATTTATTTGATGTATATAGTCTTCCGCCCTCTTCAGTTTAACCATCGCACAATGATAATTAACATGGTCTTGAATATTCGCGATAAAGGAATCCCACCCAAGTTGAATCTGCTCAGTTGTTCCCTCACTAAATACGTACACCGGCGGGTTGTCGCCGCCATCCAGATAGAAAAAATTAAACAGATAACTCCCCAAGTCATAGAAGACAAAGGCGTTAGCAGCTACGGGAGGCAAATTGTTTTCCGCCAGAATCTCATCAAAATTTTGATGCATACCATGATAGACCTCTGAAGATATGGGAAAGGATTCTCTAGGAAAAAGCATGGATTCACCATCTTTAAACTTACCCATACGATGCCCCATGAGCAAGAGAAATGCCCGAAATGCGCCCGGCAAAGTGATCCCTAGACTGGTCTCTATCTCTACGACTTCCTCCTCGGTGTATCCGTCCACATCATCGCGTGAGCCATAGCCCCACTCAATCAATTTCTCGATGCAGTCCTCAATAGCTATCCGGTATTCTTCTTTGATCATGGTGATATACCATCCTTATTCGAGATAGTTTCTGGTTCCTGCCACCCCTCCGGGGTTGGAATATATTTATGGCATATGATACCGGGGGTTCCGCTACGCGCCACCCTCGGCTAACAGCTTCGATCCCTTCGGGATAAATTGATGCAGTCTAATCTGTGCTCATAAAAGAATTAACCAATACTTGTGGGTAATAGACAGGGCTTGCGCGCTGGGCTATATTCCTTCACCGCTTAGCGCATCTGTGATCGTCTTCACCCGTACCACACCATCCGAGAAGGTGACGTTCAGTTCGGTTTCTGCACGCGCTTCGGTTGCGGTGGGGAGTAGTGCGCCGTCGGCGGGGCGGGTGACCAGGGCGTAGCCACGTTGGAGCACGCGCTGCGGGTGGAGGGCTTCCAGGCGACCTTCGATGTGGTGAAAACGGGCGGCGGCGGCGTCAATGCGGGCGGCAACGCGGGTAGTGATGCGCTCCTCCAGCAGGTCGAGTGTTTGGGCGCGGTCACGTAGCAGGGCACGCGGGTTGGTCAGAGCAGGGACGGAGAGCAGGCGATCCAATTCTTTCCCCTGACGGCGGAAGTTATCGCGTGCACGGCTGAAGACCCGCTCCAGCAAGGTGGAGATGTGCCCGGAGAGCGCGAATTCATCGGGGATCACTAACTCGGCGGCGGCAGATGGGGTGGGGGCGCGCAGGTCAGCGACGAAGTCGGCGATGGTGAAGTCGGTCTCATGGCCGATGGCGCTCACCACCGGAACGGGCGAAGCGACGATGGCGCGGGCGATGCTCTCATCGTTGAAGCAGGCTAGATCCTCGAAGGAACCGCCACCACGCGCAATGACAATTACGTCCACCTCCGGTAAAATTGCGGCCAGGCGTAAGTTGTGTTCTACGCTGGCGGGGGCACCCGCGCCCTGCATGGTGGTGGGGATGAGGATAATACGTCTGCCGGGCCAGCGTCGTCCGCTGACGGTGAGGAAGTCATGCGCCACCGCGCCGGTAGCGCTGGTGAGCAGGGCAATGCGGCGTGGCGGGTAGGGCAGCGCGCGCTTGCGTTCTTCGGCGAATAGCCCCTCTTCCTCCAGCTTGCGCTTCATTTGCTCGAAGGCCAGGAAGAGATTGCCGATGCCGTCTGCCTGCAAGTTATAGGCATTCAACTGGTAATTACCACCGCGCTCGTAGACGGTGATGCTCCCCTCGACCAGCACACGCATGCCGCTTTCCAGCCGGAAACGCTGCTGCTGCACGCGGTCTTTCCACATCACACAGGGGAGTTGGCTCTGTTCGTCTTTGATGGTGAAGTAGAGGTGCCCGCTGGAGTGGTAGGTGCAGTTGGAGACCTCGCCGCGCACCAGCATCCCCTGCAGCGCACGCTCGCGCTCCAGCGTCGTCTTTACGTAGCGGTTTACTTCTTTTACGGTGAATATGTGGGATTCAACTGGCATAGTTTATTGTCCCAATGCGTCGTCGATTGCGGCCAGTACTTTTGCGATAGCGTCATCAAGTGGCATATCCATGGTGATACCGGCGGCCTTCACGTGGCCACCACCGCCGAATTGGCGTGCCAGTGCCGCGACATCTACCGTGCCTTGCGAGCGTAGACTGACGCGCACGACGTTATTGCGTTCGGTGAAGAGCACCGCTACTGTGGTACCCATAGCGCAACGCACGTGATCGATGATCCCCTCGGTATCCTCTTCACGTGCGCCGGTTTCTTTATAATCAGCACTGCGCAAGAAGCTCCAGGCGACGCGGCCGTTGCTGGTCAGCTGCAGGGCAGTCATGGCGCGGCCCAGTAGTATCAGAGTGGGGACGGGCAGGCAGCCCCAGATCTCTTTACTGATGAGCTGGGTGTCAGCACCCGCGGCCAACAATGCCGCGGCGATGTGGTGAGTGTTGGGGGTAGTGTTGCTGTAGCTGAAGCGCCCACTGTCTACCATTAACGCCGTCATCAGGCAGGTGGCGATCTCCGGGGTCAGCTCCGCGCCCAGGCGGGCGATCACTTCAAAAACCAGTTCACCTGCGGCGGCGGCTTCGGTATCCACCAGCGCGAGTCCGATGTCGTCACCTTCACTGATGTGATGGTCAATGCGGACTATCGATTGCGCACCTTCCAGTTGCTCGCGGGATACCCCGCAACGCTCGATCTTGTGGGCGTCCACAAAGACCACCAGCGGGGGGATAACTTCGGGCAAGGAGGTCAGCACACGCGCTGCGGTGGGCAGGAAGGCGTTGTTGGCCGGTACGCCGTCTTTGTCGAAACATTGCACCGTGATGCCCTTCTGCTCCAGCGCCAGCGCCAGTGCCAGCATCGAGCCGATGGCATCGCCCTCGGGATTTACGTGCGTGAAGATCAGGCATGACGGGTAGCGGAGCAGTTCATCGGCGACAGTGATAGCTTCAGGATGCATCATCTTCTGCCTCAACTTCCGCAGCTGGCTTGTCTTTGTTTTCCATCTCTTTGGCCTGCTTGAGGAGTTCAAAGATATGCGAACCGCGCTCGATGGAGGTGTCGTGGATGAAGATAAGCTCGGGCGTGTAGCGTAGATCTACCTGCCGACTTAGCTCACCGCGCAAGAAGGACGAGGCGTTCTGCAATACGCTCATCGACTCGGCCTGTTGTTCAGGAGTCCCATATACGCTGATGAATATCTTCGCCGCCCGGTAATCCTGGCGGAATTCGATATCAATGATGGAAATAAAGCCCAGGCGCGGGTCATTCATCTCTTTGAGAATGATACGGCTAAGCTCTTCTTTTAGTAGACGCGTCATGCGCTGTTTGCGGGTTGATGACATTTTTTTCCTCTTATACTCCTGCCGGCGTTATGCCGAAAATCTCTTCCAGTACGATGGCAACGCCGTCCTCGGCATGGTGGGGGGCGACGATATCGGCTGTCGCCTGGGTGATGGGCTTGGCGTTGGCCATGGCCACACCGGTGCCAGCCCAGACGATAGCGGGGATGTCGTTCTCGGCATCACCGAAGGCGATGACTTTCTCGCGGGCAATCCCCAGGCGTCCCGCCACCAGTTCCAGCGCTTTGCCCTTATCCACGCCCAGGGGCATAAATTCCAGGTATTCTGCATTACTGATGGTGACATAGGCACGATCGGCGAAGCGTGCGCCCAGCGTATCGCGCAGCTCGATAATTTTCGCCGGTTCGTCGATGATGAGCATTTTCGTCGGGCATTGGTGCAGCAATGTGTGCAGGTCGCCCACCGCCACCGGCATGGCACCGGTGCGTGCATTATAGAGATCAGCCCACTTGTTGGCTTTTTCGATATAGAGCACGTCATCATAGTAGTAGTTAAGCTGTAATTTTTCGCATTCGCAAAAATCGACCAGTTCACGGGCAAATTCGACGTCCAGTCCGGCATTGAGCCAGATATCGCCTGTCCCTTCACTCTTGATGAATGCGCCGTTGTAGGCGATGGTAGGCCCGTCAATGCCCAGCTCCCGCTGATAGGGGAGGGTGGTGTAGTACATACGCCCCGAGGTGATCATCACCTGTGCACCCAGTGCGCGCACCCGGCGCACCGCGTCCAGATTTCGCGGGCTGATGTGATGAGCTGCATCCAGCAGCGTCAGATCGAGGTCAAGGGATATTAATTCATAGGGTAACGATGACATGCATTTCTCCATTTTCAAGTAAGTTCATGCTACCTGAGGGGGCGGATGATGTCAAGTTTTTTCACAGACAGGAAGGACTAATTGAGCAAAGAGAGAAAAAAATGAGAAAATCACAGATTACCTGTTTACAAACATAGCTATATGGTTATATAGTGATATAAGAGGAGGAAGTAATATGAACGCAGGAGTAATTCCGGTATCCAATGATACCTTTGAGCAGATGGTGTTGAAATCCGAGACACCGGTAGTGGTGGATTTCTGGGCACCGTGGTGTGGGCCATGTCGCATGGTGGCTCCAGAGATGGAGAAAGTGGCGGTAGGACTGGATGAGCGAGGCAAGGTCGTGAAGGTTAATATCGACGAACAGCCAGCATTAGCCAGCCGCTACGGAGTAATGAGCATACCGACTTTGATGATTTTCGACGGCGGACAGATTGTCGGCAAGCAAGTTGGGTATATTAAGGGAGAAGCTCTACTTGATTCGTTGAATGACTACATAGCGAAAAAGTAGTAGACTAGTTTAAGGAGAGAGGTATGGGAAAAATGATACATTTACTTTTGGTCGGTGGTTTGTTATCCGCATCGATGGCTTATTTCACTGGCTGTGTGCCACCCGAGGTTCCGCAAGGAGATACGGTAGGAAAGGCGATATCAGCAACGCAATCCATACCGGAGAAAGCGGCACCAGCGGTAGATGCAGTGGTAGCAGCAGGGGAAAAAGCAAAAGAAAAGGTGGTAGAAACCAAAAATATAATCGCAGAAATACCGACGAGTACGCCGATAAGTGCGGCTACCTTTGATGAAAAAGTGCTAAAAGGTAATGGAGTAATCGTGGTAGACTTCTGGGCACCGTGGTGTGGCCCGTGTGTGCGGACAGCGCCAGAAATGGAAAAGGTAGCAATTGCACTGGGCGATACCGGCAAAGTCTACAAAGTGAATGTTGATGATGAGCAGCAATTGGCGCAGAAATATAACGTGGTAAGTATCCCCACAGTGTTAATCTTTAAGGATGGCAAGCAGGTGGGCAAGAACGTAGGTTATATTGAAAGCGCTAAAATGATGAAGATCATCGACGGTGTTAAATAAAAAATATGTTTAAAGACCCCGTGCAAGCAATCACTTGTACGGGGTTTTCGCGTACCTATTAACTTTTGCGCCGTTTAGCAGTATCATGGTATACATTCTATATTCAGGGTAATAGCTGTTAGCAGGAGGAGTCATATGCGTATATCATCTTTTGTAGTTGCAGGTATGTTGAGTTCATTGGCACTGGGCATGGTATCGATGATGCCGGCGAAGGCCAATCTGACTATTGGTGGTGCCAATGCCCGGTCAGTGGCTATGGGTGGTGTGGGTATTGCGGTGCGTAATAATGAAGATGAAATTCCGGCCAATGTCGCATTACTCGCAGAATCAGGCTCCCGTTTTAATCTGGAGGTACCCACTTTTGATATGCGGGTGAACGGTGCCGAGCAGGATAATGCGCAAGGATTACTGGGCAAATATATTCTCGACCCTACCAAAGCCTTTACCCTCGCCCTTGATCTGGGAAAACAAGAAACCAATATAACCACCAGCGTTAGCGCGGGGTTACAGCTACCACAATCTAATATAAGCGGCTGGGCTTCGATTGATACCAAGATCGTGCCGAATGCAGCATATCAGACATGGGCAAATAGTGGCGGTATCCTCTTTCCTTTTCTCTCCGGAGCGCAGGCCGATGTGTATGCGTTGGGTATTGTCTCTACTCCCGTGAGTATAGGGATGCATTTGCCGGGGAATGGCGGCGAGTTGAGCGTAGGAGTACGTGTTAAACCCACGCGTGCGTACTATTCCCACTACATTATCAACGATGATGCCGTGGAAAATCATCAGCCCACATTAGCGCCGGAGATGGGTGGTAATGATTATCTTTCCCAGGATTCGCTGGCCGCGGATGTAGGATTTCTCTATAGCCCTCCGCGCATGAGATCATTACGCGTGGGCATGGTAGCGAACAACATCGTTCAACCCGCACCGATCAAATTTGACTCTCCAAGTGCAAATGGAATGCTTAAGCAGGAAGTTGCGCCCACAACTTTGGGCGTGGGCATTGCTATGGAGGATAATCACCTGACATTAGCAGCAGACCTTCTGGACGTCACCCAGCAGCTCGGTGGCTTGCAACTTCGGCTGGGGGCAGAATTACGTTCGGATAGATCTATCGCTTTGCGTGCCGGGTATACTCAGGATGGAATTTCATATGGCGTGGGTATCGGTGGCTTTAATATTGCATTTACTGAAAATGACCGGCTGGCATTTGGGCAGACGGTGAAGTTCTAGCAATGCGGTAACCAGTTGTTTTTTGCGGTGTCAGATACCGGCATTAACTTGACGGGGAAAGTGTGTATTCGCTATTATGACATCACGGTCACGCAGCAGGGTTTGCGGTAATGCGTGTTTTAGAATAAGAGAGGTTAAACGATGACGGTCGGCAACTCGCAGGAGCCATCACGCGTCCCAGCGGTTTCTATTGATAAGAGTTCATCTCCCGATCCGGCAGGACGGCAGCGAGAGATCCAGACAGAGCTGGTGGAGTTACGGCGTCGTATTGCGGAGCTGGAGCACACCAAGTTGCAACTGGAGCAGCAGGTATCCACTTCTACCACCGCTCCTGAAGCGGTGGGGCCGGTTACAACATCGGAAGAGCTGGAGCAGACGCTGCGCACCTTCGTGCGCCGTGTGGCGATGATCCTGCAGGCAGAGAAATGCGCCATCATGCAGGTAGATTATGAAGCGCATGAACTGGTAGCGAAAGCTCCAGCGTTACGCCTCACCGATGAAGAGATCGCCGCTTTCCGTATCCCGCTGAACGAGGGGATTTCCGGTGAAGCTTTCCATGATGGCAAAGCCATTATTTGTAATGATGTAGCTGCCGATCCACGGGCCATTATTGATAATTTCGCTATGCTGAATGTGCGTGATTCACTCACCGTCCCCATGATTATCGAGCGCAGAAACGAGAACCAGCAAGTCGTCGACCGCAATATCATCGGCGTCATCCATGTTTTCAACAAACGTTATGGGTTGAAGTTCACCGAAGAGGACATTCGGCTCCTCACCGTGCTGGCGCGCAATGCAGCTTCTGTTATCTCCAGTGCCAATGCTTTCATCTCCATCACGGCGGAGAAGAAGCAACTGGAATATACGCTGCAGAGTATGAGTTCCGGGTTGTTGGTAATTTCTAAAGGTGAACGCATCCAATTGCTGAACAGTGCGGCTTCTAAAGTACTGGGCATGGATGCAACCGCGATAGGAAAACCTTATGGACAAGTGATTGCAGATGAAGATATCCGCGAATTCCTCGCTAATGCTATCGTGGAAGAGGAAGAAACAGCGCGTGAGTTCGTGCTGGCAGAGCATAATTACCAGGTACAGACTGCGAAAGTACGCGACGAGAAAAAAGCCGTTATTGGCTTGCTCGTGGTGTTAAATGATGTGACAGAGCTGCGCAATGTGGAGCGGATGAAAAGCGACTTTGTCTCTACTGTATCACACGAACTGCGTACACCGTTGACGGCTATTAAAGGCTTTATTCGCACCTTGATCGACGATCCTACTGGTGAGTTCTATGATCAGGAAACGCGCATGGAATTCTACGGGATTATCGATTCTGAATGCGATCGCCTGGTGCGCTTGATATCTGACCTGTTGAATGTCTCCCGTATTGAGCGTGGTTTACCGGTACATCTGAACTACTCAGAAGTGAATGTGAAGGGACTGGTAGACAAGTGCGTGAACTTCCAGCGCAGCTATACCGACAAGCATGAATTTGTTGTGGAGAGTCCAAAGGATATACCTAACATAGTAGCAGACCAAGATAAGCTGGATCAGATACTTACTAATCTGATCAGCAACTCCATAAAATATAGCCCGAACGGTGGCGAGATCAAGGTTACCATTTCGGATGAACCTGAGAAAGTGGTGTTCGCGATCAGTGACCATGGCATGGGCATTCCTGAAGAGAATATTGACAAGGTTTTCCATCGATTTTATCGGGTGGCTTCCGGCGATGCACAGAGCGTGGGCGGAACAGGTATCGGGCTGTTCCTGGTGAAGAGCCTGGTGCAGGCACACGGGGGCGATATCTGGGTGGATAGTACCTACGGTAAAGGATCTACCTTCTTCTTCACGCTACCGAAGAAACAACCAGAAGGTGATTCAATCGTAGGCTAATCATAGTATGTGTGATAAACGCCCGCACCAGTAAATCGGTGCGGGCGTTTTTATTACCACTTGGGAAAGGTTAGATCTGGATTTTCTGCTGTTAGCTGCGCGCGCAAATCATGTACCAGTCGTTGTTGATCCACCAGCCACTTTCCATCTTCATTGCAGAGTACTATCTCCAACTGATACTGGTGTGAAAGTGCTTTGCGCAATTCGGCAATTTGTTCTGCTTTGTCTTCGGATGGAATCAGGCGCAGTGTCACTCCGTAGTTAGCGCTACCTTCTTGCACACTATTGGGTTCAAGCAGTGTTGCGCCACCGATAGTGATCCATCCTGGCAATCGTATACCTTTAGTGGATTGTGTCGCCAGGTGTGTTTGAGTATTGATATCCCCTTGCTCCAATGCAGAGAGATAAGTCTGGGTTATACGGGTGATTTGCACTGTACTCATGCGTGGCTGCAGCCAAAAATTCCAACACAGCATTGCACCCATTGCCAATATGGCTATGGAGACCGGGAGTGCGATATACCACCAGGCGGTAGCTGTTGTTTCTGGGGGTAAACCGATATCTGTTGCTGCAGTGGTAGCTGATTCCTGCGTAAAAATTTCAATTTCTGCTACAGGTTCAATCTCGTTTGCTACAATTTTAGCAGCGGTATCTTCAATCGGTAAAGTGAACTCCTGCTGGAAGATAATAACCTCGGGTAGCGGAACCGGCTCCACCACCACATCTGCTGCTGCAGTGGTGGCAGATTCCTGCGTTATAATTTCAATTTCTGCTGCAGGTGTAATCTCGTCAGCTACTATTTCCGTGGTGATAGCGTCAATCGGTAAAGTGAACTCCTGCTGGAAGATAATAACCTCTGGTAGCGGTACCGGCTCCACCACCACTGGAGTTGCAGGGGCCGGCAGAAATTCCTCGGGCAATTCAAAGATTTCTGGGATAGCTTCTTCCAGCGTTGGTACGACTGGTAGCGATACCTCTTTTTCAATTGCAATCGGCGGTGCAACGGTTTCGATTATACTCTGTTCAGGTTTTGCGATTGGGCGGAGTTCTGCCCAACAGCTCCAACAAAGATTTCTTGTGGTGCTGTTGGTGGCGCTGCAATTCGGGCAGGTGATAATATCACCGGCCGGCTCTGGCGTGCTGCTACGCGCAGGAAAGTGGAATCCCGTTTTGTTTTTTGGTGTACTCACGCGGACAGCAGGTACTTTGCTTTGGGGTTTCACCCATACCTGCGTTTTTGCAGCAGGTGCATCGTTGCTGTTAGTAACGCTGGGCAACTTAGTCCAGCAGTTCCAGCACGTCTCCCGCTCACCTTTATTAGTTGCCCCACAGCGCGGGCAGTTCGGCATACAGGCATTCTCCTTTATGGGTCTATAGTAACTATTCGACTAATAGATGCAAATTCCTGTTTTCATATTCTTTGGTGTCATCGCAGGTATTTGCTATGGGTAGAGAGAATAGAAAAGAGAAAGCACATCATGACAAAAGCCAGCCAGATATTAAAGTCCGTCTTCGGTTACGATTCATTCCGCCGTGGGCAAGAAGAGATAATCTCCCACGTTCTGCAGGGTGGGGATGCCTTTGTGCTCATGCCCACGGGCGGGGGCAAGTCGCTCTGTTTTCAGCTTCCAGCACTGCTGTTGCCCGGCACGGCCATTGTCATTTCGCCACTGATCGCGTTGATGCATGACCAAGTGGGGGCATTGCGCCAGCTGGGGGTGCGGTGTGCATATTTGAATTCTGCCCTCGATCCCTATGAAGCACAGCAGGTGCTGCAGGAGCTGCGTGCGGGCAAGCTGGACCTGCTCTATGTGGCTCCAGAGCGGTTGCGCACTGACGGTATGCTGGAGCTACTCGGGCAGGTGCAGATTTCTCTTTTCGCCATTGATGAAGCGCATTGCGTCTCGCAATGGGGGCATGATTTCCGTGCGGATTATCTGGGACTGTCGGTTTTGCATGAGCGTTTCCCGCAGGTGCCGCGCATGGCACTAACTGCCACTGCCGATGCCATGACGCGCCGGGAGATCGTGGCGCGGCTGAAACTGGAAGAGGCGCGTACCTTTGTCGATGGTTTCGACCGGCCCAACATCCGCTATCGCATTTTGCCCAAGGACAATCCGCGCCTGCAACTGAAGCGCTTTATCACCGTGGAGCATATGCATGATGCGGGCATCGTCTACTGCATGTCGCGCAAGAAGACAGAGTCGATGGCAGAGTGGCTCTGCGAACAGGGATTCACCGCATTGCCCTATCATGCTGGGTTGAGCGCGGAGTTGCGGAAAAAGAATCAGGACCGTTTTCTGCGTGACGACGGGGTGATAATCGTCGCCACTATCGCCTTTGGCATGGGTATCGACAAACCGGACGTGCGTTTCGTCGCACATATTGACCTGCCGAAGAGCATTGAGGCCTATTACCAGGAGACCGGGCGCGCCGGGCGTGATGGGCAGAAGGCGGATGCCTGGATGCTCTATGGCCTGGGGGATGTCGTCTTCATGCGCGAGTTACTGGCCAACTCCGAGGCCGATGAAGCGCATAAAAGGCTGGAGCAACGCAAACTCGATGCCTTGCTGGGATTCTGCGAAACCACCGCCTGC
Organism: Armatimonadota bacterium; assembly: GCA_038215455.1. Lineage (GTDB taxonomy): Bacteria > Armatimonadota > Hebobacteria > CAIYQO01 > CAIYQO01 > CAIYQO01. The sequence goes on from JBBQQW010000068.1 coordinate 12,853, forward strand.
CGCAGGCAGGTGATGCTGCGCTACTTTGGCGATGAGATG
>JBBQQW010000069.1:0-12555 GCA_038215455.1 Armatimonadota bacterium
CGGGCCGGGTATTCTTCTCCGAGTAGCTCACCAGCGCGGTGGTCTCGCTGGTTTTTTTAATGGTGACATTGTGCGAAGGCGAATAGATACTGCGGATCGGCTGCGCACTGTTGATGTTGATCTCGATCGAACATTCCTTCAGCGGGGTGGCGGAGACCTTCTCGGTCTTCAGCGGATACACGTATTTGATCACCCCGGCGTTCGCCCCCAACACCTCCTGATAGCTGATGGTGATGCGCTTGTCGCCATTGGCCGGTATCGGGTAGACGCTGGCACTGATAGCGCGCGTGCCCACCCACTCCAGCAGCGCCGGATCCTCGAGCTTGCGCACAATATCAGTATAGATCTTTTTTGCTTCCTCTTTCGTGAGGATGCGGTGCGTCAGCTCTTCAGCCCCGGCATACATGCTGAACTTGTTGATAGTGATGCCATCTGCCAGCGGGAAGGTATATTGCCCCTCCACCACCCGGCTGGCATTATTATGGAACTCCTGATCGATATCCGTGGTGGCGACCTGGCGATCAATGTTCACCTTAACCTTGTGATAATTCACACTGAACGCAGGCAAAACCGGGGGAATATACACCACATGTGGTGGCATAACCGGTGGCCGCCAATCAGGCGGATAGGCCGGATGCATCATGCCATCCGCAAACGCGGGCAATAGCCCCGCCAGCAACGCAAAAAGCGCACAAACAATGCGTAAACCTTTCATTTTCCTCACCTCCAGTTAAAGTGGCGTCCACCATAAAATGGCCGCTTAGCTCTTATACTGGATATGTGGGGGAAAAGTTCCATGGTATCGGTGGTTTTTGGGGAAATTGTTAGACTGGGATGTGGAGTAAGCCAAGCATGCAAAATGGCACGGGCGTCCTACCCGTGCCATTTGTTGTTTCATCCTTAAATATCGTCCATGATACTGATTCCTTCAGCTACTTATGAAGCATATTTTCATCATGAATTGCTCCATACTAAGTAAGACTGGGCGTACGGGGAGAATGTTCCATAATCTGGAACTTTTTTTGAAAATATTTTTTTACACGCGTTGGGGCGCATTAATGCGCCCCAACTGTTGCGGTGAAAGCCTACCCCGGATTTCATCTGAAGCTACGATAATATTTCAATTGAAGCGTAATTCATCGTATCAACGCGTATTTGTGCCTTTTCGTGCCTTTCGTGCCTTTCGTGGTTACTCACTACACGGACGTAACTGCTCATATTCATCAGCCTTGGTTTCACCTAACCCCCCAGCCCCCTTCCCTGCGAGGGAAGGGGGAGCAAGGTCGTTTTCCAATAGTAGATATTGGGTAGGCACCCCTTCCCTCGCAGGGAAGGGGCTGGGGGTTAGGTAAAACTAAGGCATTCGATGCGCGATTCTGACAAGACTGAACAGTTACACCGCCAGCTGCCGGATAAACTCAAACAGCGCCTTTGCTGCTGTCTCCGGGCCTTCCTGCTCCAGCCCAGGGATACCCAGGCGGGTGCGGAGCTGGCCTACTTTTACCCCGGAGGCAAACATGGCCTGGAAGAACTTCGCTGCTAGCGGATCGTGGCGGCTTTTGAACTGCGCCGGGCCGAAGGGGTTGGCGAAGTAGGTGTGTACCAGCCCGCGCTCATCAGTGGTGCCTTTTGCCGCGCGGTAGCCTTCGCGGAAGACGTGCAGCGCCTGCGTCGGGTCATCGAAGAGCTGCACGAAGCCGTGCTCTTCATCCACCTGCTCGTAATTATTGGCGTAGAGCACGATGTCCACCGGGTAGCCGGCGATCACCTCATCGTAGGTGGTGATGGGGATGACCAGGCGTGCGTTGGCACGGTGTGGGTTCATGATAATGCTGCGGTCCATCTGCCCGAAGGCGAAGCCCGGCTGCAGGTCGTCCAGCCGTACAAAGGCCCCTGTCTCGGTGCCGTAGGCGGCGATGCCGCCCTCCGGGGTGATGGCCAGCGCGCCCATGTCGTCGAAGATGATGCTCATGTCACGCAAATTATCGTGCGCCAACATGCGGAAGGCCTCCAGCGACTCCGATTTGCCCGCCCCGCTGTCGCCGATGATAACGATATTGGCACGGCTGTGGTCGCGTAGCTCGATACGGCACATGGCCCCGTGTACCGGCAGGCGCTCGCGGCGCATCATAATGACGTTATGCAGTGTGAGGAGCATCTTCTTGAAGTAGCCGAAGTAGTCGACATCCTCCGAGCGCCCGATCACGCCCAGCAGCAGGTCGTTCTCGGCGTCCTCATAGAAGACGGTTTTGTTTTCACCCAGGCTCTCGTCCGGCACGCCGAAGACCAGGATGCCGTCGGGCTTCTGCCGTGCGGCCGCGTGCCCCGCTACCTCGAAGAGGTTCACCAGACTGCTGGCCAGCGCCAGATACTCCTCGTGGAAGAAGGTGTGGATCACCAGCGGCCCCACCATCAACGGCAGGCAATACCAGTGCTCTTTGTTCAGCGTCACCCCCGCCAGCGGGTTGCTCTGCACCGGGGCAAACGCACCTTTGCGCGTGTTCTTGCGCGGGTAGAAGGTCACCGGCAGCTCCAGCGCCACCAGCCGCACAAAGGGGATCCCCTGCAGTATCTCATACTCGCCCGCCGGGCAAGGCCATTTGATGTGGTCTACCAGCAGCCCCACACTCGCCCCCGCCGGCACCTGGTGATACACGCGCGGCCACACGCCGCGGACATTGGAGTCCACGTGGCGGTAGGCATCCATGACGATATTCTTCAGCATGTCGTTCGCCTGCATGAAGGCGGTGTGCCCATCACGTGCGCGGTCGCGTGAGTCGTCGGCATCGCTCTCGTAGATGAGGAAACGCTCGTAATCGCGCCAGAAGTCGTAGAGTTTATCGACAAAGTCACCCAGCGGACGCCCGGCCTGCAGCAGCGGGGCCAGATGCGGCACCAGCTTCACAATGGTATCGGGGTTGTGATCCACCAGCAGCTTCAGCAGGTCCACCACCGCCTTCGTCGCCGCCGAGTATTCCTTCCCCTCTGTCACAGGATCAAACCCCGCCACCACATCCAGCAGCGGCGAATCATGCTTCACCAGGTGATTGATAAACCGCTGCACCACCTGCGGCACCAACGGGCTGCGCATCACATCCGCCGCCGTGGCGCACGGCAACTCCGTCACCCGGATAATCGCCCGATTCCCAAAAGTATTAGCACGTACTTCCGCCATAGTTTCCTCCCTCAAATCCAACTAGACCAAAACAAAAAACCAGGCGCACCCCCAACTGGGATACTCCTGGCCTGAAGTGCGACTGGCAAATGCCCCCCGCCTTTCCTTCCACTTGTCTATTGATGTAATGGTAGCAGATGGGGGGCGGGGGCGTCAAATTGATCTTCCTGGAGAACGCCTCTCATCCAATTAATTGTACTGCAAGCCTGCGGCGACGTGTATTGATTAAGAATTGTGCAAAGAACGCCGAAAGTATTGCAATTGCGGTGATGGAGAGTAACATACCGATATAGATGATTAAGCTCTTAAAATCAACGCGATTTTCAAACCCAAAGAAAAACTGCGGTACTGCACTTACTGAAAAGATTATAAGGCCTATTATTGCATGCACCCATATGGGAAGCACAGCTATTGACGCCGCCAGGTAGGCTTTTTTATCCGCCAGGAGCAACCCACACGCCGCACCCACAAGCATAGCGATACCCAAATGCACCAGATAATTGTACATCGCAATCTGGTGCATAACATGCTGTATAGGAACCTTATCCTGTTTGACGACCAATAACTCGAACAAGCGCAAATAATCATGAGCTACAGTATAATGCGGGGAAAAAGAAAGGCGGGGCAGCAACACCTCAATAATCAGCCGATCCAATAACATTACCGCAATAACGCCCAGACCCCAGGCAGTCTTGAAGCGTTTGTTCCGCCATTCATTTAGTACGTAATTTCTAATGCTATCCATGTCAATTCCCTACCTTCCGCGCTACCTATTCAATCTTCTTTCGCCGGAATTGTCAAAGGGTTGAATTGCAGAGCATGTTTCCAGAGGTGATTATGAACATGGATATCCTATCATCATATTTATTCCTCGTCAACAATTATTCACATGCAGTCATTCCCCACCTGGCCATGAACGACCAGGCGAGAGGGCTACGCCGATCGTCTATCGGACGGGACGGGGAAGGGAAAGCGTACCCACCCGAAGGGTGATCGGCGAAGCCCACTAGCTCTGTAGTTTACCGCTGGGCAGATTAAACGCGCAGTTATAACGTCTACCCCCTATTTCCCACTGTCTATAGCAACATATCGCTCACCCCGGTTGACAAATACGGTCATTGTTTGTACAATATTTCACAATCTCTAGCCAGCTATTGTGTATGGCAGAGGATATGCGCATTTCGCGCGGACCGCGTTTACTCGCATCCGAATTACATAGGAGTCCGCTTTGAATACAAATAAATCAGCACCGGAACCGACCATCGCTCGTATCGCGCTATATTTACGCTGTCTGCGTATCGCCAAACAGGATGGTGCCACTACGCTGTCTTCTGCGGATATCGAGAAGCGCACGGGCATATCATCAGGGCAGGTGCGCAAGGATCTCTCGTTCTTCGGCGAATTCGGCAAGCCTGGGCTGGGGTATGCAGTAGACGAGCTGGCGCAACGGCTGGCGCGCATCATGCGGCTGGATCATCCACAGGAGATCATGATCGTCGGCGCGGGCAATCTCGGCTCCGCCCTCGCTGGCTACACCGGTTTCACCGAGTCAGATTTCCACCTGGTCGCTATCTACGATAATAACTTCAGCAAAATTGGTCGCCGTGTCTGGGATCTGGATATCCTCGATATCGAGCAGATGGAAGAGCTGAATGCGAAGATGGGCGTGCAGATCGGCATGATCGCCACCCCGGCACGCGTGGCACAGGAAGTGGCCGACCGCATGGTGCGCAGCGGTGTGCGCGTGGTGTTAAACTTCTCCCCCACCCGCGTGGTAGTACCCAAGGGCGTGATCGTGCGCAACGTCGACCTCACCCAGGAGCTACAGATTCTCTGCTACTACCTCCCCGCCGGAGACCAGCAGGAGGATGCCTTCACCACCATCTCTTCCGACGCGGCCAAAAATATTGAGGACGAGACGGAATAGCAACTGCTACCGCATAACTAGTCAATTAAATTCGCCATCCTCGCAGGACTTCACATGACTAATGCCGAATAAATATGGGTAGGATTATTCTGTAGATAATGTGGTGAGGAAATGCGCGAGCAACTGGTACTCTGGTTTCAACAATATTTCGCTCCTACCTCCATGGCGGATCTGGTGCTGAATCTGGTGGACATCGCCGTAGTGGCGCTGGCTATCTATCTGTTGTTGCGCCTGGTTCGTGGTACGCGCGCCGTACAACTCATCAAGGGTTTCATCGCTGTCACGCTATTTGTGCTCATCACCGAAGTCGCACGACTGAACGCTTCGCACTGGTTACTGGCAAATGTGCTGCAGAACTGGGTCATCGCTCTTATCGTCCTCTTTCAGCCGGAGCTTCGCCTGGTGGTGGAACAGATCGGACGGGGGCGCTTTATCACCGAAGCCTTCCATACCGGACATTTCAGCATGGATGATGCGGTGACGATGATAAACGAGATCGTCCGCGCAACACGGCGCCTCTCCGAGCGTAATATCGGCGCGCTCATAGCTATTGAGCGCCAGGTGGGCCTGAAGGATATTATCTCCACTGGCAAGAGCATTACTGGCAGCGTCTCCTCCGAATTGCTGCAGACAATATTCCACCCCGGCACTCCCATGCACGACGGCGGTGTGGTGATCCAGGGACATCAGCTGGCTGCCGCCATGTGTATCTTCCCCCTTACCACGCGTGACGACTACCCGCGCAGCTATGGGACAAGGCACCGCGCAGCGATCGGCATCAGCGAGGTAACCGATGCAGTGATCATCGTCGTCTCCGAAGAGACCGGGGCGATTTCGCTGGCGCTGGAAGGTGAATTGATTCACAACCTCTCCGTCGATGCGCTGAAAGTGCGGCTGCTGGCATTACTGCAACCGGTGGGGCCGGATGCAGTCCGCTGGTTTGGCCGGCCCGCAAACTATAATAAAGATTGCGCAGCCCCACCGGAGAAAAACGAGGAGGAAAGCAAATGAAATGGAATCCTGAGCTTTCAATTCGTATACTAGCCATCGCGCTGGCACTATTCACCTGGGCCTACGTGCGGGTGACGCACGGCGATGCCACACGTGTACTTCCCAGTATCCCCATCAAAGTAGAAGTCGCTCCGGGGATGAACGCTGCACTCCACGATTATACGCTGGCTATTATGGTAAAAGGCCCGTCTGATCTGGTGAACAACATCGTACGTGAAGATGTGATCGCCACAGTAGACGCCAGAAACATCGACCAAAAAGAGACGCGGCAACTACCGGTGAATGTAAAATTACCCCCGGGAGTAGAGCTGGCGCAAAATATTTTGGTGTCGGTGACAGTAACACCGTTGAAAAGAATCAAAATGCCCGTCACTGCATCATTTATTGTTGCGCCTAACCCCGGTGCCAGTATCGGCGACTTTAATATAAAACCCACTGAAGTAGAGGTCGAAGGAAGCGTGGAGGCACTGGCAAAGGTGAAATATCTCACCGTGCGCCTGAACCCGAATATTGCGCTGGTGACCGAACGTGCCTTGAATATCTACGCTACTAACCAGGAGGGTGAGCGCGTAGATGGTGTAACGGTGCAGACTCCGACGGCCCTGGTATCGATGGCGTCACTCACCGGGGATAAAAACACCCGCCAGGTGGCAGTACGGTTACCCGAGCTGAAGAACCCCCAAACTGCCTACCTGGTAAACGTGAAGTCCATGACGCCTGACCAGGTGACCGTCAGCGGTGACCCGGCAGCGCTGGACCGGCTGGAGGGATATCTCAGCACCGAGAGTATCGATGTACGCACCGTAACGCAGGATGTCAGCCGCACCGTGCGGTTGCAGGTACCACCGGGGGTAACAGTGGTAGGCGATTCAGAGATCCGGGTGAACCTGCAAGCGAATGCTAAACGATAACGGAGAAATCAGTGGGGGTAGGTCGACCAACGTACAAAGCGCCTGCTGAATCTATCTTCGGAGGAGGAACAAAATGGATAATTTGAAAACAGTATCTCTGGCACTGCTGTTAATTGTCGGTGTGGCATTAATTGTCTCCTCGGTGTCACCGCAGAGCAAACGCTCCTACCTGCGCTTCCTGGGGGTCGCCTTCTTGATGATTGCCGGCGGCCAAATAACCAATAATTATGCGGCGGCTTCTCCACTCTCGTTATATTTCACCATATTGGCGCTCCTCGCTTTCTTCGTTGCCCTCTACGAGAGTATTGTGGTCACGCGCGAGAAACTACGCCAGATGCACCTGCGCCAGCAAGCTCGCGAGGTAGCACTGGGCGAGGTGCTGAAAACTATCGCCGAGAATACGCCAGAAGAAACAGAAACAAAGGAACTGCATGACAACAACAGGTAAAAAAATCGGTGCCCTGGTCTCCGGGGGAGGATCGAACCTGCAGGCGGTGCTGGATGCAATCGCCCGTGGGGAGATCGACGGGCGCGTGACCCTGGTTATCAGCGATAATCCCGACGCCGGCGGGCTGGCACGTGCGCGGGCGGTGGGCGCGGAGACGGCGGTGATACTCCCGAAGGATTATCCCAGCCGGGCGGAATTCAGCCGGGCACTGGCGGAGATATTGCAGAATGCCGGGGTGGAGCTGGTATTGATGGCGGGCTTTATGCGCGTCACCACCGTCGAGCTGACAGCTCCGTTTCGTGGTCGCATCATTAACATACACCCATCGCTCATCCCCAGCTTCTGCGGGCCGGGATTCTACGGGCACCATGTGCATGAGGCGGTGCTGGCATATGGCGCGAAGGTGAGCGGCTGTACCGTACACTTTGTTGAAGAAGAGGTGGACGGCGGGCCGATTATTCTGCAACGCACCGCACCGGTATTGGACGATGACACCCCCGATACCCTGGCCGCGCGGATACTCATCGAAGAACACAAGGCCTACCCCGAGGCGGTGCGCCTCTTCTGTGCTGGCCGGTTGGAGATACAGGGACGCCACGTTATAATTGCGCCAGAAAAGTAAGGTCGCTGATCTCGGAATCGTGCGCCAGTGCCAGCAGCACCGCGATGATATGGGCAGTGGCGTCGTCACCATCGGCATAGTGCCAGCGGTCCGACAACTCCGGCAGCACAATTTGCCGTCCCTCCGGCTCCAGCAGCACAGTGCCGGTGGTGAGATTGACGCGGTAGGTCGCATGGGTACCCAGCACCAGCGCGTAATTACCGGTATCCGGGGTGGCGATATTTGTCAGGTCGAAGGTACGCGCCATCTCGCGCAGCAGCGTCCGCCGCACCGCCAGCGTCTCCGCCGAGGTAAGGCTATCCTCGCCCACCGCCGCACGGGTGGTGAGGAGATCCGCCACGCGCAACGTCTCGCTGAAGATTATCGGTGGCACCACCTGCATAGGTAGCACCTCACCGGCGCGGGTGAAGCTGATGCCCCCGCAGGCCACATCCGCTTTTTGCTCTGCGCCGTATAGATCGTGACTCACCACTCCTTCTGCCCAGCATATCTGCGCGGTGATGCCCCCCGGCCACTCATGCCGTGCGACACCGGAACCCGGCGCATAGCCCGCCGCCCGCAGCACTGCGTAGGCACGTGTCGGAGAGATGCGTCGCCCGGCGAAGCGTTCGCATCGTTGCCCGGAGCCATCCAGCGGAGTGTATATCTCGCGGAATAACTGCCGGAAGGGCTGCTGCAGCCGGATATCTGCCGCACGACTTTGCCAGCGTTTCAGCTCCACACCCAGCGAAATCGGGTGGGCCAGTGTCAAAGTGAAACCGGCATCCAGCGCTACCGGCGCGCCGGATATATCCTCCCAGCGCCCCTCGCCCGCCCAGAGCAGCGCCACCCCGGCGACGCTGCGCCACACCAGCCGCTCTGCCAGGTGCGCGAAGACGGGGTTGGCGAGGAGATAGCGGAATTGCCCCACTGGCACCAGCGTCTCTGCCATCATCCAGCGTTCCAGCTCACCCCGGTAGCGCCGGTATTCCGCCTGCAGCTCATGCTCCGCAGCGCGCGCCTCGTGGTAGACATCGCTCTGACGCAGCTCTTCCGGTATCCGCGCCAGTGGGCCACGCGGCCCCAGTGCCTCAAAGCGTACCTTGCCCCCGTGCAGGCTCAGACGCAGGCGGTAGATCCCCGTCTGCCAGTCAGTGCGCACGCGTTGCTGCCCCAGTTGCGACTCTTCCCACGCCTGCGCGAGGAACTGCTGGCGCAGCAGCTCCTCGCTCCCCGAATGTCCCGCCCGATGGGCGAGGTGATCCAGCGCCAGCTCCGCCGCAGCCATTTGCGGCCTGCCTCCCGTGCGTAGCTGCAACACCAACGTACTGATAATATCATCGCGCAGCCCCGCCATGCCCAGCGCCCGTAGCGCCGCCACATCTCCCGCCTTCGCCTGGGGGATCAGCTCATCCACTTCACCAGTTGCCGCCAGTGCCAGCAACAGATTAGCGCAGATATTACGATAGCCAGTGATGTAGTGGTGCTCCAGCCAGCTATGCCGGTCAATCGCCTCGGGGGGTAACTCAATGAGCTGACACCGGCGCAATACTTCCCGTGCGGTGGGCAGGCCAAAAGCCAGGAATTCGCCCCACCATGCAGGGGTGGAATATGCAATTGCTGCCGCTTTCACGTTACTCGCACGCAGCCACTGCAACGCCGCATCGCCCCGCGCCGAAAGTGGGCGGAGCCACGCATACAGACAGCGCACTTCTTCCGGTGCCAAGCTAAGCGCTTCTTTGTCGGGTAAGGGAGTACACTTGACGATACGCAGCAACGGCAGCGTCCATGTCTCGGTGGCGAGGGCGCGGAGAGTCGTATCACCTAGCTGGAATGGAGATTCCGCCATATATTCCTTTATCCGCTCACTTATACGGTGATGATGAGGTTCATCTTCTTATCTGCGATGCCAATACTGGCAATTGCACCACTATTAAACGGCAGGTTATCGACTTCGACACCGTCGCTGAAGATTACGCCATTTTGCGGCATCTGTGAGGTAAGTTTGAGCATACTCCCACTATTAATTTGTCCAAACACTAGTTTCGCTGTTGAAGTATGACTGATGAATGGCTCGCGAACGTTAAAGTATAAATAGTCCGCCTCCCAGTCGAAACGGTAACTGTTTTGCATTTTGGCCAACTCGGGTTGTTGGGCAAAACTGCTCATTAATTGTGCGGCACCAGTGATTATTGAGCGAAACCACCCGGTAGAACCAGCGCCAGTGGATACGATGATCCCACTGGACGACTGCGTTTCCGACCAGCCATCCAATGATATCTGGTAACGAGCCGACGTGTGCGACTGCGGACCGATGAAGATATCGTTTACCGCGTAAAGTGTTTGCCCATCATTTAGCGTTACCTTCGCCATAGTGATATTTTTTACCGTGGAGTTACCACTCATCACGCCCTGCAAGACGGCGGAAAACTGATTAACCTGAAACGGGATGAGGATTCCATCAATCCTTCGCGGATCAGGATTCAAGGCCAATAGCAATTGTTTCTGCAGGTATTTAGCGGTGTTGGCCACTAGACCATCCTGTCCCAGTGTCACCACCAGATCACAGTCACCGAAAGTATAATTGGGAAGATAGGATCGATCGATAAATTGATAGCGCAACTCGCGTGGCAGTTGCGTGCGCACTGATGCCAATGCAATCTGATAGCTTTCATGTGCCGCTTGATACTCATCAAATGAGGCACCCATATGCTCGATATAAAAGCGTGCCTGCTCACGGGTATTGAAGCGCTCAATCAATTCATCGAGTGCTGTTTTGCGGGTTACTATGACAATTTTTTCGATTGCTGACATCCCCAAGCTACCTCTTCCGGACTATTTCTCATATTTGAGCAGTTCTGCAAGTATCTCAGAGCTTATCGTCAAATTCCCCACCTTGGCGGCATTTTCACCTAATTCCTTCATGCCCAGCGCCAGCACCATACGCGGTTCCAACGTACGATAAGGCGCTAATTGTTGCTCCACTACTTTACCTTTAGCCTCAGCTTCGCGTTCCATTGATCGTGCCCGGTATTCTGTCTCCTGCTCCAGTGCTTTGCCGCGGAATTCTGCCTCCTGCATAGAGTTGTTCCCTTGCATGTCGATCAACTGTTGCCGTTGTTGCTCCAGCGTAATATCAGTGCGCAACTCGTTCTCTTTGATTTTGCGTTCTTCCTCCACCGCAGCAGCACGCCGCGCATAGATCGACTCATCAGCTTTGCGCAATAATGACTCTCGATACTCCGCCTCGAGTGCTTTTGCTACCTCTGGCGTCGGCTTGGCAGAGAGGAAATAGACGCTCAATAACTGCGTACCCATCGGACGCAATAGTTCAGATTTGCTGACATTTGCCAGTACATTCACTGCGATCTCTTGCGAGTCACGCAATGTCTCCTCCAGCGTTCGCTTTTGCACTTCCCTACGAGTTTCCATCTGGATTATATTCGTGATACGTTGCTTTAAACGTTCCGGGTCATCCGACATGTATGATAACCGCTGTGGATCGATGGTGAATTTCAGCAACGCAGCCGCCTGGCGTGGGTCATGTATCTTGTAGGTGAATTGCCCCTGAATCGTCACCGCCTGAAAGTTGTTCGTCGTCTCATTGAAAACAAAACTTACATCAATGCTGCTGGTAGGGATTGCAGCAATCTGAGTATTAAAAGGCATATAATAGAATGACAATCCCGGGCCTTCTGTAACAATCTTCCCTGAGACATATTTCACAACATAATCTGTTGGCTGACCCTTGAAAAAACCGAATAGCATGGTACTACTCCTTTCATTAACTGCAACATTGGGTTGATGTTAGTTATGGTACATGCACAAGTCATGCACGTCAAACAGTACCCGTTTTTTATCATGATGTGCTAATACTTCACTGACCAGCAAACCGCTCCACCGGCACCCCCACCCGCTCGACATTGTGCAGTGGGAAACCCAGCAGGCGGGCACCTTCGCGGCGCAGGCTTTCCGGGTCACCGCTGCTGTAGAAGCGGTGGGCGTCGGCGGGCGCGGGCGGCAGCGTGCTGGCGAATTGCGCGGCTACCTCCACGGCAGTGAAAGTGCCCGGGTCGATCAGTGTCACCGCTGGCCCGAGGAAACGCGCAATGGCATCGCCTAAAAACGGATAGTGGGTGCAGCCGAAGATGAGCGTGTCCACCCCGGCGTCGCGCAGCGGGGTCAGGTATTCGGCAACCACCGCCTCCACCTCCGGGCCGTCATCCTGGCCGCGTTCTACCAGCGGGACAAATAGCGGGCAAGCCTGCTGGAAGACGTCCTTCACCCCTACCGCATTTAAAGTACGCTCGTAGGCACCACTGTTCACCGTGCCCTGCGTGGCGATCACCCCCACTCGGCCATTACGCGTCGCCGTTTGGGCGGCGGCGGCACCGGGGCGAATAACTTCATAGAGGGGCTTGCCGTAGAGCTTGATCCCCGCGTCACGTGCCCCGGCGGCGCTACTCATATTGCACCCCATCA
>JBBQQW010000070.1:0-12373 GCA_038215455.1 Armatimonadota bacterium
GACACTCGCACGATTTTCTTTACAGGTATTATGCGTGCCGGAGGCGAAAAAATAGTCAGGGGATGTCATTGTGAGAAACCGTTTCACTTGTCGGGATTGCATGGTTCAGCGTGCTTTAGCGCGTGGCACGGCAGGGCGAACAGGCTGGCGGGTATAAGCACGCTAAGCCAGCCTTGGAACTTAGAATTTAATCTAGAAGTGACTGATGGGATTATCGATGAAGAGCTTTTTTGCGGAGCGCAGACGGTTATTGGGGATACTGCTGATATTGGCGGCGGTGCTGCTGTGGAGTAGTGTCCCGGTGGGCACGCGCTTGCTGGTGGCGGAGCACTCTGGTGCTTTCTCGGCGGCTTTTATTGCGGCGGTACGGCTGTGGATCGCCACCATCATATTCTTTGTGCTGCGTGAGTTCTACGTGCGTAAGCCGGGGGCACCGCACTGGCCGCGCGTCAAGCGTCCGTGGTGGATGTTCGCCTCCGCCCTCTCTTTATGCGTCAATTATCTCTTCTATGCTATCGGGCTGCGTTACACCACGGCCGGTGCTACCTCGGTGGTGACGCAGGTGCAGTGTGTCGCCACGGTGCTGCTGGCCGCGTTATTACTGGGAGAGCGAATCACCTGGAACAAAGTCACCGGGGTACTGCTGGCGACGGCGGGGGTGCTGCTGGTGATGCTGAATAAATCCTCGGCAGGTGACGTGGTAAATGCGCAGTATTTCACCGGCAACGTCATCGAATTCTGGGCGGCGCTTGCCTGGCCGTTCTATGTCATCGGGCAGACGAAGCTGCAGCAGGGAGGAGATAACGATATCCTGCTGCCGATATTCACGCTGGCGGCGATAATGATGACCATAGCGCTGCCCGTCACCGGCCCGCTGGTCATCGGCACGCCCACTATCACCAATTGGATTGTCCTGTTCTTCCTGGGCATCGGCAGCACCGCCGCCGCCTACTGGCTCTTCGCCGCCGGGCTACGCTATGTGGACGCCTCCGAAGGGACGATGTTCAACGTACTCATCCCCTTATTCGCACTACTACAAGCCCACTGGATCCTCCACGAGCCGCTCCACCCGGGCATCCTCTTTGGCCTGGCGCTGACGTTATCCGGCCTCACGCTCATCGTCTGGCACCGCAGCTGGTCACCCCTGCGGCGGGGGAGAAAATCATAATTCGCAATCCGGTTCTCATGGGCCGTCCCGCTAATACCACCACCCTCACACCTCCACCGATTTCTCCAGTGCGTTGCGGAGTTTCGTGGGGGATACGCTGTCGATTATCTCCACCCTGCCGAGTCCGACGGGAAGGATGAAGCGTGGGACGCCGTTGACGGCTTTTTTGTCCGTTTCCATCAGGCTCATCAGTACGGCGGGGTCAGATTTGGGCAGATTTGTTGGCAGGCCAATGCGTTTCAGCAGTTGGATGAGGCGATGTACCTCGCTGGCTTTGAACATCCCCAGCTCATGTGCCAGCCGTGCCGCTACCACCATGCCGATGGCGACGGCTTCGCCGTGGGTGTAGCGGTCATATGCGGTCTGTGTCTCTACTGCGTGGGCTACGGTGTGGCCGAAATTTAGGATAGCGCGCAGACCACCTTCGGTCTCGTCAGCCGCTACCACGTAGGCCTTAATCTGGCAACTACGCCGTACTATATGTTGTATTGCGGATGTCTCCTGACGCATGATGCGGTCGATATTCTCCTCCAGATAGGAGAAAAAATCCTCATCCCAGATCACCCCGTATTTGACGATTTCCGCCATTCCCGTACGCATCTCGCGTGCGGGCAGGCTGTGCAGTACCTTGGGGTCGGCCAGCACACACAGCGGCTGCAGGAAGGCGCCGATCATATTCTTGCCCATGGGGTGATTGATGCCGACCTTGCCACCGATGGCGGAGTCCACTTGCGCCAGCAGGCTGGTGGGGAGCTGCACAAAGCGCACCCCGCGTTGATAGGAGGCGGCAACGTAACCCGCCATATCGCCCACCACTCCGCCGCCCAGCGCGATGATGATAGCTTGCCGGTCCACTTTGCGCTGGATGAGGTCGCCATAGAGGCGCGAGGTGGTGCTGATACTCTTATAGCGTTCGCCCGCCGGTACGCACAGTGTATGGTGCGGGATATGCGCGGCATCCAGCGCGGCGCGCACGCTGTCGCCGTAGCGTCGATCCACCTCGCGGTTGCTGATAATCACCGCCGAGGTCACTGGTTTCGCCTCTTCCAGGAGGATATCCCCCAGCATGGAGTAACAATCGGGGGCGATATGGATATTATAGCTGCGCGTGCCCAGCTCCACCCGCACGAGCGTCAGCCAGTCGATAATCTCATCAGCTACTTCATTCGCGGTCAGGCAAGTGGTGTCGATCTGCACATCGGTGCTGCTATAGCAGGAGCTGCGTTCCGCCAGCAGTCCGCGCACCTCATTTTCGGTATCATCTACATCCAGCAACGGGCGCACGCCGGATTGCCCATGCACTCGAAAGCAGATAACCTTGGCATCCGCCGTGAGGCACACCAGCGGGCCAGCTCGGCGCGCCCGTGCCATATTCAATGGATCGAGCAAGGCACCGCCCCCCAGCGCCAGCACCGAGTCGTCCAGGTGCAGCAGCTTCAGCAGCGCTTTGGACTCCCGCGTGCGGAATCCCTGCTCACCTTCCTCGGCGAATATCTGCTTGATATCTTTGCCCGAACTATGTTCAATTTCGGTGTCCAGGTCAGCGAAGGGCATATTCAAACGTTCAGCGAGAATGCGCCCGACGGTGCTTTTCCCCGTACCCATGAAGCCCGATAGAATAATATGTGTCATAATTGCGCCTCTTTCACGCGAGCCTTTATCTCCACTAGTTGATCGCCGCCGTATTGCGCGATGAGCTGCGCGGCCAGCGTATAGGCCACCATCGCCTCCGCCACCACACCGGCCGCCGCCACAGCGCAGACGTCGGAGCGCTCCGCGTGGGCGGACACCGCCGCACCGGTAGCCAGGTCAACAGATGGCAAGGGCCGCACCAGCGTGGGGATGGGCTTCATCGCCGCCTGCAACAGCAGCGGCTCGCCATTGGTCATGCCACCCTCCAGCCCGCCGGCGTTGTTGGTGGTGCGCATCACGCCGCCAGCCGCAGGATACATGGCGTCGTGCACCTGCGAGCCGGGCAACTCGGCAACGCCGAAGCCCATGCCGAACTCCACGCCCTTGATGGCGGGGATGCTCAGCACCGCCGCGCCCAGCACGCCATCGAGTCTTCGATCCCAGTGTACATGGCTCCCCAGCCCTACGGGAAGCCCGGTGACCACCACCTGGAAGACGCCGCCCAGGGTATCCCCGGCGCTCTTCGCTTCGTCGATAATCGCACGCATCTTTGTAGCGGCTACGGCATCTGCACAGCGCAGGTCGCTGGCCTCTGCGGCAGCGGCGAGGGCGGGCAGGTTAGACGAATCCGGCTGTGCCACCACCGCGCCGATGCGCAGCACGTGGCTGAAGACGGTGATCCCTAACTCGCTCAGCAGGCTGCGGGCAATAGCCCCCACCGCCACGCGGGCGGCAGTTTCGCGGGCGCTGGCGCGTTCCAGGATATTGCGCAGGTCATCGGTGCCATATTTTTTCATCCCGGGCAGGTCTGCATGGCCGGGGCGCGGGGTGGTGATGGCGGGCACTGGCTGTGCGGGCGGGGCATCCTGGCGCATCTTCTCCGTCCAGTTGGCCCAGTCGCGGTTCTCGATCAGCAGGGAAATCGGTGACCCCAGCGTGCTGCCAAAGCGCACCCCGCCCAGCAGCCGCGCGCTGTCGCGCTCGATCTGCATCCGCGCGCCGCGCCCGTAGCCCACCTGTCGCCGCGCCAGATCACGGTTGATGATCTCCTCGGTGACCGGCACCCCCGCAGGCATACCTTCGACAATAGCCGATAAAGCGGGACCATGTGATTCCCCTGCTGTCAAAAAACGCAACAACCTGCAACCCTCCACTATAAGTGGTTAATTGTAACGCATAAAGCGGGTTTGTAGCTACACTGGTTTGTCGGGTTTATCGGTTCAATAGGTTGGAGGATGGGCGGTGAATCATATTTCATGTATTACCTCAATCACGAAACATTTATGATCTTACTAGCGTATCTGATTATTTTCATTATAACCACCGCCTCCCTCTATACTAATCGTCAATTTCGCTATATCCTTAATAGCATAGAGAAATAGGGGATTAGCAATGAAGTGGGCTTTATTGCTTGGGGATGAAAAATTGGTAACGCGATAGGGCGTTAGCCATATTCTACCTAACCCCCCGCCCCCCTTACCCACGCGGGAAGGGGGCGGATGAACGTTTTTGCAGGAAGATCAATCGTTTGGACACCCCTTCCCGCGCCGGGAAGGGGCTGGGGGTTAGGTAGACCAGTGGGCAAAGCGCCCGCCGAATCTTTTCTCGAAGGAGTGTGTTTGATGTCACATATGCTGCGTCGTTTGGTGCTTGCCCTGTTCCTTACCGGTCTCACTGTGACCGTTTTTGCGGATACTCCACTCTCGTTGGATGTAGTGGATATGCGCTATGGCGCACGGGATATGGATACCTATGCCTGGGTTGGGTGTCTACAGGGGATCGTCAATCGCCAGGATGGTGACTCGGCGGTGTTTCTTATCACCAACGACGCTGATGCCGTGTGGGCGGATGAGCTGGTGCATAGCTACGAACTGAAGCGCCGTACTATTACCCCACAGAGATTACTGGAGAAGCTGAAGCCGAAGCTGAACGCTGTGATTGAATATGACGGTGAGAAACCGTGGGAACGGAATATCGCCCTGACCATGGCGGCATCGGCAACCGGCAATGTGATAGTGAAGGCGAAGAAGTCCATGGAGCCGGACACCGAGTTGGATGTGATGTTCGACACCCAGGCGCAGCTGTGGCCGGATCGTCTAGCGGCATACGCCTGGGTGACCAAGGAATATGCGGGCAAGTCCGACCCCACCACTATCGCATTATCACCGGAAAACGGCAACATGCTCGCTGACTTGATCGTGGCGCGGAAGTTCACCGCCGTCGACTTTAACCCGACGGTAATGGAAGAGGCGGAAGCGCTGAGCGTACTGGCGAAGAGCCTGCCCACCTTCTCTACCTTCATCGGTAATCTCGATGACCGTTGTGTAGATGTGATGAAAAATATCAATGCCGACAAAGCGGCCGCAGACCTGGGTGTGCTGCTCGGAACCATCGGCATACGCTATCTGCCCGCGCGGAATATCGCTAATCTCTCCTGCTACGCGCGTTTCCCGGCCATACGTCCGCTGATGCAGGGGCGTGGCGATTTGGATTTCGACCCGGGGCGCAAGCTGCTTACCGTTATCTATGACAGCCAGGTGCTGCAGAGCGTGAATAGCACGTTGAGCGTCGACCCGCGTTCGCTCGATAGCACGATGTTGCTGCGTGGTCTGCTGGATGACCCGGCGATGAATGACGTGCCGGTGGGGGTGCAGCTGCCGCTGGCGCTCTACGATTACGCCCCGGCCATCTACCAGCGGCTGCTGGCACGGCAGCGATCTGGGGCCTTTGAGTTCCTCGCTGCGCCCAACGGCGTCGGCTGGTTGCCAGCTTATCTGGTGGTAGACCCCGCCGATCTATATCAGCATGGGATCAAGAACGCCCGCGCCATGGATATCAACGGCATGACGCTGCGCGAGGTGGATGACCAGACGAAATATATCCCTATATTGAAAAGCCTGCAATCATATGGCTGGCGCGGCAGTGTGCTGCGCCCCGAGGAATACTATCTGCAGGATGGCACACCGCGCACCGGTATGCTGCTGCCGGACTTCACCGGCACGGTGGCCGTGGGGCGCGTGCATAACGTAACTGAGCTGCGCAAGCTCCTCGCGCAGAATGTCAACGCCCCGCTGGTGATGGTATACGCCGACCCTGGCGAAATGCCCCCGGGCGTGCTGCGCTCGCTGCTTCCTGCGGTTGACGGACGCACCCTCGCCGCCCCCTCGGTAGCTTTCCGCACCATGACGGAACTGGTAGCGGTGAATAACTACCTGGCGGCCCAGCGCAACGCCGGGGTGAAAGACCCCGTGCGCCCGGCAGCCACCACGCAGTTGACCACCCCCACGATCACCAATGCGATCACCAACGACAAACCGCTGCAGGTAACGGTAAATATGATCGGGGAACCGGCGCTGCTCTCTGCGACACTGATGTATATCTCCACCACCGGCAAGCTGGGAGCGGTGGAGCTGAATAACGTAGCAGCGGGGGTATATACCGCGAAGATCCCGCCGGTACTCACCGGGGGGACGCTGCGCCTGATCGCACGTATCGTGGAAAAAGGCACTACGGGGGTGAATTTCTCCCCCGAGGCGAAGATAGTTATCCCGCATATCGATGCCGACAAAGATGGCGCTGATGACACCATGGAGATGTATACCGGCAGCGACCCGAACAACTGGGATACTGACAATGATGGCCTGCCCGATGGGCTGGACCCGCACCCGACCCTCCCAGACCGGGACATTATGCCCCTGAGCACGCTGGTGGCCCCGCCGCTGGATGCGCCCTACCTGGGTGCAGTGGGCACCTCCACTATCGTCGGCTCGGGCAGGCACGTGCCCGAGGGAACCGAAGTAACCTACCGCCTCCCGCTCAAGGGTGTGCCCGTCGCCCCCTGCGCGATCCGCGTCATCACTAATGGACCCGGTACCGTGAAGATCATTGGCGACGCCGTTGATCCGGCAGTGTTGAACGCCAGCGAGAACGGCGCTATGCTCTCCGATATACCAGTCGTAGCTGCCCTTATCACTGGGGACAGCTTGCTGGTGACGCTGAAAGCGGGCGAGAAGCCGCTCGAAGTGCTCTCACTGGTACTTATCAGCAATCCAGATGGGCCATATATGTTCCCGGTGGAGTTCTCCTCCGAGCAAGCACCGGCAAATGTTCCCTTCTCGGTACGGGTGAAGGTATACAGCCCGGCGGGTATCAAATCCGTGAAACTGCAATACGGCTACAGCGCCAAGGGGATGAACCAGCTGGAGATGAAGCAGGTGGAGGGGATGGGGGGCATCTACTACTCCGCCCAGCTCCCGGCGCAGCCAGATGGCACGATGCTGCTGCTGGGGGCTGTAGCCGAGGACAATGCGCGGCACAGCAACATCAGTGCCAGTGCTTTCCGCACGGTATCCTTCGGGCGCAACACCCACTACAGCGTGGCGCTGGCCGGTGGGTCAGAGCTCACCGGCTCCTGGACTACCACCCCCACCTGGGGCGGCATGGGGCGCTCCCTCAGCGCTGCGCAGGCCGGGAATGATGCGGGCAGCGTCATCCTGCGTCCGGGCACCTACCACGTGTGGGTGCTGGCCGCCGCGCGTGAACGCGGTGTCGCGGTGAAGATCGATGACAAAGACAAGAAAAAACTGCTGCTGCTGGGCGTGCGCGGTGGCACCCCGGATGGCTGGTATCGCCTGGGCGACTTCGACATAGCCGAGCTGCAGAAGGTAGACGTTACCGTCAGCCCCTTCGGCCCCCGCGGTTACGTCGCCTACGGTGAGGTGGTTATCACACAGGACGACGGCTTCATGCCCGGCACCCCCAACACCACGGTGATGTGGATGAACGCCCTCACACTACGCGGTGTGCGCAACGGCGACACTGTGAAGGATACCATCGAGGTAGAACTCCTCGCCACCGGCAATATCGACAGCCTGGGGATAGAGATGGTGCAGACCGCCGGCACCTACCTCAGCTCCGTCAGCTATCCCTTCCAGCAGCTGGACGACACGCACTACTCGCTGAATATCAAGAAACTCCCCCCCGGCAACTACGCCATCAACGCCACCGGCTACCGCGTGCTGGAAGATGGCCGCAAAAAGGTAAAGGATGCCATCATCACGGTGACGGTGAATGTGAAGATAAAGTGACTATTACCCATTAAGTGCTATATCAAGTTGGCTACCTGGTAATCACCCCGAAGCGGTGGTGGAAATATCTTTCCGCCACCGCTTCGCGTGTACATAGTCACTCTTACGAAAGTAGTTCCAAGTTCCAATGCTGGTTTAGCGTGTTCGTACCCGCCAGCCCAGTTCTTCAGGGCTGGGCTAATGGGATTGTGCGGCAGGCGAATAGAAGCCAGGAGAGAAGGCACCATGACCACGGGGTGAAAAAGACAGTCACATCTTCATCACCAGCCTATTCTTCCTCATCCTCCCGTTGCATGTCGCTATCTTCTTCGTATGACTGCACCACTTCTTCCAGCACTGTCTCGCCGTGATACTGGTACAGGCGCAGCAGATCCCAGCTGTTGATCCAGGAGCGGATATATTGGCGCAGGCTGATAGCGCCCAGGTAGGCGCGGCGGTCGGTCAGTTCGGGGGCTTCCCAGGTGTAGGCGGTGGTATAGATTTCACGCACACGGCGGTAGATATCCTCCACCTCGCTGCTCACAGGGCTGCGAAGCTCCAGGTTATTGCTTTTGATCACCTTCATTCCGGCTTCGGTGGCGGGGAGGTAATGCTCGTCACGTGTGCCCGGCAGCTTTAGCGGCAGTTTTTGCAGATCTTTTCTGCTGCCGTAGAGCACCTGCGAGGTGTAGTCCTTGGTGATAGTGGCCACGGCGGCCAGCCCCGGTGTGCTGCTTTTCTTCACATAGCCAAAGAGCCAGCTGAAGTGCGCGTAGGAGCGTGCGCGCTGGCGCGGGCTGTATTTCGAGATCATCTCCATCTCATCAAAGAGGATAACCCAGCCGGAGTATCCAGCGGCGCGGAAGAAACGCGAGATGAACTCAAAGCGCAACATATCCTGTGTCATGCCTTTAGGAATTGCGGCTACCTGGTACATTTTGTCCAGCCCCACATCCTTCAGTGCAGCGCGCAATTCGGGTACTTTCATCGGGTTGCCGATCCATTCAGCGAGAATTTTTTCGCGCACTTCCTCATCATTATTTTTGATAAACAGGTGCAGCGTGGCGGCGATGCGGTTATTTTCTGGCGGCAGGTTGTGAATCCACTCATCAAACTCGCGGTAATTGGGGTTATTCTCGGCTTTGAAGGTAAAAGCGATCTCTTCCAGTGCCGGGCCATGTTTGCCGGGGGCCACCGCTGACTCTATGCAGGCGCGGTATATTTTCTTCAGGTCATGCAGTGGCGTCTCTTTGTTCAACACTACAGTCGAGCAGATGAAATTCCCCTCGATGGCTTCATGGCGAAAATATTCCATCCAGTGCGTCTTGCCGGTGCCGAATTCCCCCGCCAGCAGTATGCCTTCCGCCTGTCGTTCATACACCCAGTTTTGTGTGGTATCACGAAGCAATTTGGCGAATTGGCCCACGATATCTGCCTGCGCCGGAGGCAACAGGCGGATTACGTCACGATTGGGTACTCCCGCGCGCAGTGCCTCCAGGGCACGCCGTGCTGACACATCAGGCATAATCAGTTTACCTCCAGCGATAAGCGCACCAGCGCATTCAGTGGGTTCGCGCAGATTCGGTCGTGCACGTCATCCACCAGCCGCATCTTCAACGCTGCATAATTCTCCAGATTATATTTGCGATTATTCTCATCTAGCAGGCCGGGGCCATTCACCACCAGCAGCATGAAATACGACATCTCGTCGGTTTCGTCGATGAATTGTCGCCACACTTCATAGGTGTCCAGCACTGCCATGCGCGAATATCGTATCGGGGCATCCATGGTGACGTTCATATCGGAGACGGTGAAGGCGTCGATTATAAGCAACATCCCACTATAGCCCGCCATATGTGTCCAGTATGCCAGCGAATTCAGCAGCAGCCGGGCGTTATGCCGGCCAATTTTGTTGTAGAGTTGCAGACGCTTCAGGGTGGCTACACTGGTTTTCTCGCCCACCAGCCAGCGTTTCACTTCATCTGCATCGCTGGGCGAGAAGTTCTGCGGATTTATACGCCCCAGGCAGAGCACCGATATGGCGGTGCGAAATTCCTTACAAAGCGCGTAATCCTTCAGCAATCCATGTTCTATCAGGCGGTTAATCTCCGCCAGTAATGTGGACTTCAAGCGTCCATTCTTCTCGGCCAGCGCATCAATATCGGCCAACTGCTCGATGCTCTCGATGAATATGCCGTTCTCGCCCAGATAGATGCACAGCCAGCGGTCGGCCAGCTCGTCCCAGTCTATCTCACCGGCAATGGCAAAGAACAATTGCTCGACGTGCTGAATCTTCTGGTAACGTGCGTCAACGGCGGCGACGTAGTAGCCACATTCGGTAGCCGTCTCTGCCATGCCCTGCATCACGGTGGGCAGATTATCCTTTTCCGCCACCGCGAACTTCACCGTTGACCCGCCCCGTGCCACAAAGGTGGACAGATATTCCTCGCGTATGATGCGTTGCCACTCGGAGAATGGTGTTTCCACTGGTTACTCCTTTGTTTACCCCACCGGAGGAGTGAATTTGATCTCGGCGTACTGCTGCTCCAGCCCGTCGCGGGTGACGAATTTGTATATTTTCGCCGCTTTCATGCGCGTGCCAGTGCTGTTGGTGAAGCTGATATGGTAGCCTTTGCGGGTGGCCTTCTGGTCGCCGCTGTCGAGGAAATAGATTTCGCGAATGAAGTCGAGTAGGGTGAAATCTTTGCTGGTGCCGGGCAATATCGTGAGAATATCATATAGCGTTGCCAGCGGAATGGGGATGTAATCTGTCAGGTCTCGTTCGGCGCGCGCCAACTCGTAGGCGGCGTAGAGCGACTCGATGAAACGTGCGGGGTTGGTGCGTGGGGGTTTGCTCTGCAGCTTCTTCAGCTCTACCGCCAGCAGTTCCGGTCGTAATTGATAAACCAGCCGTTTGTCGATACGCACCGCCGACATAGCCGCCTCGCGTCGCAACAATACCGGGTAGCAGAAGACTACGCCTTCGCTCACCTTCAGCGACACCCCGGCATCCTCTGCAGCTTGTTGCAATTCGGGCAGGAAGTCGCCCTCTTCGCCCAGGTATTCCGCCGTGTCGAACTCAAATGCTGGTAGGGCAGTAGCACGCTCCGCCAACGTCTCCGTCTGCTTAGTTGCATTGGTACGCAACCCCTCGATATCGCGCAGTGTGCCGGTGGCCACCGCCTTCTGCAGCTTCTGCGCCGCCGCCAGTGTGTTCTTCGCCTGTTTCACCAGCGCATCAACTTCCTGCTGGTAGGCGTCCAAAGATGTGCCAAGACTCACGATAAACCTCCAAGGTATTTACAGTAATATTGTAGTTTTCTCTGTGTGGCGGTGAATTCCTTCAGCGGTGAGATTTTTATCTATTTTGCATGAGCATTGCGGTTTAAATTACTCCGCCTCCGCCGCCTCCAGCCACACTCTGCCCATTTCCCCACGCGGGGTGATGGTCAGTTTGCGCTCGTCGCTTTCTCCGCGGTATTCCAGCAGGATTTCTATGCCATCGGGGAAGTAGTCGGGCGGGAGGCGCTCGCCCCATTCGATAACGGTGACGCCGTCGCCCTCCAGGTAATCCTCCACGCCCAGCTCCTCGGCGGCGTTGCCCTCCAGGCGGTAGAGGTCAATGTGGTAGAGGGGCAGGCGACCGCCGGTGTACTCGTGGATGAGCGCGAAGCTGGGCGAGGAGACCGGGTCAGCACAACGCAGCCCGGCGGCCATCCCCTTGGTCAGCTCCGTCTTGCCCGCCCCCAGGTCACCGCGCAGCCAGAGCACCGCCCCGGCCACCGCACACGCCGCCAATCTCTCCCCCACCGCGCGCGTCTGCGCGGCATCGGTTGCTATCAATTCCATGTGGTTAAATATTCGATATTTCCCGGCGTTTTCCCTGCTTATTTGTCGTTCAGCCGTAATCCCGTCTGGTAGATGACTTCCAGCTTACGTGGCTGCACTTTAATTTTCACCGGCTCGCCAGCGCCATCAATGTCACGATCACCATTATAAGGGTCAGCACGCAGAGGCCACCGCCGCCGATCCAGACGATCAGGCGTAGCGCCTGGTAATCCTGCTCCAGGTAGGTGATGCGCTCTTTCTGTTTGACCAGTTCCTCCGCCAGATCTTCGTTGATGCGGACGAGTTTGGCCATCATATTGGTTACTTCGTCGTTGTTTGCCGGTATCGGTGGGGGCGGTGGCGGGGCATAGCGATTGCTGACCTGCTTTACCGCGTTCATGATAATCGGTGCATATTTTAACGAGCCTAAAATTGATTTCCAGTTCATCATTTCACCCCACTTCATGCTTATTATATCACAGTTGCCGAACTAACCGCGCGGCGAAGAAGCCGTCGGTGTTGTGTTTGTGTGGTAGCAATCGCACATAGCCCGCGGCGTCCTGGGCATCTTCCGGCAGCCCCGGGTGCTTCTCCCAGGCATTGGCCAGTTGCCACTCGGGATTATGGGCGAGGAACTCCTCTACCACGCGCTCGTTCTCCTCCGGCTCCAGCGAGCAGG
>JBBQQW010000071.1:0-12227 GCA_038215455.1 Armatimonadota bacterium
TGGGGGCGGAGCAGATTCTGGCGGTCACCTTCACCAATAAAGCAGCGAAGGAGATGCAGTCGCGCATCTCCCGGCTGGTGGGACGGCAGGCGGGCTACATGTGGACGGGCACCTTCCACGGCACCTGCGCGCGCATCCTCCGCCGTGATGGCGAGCGCAGCGGGGTGGCGAAGAACTTCGTCATCTTCGATACCGACGACCAGCTCACCGTTATCAAGGACTGTTTCACCGAGTTCTCCATTGACCCCACGCGGCTGAAGCACAACGTGGTGCTCAACCGCATCAGCGGCGCGAAAAATGAGCTGATCACCCCCGATATGTACGAGAGCACCGCCTACACCCCCGACCAGAAGGCCACCGCACGCGTCTACCACAGCTACCAGCAGCGGCTGCGCAAGAATAACGCGCTCGATTTCGACGATCTTATCATGGAGACCGTGAAACTGCTGCGCACGGTGGAGGAGGTGGCGGAGCATTACCGCGAGACCTTCCGCTTCATCTTCGTCGACGAGTATCAGGATATCAACCGTGCCCAGTACGAGTTCATCTCGCTATTAGCCTCGAAATACCGCAACATCTGTGTGGTGGGCGATGACGACCAGAGCATCTACACCTGGCGCGGGGCGGACAGCAGCCTGCTGCTGCGCTTTGAGAAGGACTACCCGGAAGCGCACGTCATCAAGCTGGAGCAGAACTACCGCTCGCCGCAGACCATCCTCGACGCCGCCTACGCCGTCATCCGCGAGAACAAAGTGCGCAAGGAGAAGCGCCTGTGGACGGAGCGCAGCGGTGGCGAGAAGATCAAATGTTACCTGGCGAACGACGAGCACGCCGAAGCGTACTTCATCGCCAGCGAGATCGCCGCGCAGGTGAAGAGCGGCGCGCACCGCTACCATGAAATAGCCGTGCTCTACCGCATCAACGCGCTCTCGCGCGTCTTCGAGCAGATGATGATCAGCCAGGGGATCCCCTATCGCATCATCGGCGGGCTGAAGTTCTTCTCGCGCAAGGAGATCAAGGACATCCTCGCCTACCTGCGCGTTATCTATAACCCGGACGACGGCGTCAGCCTGCGCCGCATCATCAACACCCCCGTGCGCGGCATCGGCAACACCACCATCGCCCGCATGGCGGATGTCGCCGGACAGACGGGACGCAGCCTCTTCCAGGTGGTGCTGGACGTCGATAACGCCGGGCTACCCGCGCGCGCCGCCACGGCAGTGCGCCATTTCGCCGATATCATGCGCAAGCTGATGGATCGCTCCACGCAGGCCACCATCACCGACCTCACCACCGCGGTGATCGAGGAGAGCGGCTACGAGGCAGCGCTGCGCGAAGAGAACACCGTACAGGCCAATACCCGCCTGGAAAACGTGCGCGAATTGCTCTCCGCCACCAAAGAGTTCGAGGCGGAAGCCGAGGATACCGAGGGGCGCAGCCTGGCCTCCTTCCTGGAGCAAGTGACGCTGGTGAGCGACAACGAGGAGAAGGACTCCGAGGGCGACATGGTGACGCTGATGACGCTGCACGCCGCCAAGGGGCTGGAGTTCCCGGTGGTCTTTCTCACCGGGCTGGAGGAGACCGTCTTCCCGCTGTTGCGCGCCGCCACCAGTGGCAAGGACAGCGAGATGGAAGAGGAGCGTCGCCTTTGCTACGTAGGCATCACCCGCGCCGAGAAGCTGCTCTACTGCACCATGGCCGCGCAGCGCACGCTCTTTGGCACCACCGGCTACAACAAGGTCTCGCGCTTCATCCGTGACATCCCCGAGGAGCTGATCCAGTCGGTGGCGGGCAGCTGGGTACAGCGCCCCACCGCACGTGACATCACCTGGGATGACATCGATATCGAGCGTGAGCAGCCCGCACCGGCCCCGGTACGCCCACCGCTGCCCGCGCCCCCCCACGCCCCGCGCCCGTCCGCAACGGCGGCGGCCATACTCACCACCGTCACCTCGCGCGACGGCAGCAGCCTCCGCGCCGGCGACCGCGTCCGCCACAACGCCTTCGGCGAAGGCATGGTGCTGGCCATCAGCGGCAGCGGCGACACCGCCAAAGTGATAGTAAATTTCCCCAAAATCGGTACCAAAAACCTGATGCTGGCCTACGCACCGCTGGAGAAGCTGTAGCGGTTTTTTTTAATATAACCACGAAAGGCACGAAAAGCACAAAAAGGGCTGCTGTGGTATGGAACTGCTATATATGATGCAGTTCCTATCAGCCCGAAGGGCTCGTATGTTGTAGCCCTGGGCACCGCCCAGGGTAGAGGGTTTCAAAAACTTCCCAGCCCTGAAAGGGCGGCTTATTATGTGCCCTTTCAGGGCTGGGTCTTTCTTTGCCATTATCTCCCCTGGGCGGTGCCCAGGGCTGTAACATGCAAGCCCTTCGGGCTAAATGTATTGCCATCATTTCATCTGGGCGTTGCATAGGAGAAACTAAAAAGAGGTTTTGCAATTAGCTCCGCTGCTGTTGGATAGCATATCATTGAAGGTAGGAAAACAATCACTACCAAGGCTATCCAACAGTGAAGACAATGAACCAGCAGGGAACCCCCACCCGCACACAGAATATACCCTTATATCTCTATGTGTGAGGGAGAAATATTTTGCGTCCTGCCTGGGTTGAAGTTGACGTCACCGCTGTCCGGGAGAATGTCAGTACTATCAATAATTTCATCGGTCCGCAGTCCGGCGTTATCGCCGTGATCAAGGCGGACGGGTATGGGCACGGGCTGGTGCCCGTCGCGCGCGCGGCGCTGGCGGGCGGGGCGGCCATGCTGGGGGTGGCTATCCCCGAGGAAGTGCAGTTGCTGCGCGCGGCGGGCATTGACGCCCCGGCGCTGATCCTGGGCGTATGTCTGCCCGAGCAGGCGGAGATGGTGGTGATGCTGGGGGCGTCGGCGGTGGTCAGCTACCTGGGCGTGGCGCAGGCCTTCAGCGATGCTGCCTTGCGGCTGGGCACCCGCGCCAAAATACACGTGAAGATCAACACCGGCATGGGGCGCGTGGGCGTGCGCTGGGATGCCGGGGCGGATTTCATCTGCCAGGTGGCGGCGCTGCCGGGTATCGAGCTGGAAGGCGTGATGACGCACTTCGCCACCTCCGATTATGAAGACCACACCTCCGCCACCACCCAACTGGAGCGCTTTGTCGCTGCCCTCGATGGTGCCGCCGCGCGTGGAGTGCAGCCGCGTTACCGTCACTGCGCCAACAGCGCGGCGGTGGCCTTCCTGAAGGACACCTACTTCGATCTGGTGCGCCCCGGCCTGATAATATATGGCATCCCCCCGGTGGCAATGGCCAGCGACGTGCCGCAAGCCACCGGCTACCCGGGCATCCACACCCCTAGCAAGCGCGAGGAATATGCGCAGGCACGCACCGAGGATACGCGCGATCGCTACCTCCCCTTCCCGTTGCGCCCGGCGCTCTCGCTCAAGGCACAGGTAGTACAGCTGAACAGCCTCCCCGCAGGCGACGGCGTGGGCTATTGCCTCACCTACCGTTGCACCCGCGACAGCGTGATGGCGCTGCTCCCACTTGGCTACGCCGACGGCCTGGCGCGCGCGCTCAGCAACCGTGGCTGGGCGCTGATACGCGGCCACCGCGCCCCCATCGTAGGCCGCGTCAGCATGGATCAAACAGTGATAGACGTCACCCACATCCCCGGCGTGCAGGTCGGCGACACCGCCGTGCTCATCGGCGCACAAGGCGACCAGATCATCACCGCCTGGGAAGTCGGCCTCGGCATGAACAGCATCGCCTACGAAGCCCTGGTAAACCTGGGGGTAAGATTGCCGCGGGTGTATGTGGGGGAGTGACTTTAAATAACCACGAAAAGCACGAAGAGCACGAAAAGGGGAGATTTTTCCGAAGAGGTCAATATTGTCCAGCGCCTCATGGGCGGGACGCTTTAGGGCACATTTTTTTCGTGCTTTTCGTGCCTTTCGTGGTTAAAGAAAAAAGATACTAATCTCATGGGCGTCCTGACCAGGGCACGGATTACTCTGTCAGCAGCTCTTGCACTATCAGCTCCATCCGCATCGCTCTGCTCCCCTTCACCAGGGCTATGTCGCCGGGTTGCAGCACTGCCAGCGCGGCGGCGGCGGCGGTGTGATTGTCGGGGAACCATTGGGCGGTGGGGCTGTTGGCACCTTCGATATATTCGCGTCCCAGCTCGCCGACAGCGAAGAGGTGGTCGATCTGGCGCGCTATGGCGTGGGCACCCAGTTCGCGGTGCAGTTCGGCGGCATCCGGGCCAAGTTCGCGCATATCGCCGAGGATGGCGACCTTCGCTCCACCCGGGACCTCCGCCAGATAATCCAGCGCGGCGCGCACCGCCGCCGGGTTGGCGTTGTAGCTATCATCTATCACGATAAAGCCGCGCGGGGCCTTATGCGTCTGCATCCTGCCATCGATGCCGGTGTACCCGGCGAGGCCAATGACGATATCCTCCAGCTCACCCCCCGCGGCCAGCGCGGCGGCGGCGGCAGCGAGCGCGTTATTCACCTGGTGTCGCCCCGGCACCGCCAGCACTATGGGCAACGCGTGGCCGCGGAAGTGCATGATGAATAATGCACACCCGGTAGCACCCAGGGTGACATCACTCGCCCACAGATCGAAGTCGGGTTTCTCGCCCACGGTTACTATCGGCCCACGGGCGCACTCGCGCAGCATTTCAAAGAAATCATCCTCGCCGGGGAGGATTACGGTGGAGTTCTGCGGCATACCCTCGAGCAACTCCGCCTTCGCCCGCGCTATCTCTTCGCGTGTACCAAGTAGCTCCAGATGGCTACTGCCGATGTTGGTGATCACCCCCACGGTGGGCAGCGCCAGCGCCGCCAGGTAGCCTATCTGCCCGGGGCCACGCATGCCGAATTCCACCACGGCGGTCTCGGTATGCTCGTCCAGTTGCATCAGCGTCAGCGGCATACCGATCTCGTTGTTGTAGTTCCCCGGGGTCTTCACCACGGTGTGGCGCACGCCCAGGATGGCCGCGGTCATCTCCTTGGTGGTAGTCTTGCCCACACTGCCGGTGATGGCGATGACGGGGATGCGGAAGCGCCGCCGCTGCGCCTGCGCCAGCTGCCCCAGCGCATAAAGCGTGTCGATCACCTCGATGAGGTTCCACTCGCCGATCTCGTTATGCCGGCGGCGCACCCCCGGCACCTGCTCATCCACTACTGCCCCCGCCGCGCCCTTTTCCCGGGCAATCTGCAGGTACTTGTGCCCGTTGGATACTTCGCCATGCAGCGCAAAAAAAATATCGCCCCGCTGCAACTTGCGCGTATCCGTACAGATGCCAGGGAAATTAACCGCCGGCCCGCTCAACAGCAGTTGCCCGCCGGTAGCTTCCAATAATTGGTGGAGTGTAAAACTGCCCATGATGTTTATATTTTAGCATAGTCAGTCGTTGCTAGTCACTAGTTGCTAGTCGCTAGTCGCTAGTCAGTAGTCGCTAGTCGCTAGTCGCTAGTCCAGTAGGAGTATCGTATTTAGTAATAAATCGTTCTCCCTCCAGCCTGGCCGTTCACGGCCAGGCACGTAAGGACAGTTTGTCGCTAAAAATGATACTCCTGCTAGTCACTAGTTGCTAGTTGCTAGTCCCGAATCAGATGGTAATTAGGTATCTAGCGTAAGATAGTGACTAGTGACTAGCAACTAGCGACTTATCGGTATTGACACCACTTGCCGTTTTGTCTATTATATGTCTGGCCTGTGTTTGTGAAATTTAGCACGAATAGGGGCGACCTATTTTTTGCACACCTCGTGGCAAATGGGATACCCATCCGCGGGGATTATATTGTGAATACCTTTGAGGAGGACAGTTCTATGGCAGTGAAAGTCGGCATTAACGGTTTTGGACGCATTGGTCGTCCGGTGTTGAAAGCGCTCATCGAGAATTACTCGGATGTGGTAGAAGTCGTTGCTATCAACGACCTCACCGACCCGAAAACGCTTGCTCACCTGTTCAAATATGACAGCAACGGCGGCATCTTCCCCGGCGAAGTCAGCCACACCGCAGACGCTATCGTGGTGAATGGCAAGACCATCAAGATCTGCGCCGAGCGCGACCCGGCAAACCTGCCGTGGGCAGCTCTGGGTGTAGATATCGTTATCGAATCCACCGGTTTCTTCACTGATGCCGCCAAAGCCAAAGCACACATCACCGCTGGCGCAAAGAAAGTTCTCATCAGCGCCCCCGCGAAAAATGAAGATGCTACCTTCGTCATCGGCGTTAACGAGAAGGATTACGATCCTGCGAACCACCACATCATCAGCAACGCCAGCTGCACCACCAACTGTCTGGCTCCGTTCGCCAAGGTGCTCAACGATGAATTCGGTATCGAGTGCGGCCTGATGACCACCATCCACGCTTACACCAACGATCAGCGCATCCTCGACCAGCCGCACAGCGACCTGCGCCGCACTCGCGCCGCAGCCTTGTCGATGATCCCGACCACCACCGGCGCTGCTAAAGCAGTTGCTCTGGTGCTGCCGGAGCTGAAAGGCAAGCTGAACGGCTTCTCCATGCGCGTCCCGACTCCGACGGTATCCGTCGTTGACCTGGTCTTCACCGCGAAGAAAGATGGCGTCACCGTCGAAGCGATCAACGCTGCACTGAAAGCCGCCGCTGATGGCCCGTTAAAGGGCATCATGGGCTACACCGATGAAGAGCTGGTTTCCATTGACTTCAAGGGCAACCCGTTAAGCTCCATCATCGACTCCAAATGCACGATGAGCGTCGGCGAGCGCATGTTCAAGGTACTCTCCTGGTACGACAACGAAGTTGGCTACAGCAACCGTCTGGCCCAGCTGACTGCTATCGTAGCAGCTAAGCTCTAAAAATAACGGTGGTGTCCCCGGATACCCCGCGCATGTCAGTAAAATAACAGACGAGCGGGCCATTTTGCCCGCTCGTCTGTGGCATATTACTATACGAAACCCGCGCGTAATCTACAGTGGTTATGCTGAATACAATATCTTCATGGAGGCACACGACAATGGCAAAAAAAACTATCGCCGATCTTCCTGATTTGCACGGAAAACGCGTCATGGTTCGCGTGGATTTCAATGTAGCAATCAAACCCAAGCTCCCCACCACCCGCGATGAAGCCGTCATCACCGATGACACCCGCATCAAAGCCGCCCTGCCCACCATCATCGACCTGAGCGCCAAAGGGGCGAAAGTCATCCTCATGTCCCACATGGGCCGTCCGGATGGCCAGGTAGTAGATGGGCTGCGCCTGGATTGCGTGGCAAAACGGCTGAGTGAACTGCTGGGCAAACCGGTGGCGAAAGCTGATGACTGCATCGGGCCAGATGTGGAAGCGAAAATCGCCGCCATGCAGGCAGGCGACGTCTTGCTGCTGGAGAACGTACGCTTCCATGGTGCAGAAGACTCCAAAGATGACGCGCTGCGCCTGCCCTTTGCCGAACAGCTGGCAAAACTGGGCGACGTCTACGTCAACGACGCCTTTGGCACCGCGCACCGCGACCACGCCTCCACCGCCAGCATCGCCCGCTACCTGAAGCCCGCCGTGGCTGGCTACCTGATGGGCAAAGAAGTGGAGACGCTGAGCAAAGCGACGCAGACACCGGAACACCCCTATGTGGCTATCCTCGGTGGGGCCAAGGTGAAAGATAAGCTGAAACTCATCGACAACCTCATCGGCAAAGTGGACGTGCTGCTCATCGGTGGCGGCATGGCCTACACTTTCTACAAGGCTAAAGGCTATGAAGTAGGCGATTCGCTGCTCGATATGGACAGCATCCCCGCCGTAAACGCTGCTGTTGAGAAAGCTGCCACCAGCAAAACCAAGCTCGTTATCCCGGTAGATTGCCTGGTAGCGCAGACAGCCGAGGAAGGCACCCCCACCAAGATCGTTGGCCCGGATGGCATTGAAGTAGGCTGGGAAGGCTTCGACATCGGCCCGGAGACCATCGAACTCTTCAAGGGCTACATCTCCACCGCCAAATTGATCATCTGGAACGGCCCCATGGGCCTTTTCGAGATCAGCACCTTCGCCGCCGGCACCCGTGCCATCGCCGAAGCGCTGGTCGAGACGGATGCCTTCACCATCATCGGCGGCGGCGACTCCGCCGCAGCCGTGACGCAGATGGGCTTTGCTGATAAAATCAGCTTCATCTCCACCGGCGGTGGCGCATCGCTGGAATTCCTCGAAGGCAAGCCGCTACCCGGCGTGAACGCCCTCGACGAAAAATAGACCTGAATCAAACTAAGTACGAATAATGGGCACAGAGAATACTATCTCTGTGCCCATTGTATATTGGTGGATATTGCGAATTCTGTACGTTTGGCATAAAATGTTGTTATGAATAATGGAGGCAGTACCATGGCTTTACCAATGCGCAAAGAAGAACCGAGATATAACTACGCCGATTATCTTGAATGGCCCGAGGGCGAGCGTTGGGAGATCATCGAGGGTGTGCCATATAATATGTCACCAGCTCCGACAGGAAGGCATCAAGAAATCCTTGGGGAATTACATCGGCAGTTGGCCAATTACCTGCAGGGCAAACCATGTCATGCCTACATCGCCCCATATGATGTTATCTTGCCCGAAGCTGGGGAGAATGAGGAAGATGCTGAAACGGTGGTGCAGCCGGATATCGTGGTTATCTGCGACCGGAGCAAACGGACACCACGCGGGTGCGTCGGCGCACCGGACATGGTGATAGAGATACTCTCGCCATCAACGGCGGCGAAGGATCAAAGTGTGAAGAAGGCGTTATACGAGCGCGTGGGCGTGCGTGAATACTGGCTGGTTTCCCCCGATAAAAATATCGTAACCATCTATCTTCGTAACGAAAACGGCAAATTTAACCTGCCGAAGACCTATGACGCTGAAGACAAACCGACCGTTAATATTTTGCCAGAATTGAAGATTGATCTGTCACTCGTCTTCGCAGATTATGGAATTGAATGAACAGTATTTATTATGGAGGCAGTACCATGGCTTTACCAATGCGCAAAGAAGAACCGAGATATAACTACGCCGATTATCTTGAATGGCCCGAGGGCGAGCGTTGGGAGATCATCGAGGGTGTGCCATATAATATGTCACCAGCTCCGACATATAAACACCAATTCTTTGTTGGAGAGATATATAGACAATTGGCAAATTATCTGTTGGGTAAACCGTGTATCCCCTTTATAGCGCCTTGCGATGTAATATTGCCCGAAGCAGGGGAGAATGAGGAAGATGCTGAGACGGTGGTGCAGCCGGATATAATGGTAATCTGCGATAGGACAAAGATTACCAAACGTGGCTGCGTCGGCGCGCCGGACATGGTGATAGAGATACTCTCGCCTTCAACAGCGGCGAAGGATCAAAATGTTAAGAAGGCATTGTACGAGCGTGTAGGCGTACGTGAATTCTGGCTGGTTTCCCCGGATAAAAATATCGTAACCATCTATCTTCGTAATGAAAATGGGAAATTTAACCTGCCGAAGACCTATGACGCTGAAGACAAACCGACCGTTAATATCCTGCCGGATTTGACGATCGATTTAGCATTGGTCTTCGCGGAGATGGAGTGAGTCGGGGCAAGCAGAGACCGCGCTCGCCGCGCTGGTTACTGCCGGTAATGGCAGTTATTGCAGTGGCATTTGCCCTCGCCATCTGGATGCCGGAACTGAACTTCGCCGAAGCGTGGAGCCTGCCGCTGGCCACCATCTCCCGATATCATTTTGATTACCCGCAGCTGCTGCTGGTGCTCCCCTGGCACCTGGGT
This sequence comes from Armatimonadota bacterium, assembly GCA_038215455.1. Classification (GTDB taxonomy): domain Bacteria; phylum Armatimonadota; class Hebobacteria; order CAIYQO01; family CAIYQO01; genus CAIYQO01. Next base: position 9,753 of record JBBQQW010000071.1, read on the forward strand.
GGGGTGCTGCTGACACTCGTTCTGCTGCTCGCCGCACGGAGGGTGAAATGATCCTCCCGCTGCTTCCGCTGTTTTTATCTGTCAGCGCCCTGCTCTTCCTGGGGGGTATGGCACTGCTCCCGGCGCGGCGCACTGCCGGGATATCGTTGCTCTATGGGGCGGGGGTGCTGACGTTGCTCATCGGCTGGCGCGCCACCTGGCCGCATCACTTCGAGGGGCTGGCGGTGGCGTTTTTGGCAATGCTGCTTGCTGCTATGCTGATAATATTGACGCTCCACCCCCGGCATAATGCGCTGCCGTTACTGCCCACAATCCTGCTCTTCCTGTTGCTGGCCTACGTCACCGATAGTGCCCTCGGCCTCTTCCTCACCCTGGAGATCTACTGGGTCATACTCGCCCTGCGCAGTGGGCAGGTGCATGGGTGGGAGTGCGCGGTGATCGGGGGCGGGCTGCTGCTCTTCGGCGCGGCGCTGCTCTTTGTGCGCCTGGGGGGCACATCCTTCGAGCTGCTGCAGCGTCACCTGGACGATGCCACCACGCTCATCGCCATTGCTATCGCACTGGTCGGGGGCCTGGTTAAGGTTATCGCTATCTTGCTGGCTTCCCGCAGTACCCCCATGGTTGGCCGTTAGCTTTCGGGCAGCTTCACCCGCCCATTTTCACAGATCAGCTGGTGCCCGTAGAGCTGGTATCCCACTGCGCGGCAGACGCGGGCGCTGGCGTGGTTAGTGATATCATGCAGGTAGATGGGCGTCTTCCCTGCGGCCAATGTCGCCCGGGTGGCGGCAGAGACCACGCTTTTCGCCAGTCCCATGCCCCGATAGGGTTCCTCGGTGACCACCGCCATCTCCCACACCTGTGCCGACTTCAATTTGATGGCTGCCCAGGAGATGATGCGCCCGCGTTCGTCGCGCGCCACAAATATCTGGCCGTCGAAATGATGGCGATACCAGGAGTAGTGGATATCATCCGCGTGCAGCTCTTCCACCGGGTATGTCGATGAATGTGGGTTAAAGTTAATGGTATCACAATGCAGTATGCTGTGATATTTGGGGCCACTATAGGGCAGGTGGCGGTTGATAAACGGTGTCAGCTCCTGGCCCCGTGGTGGTAGATAACACCGGCCCGGTCGCCGGGGATCAAGATAATTGCTCAGCAGCTCACCCAGGTGTGGTGTCACCGAAATGACCCCACTATCTGCAGTGCTCCCCACGCGGACGATACAATCCAGCGGCAATTGCCAGCCCATCCAGCGTGGAGTCGCACGGTGTGCCGGAGCGACAACCGTAACCCTGTCGAGAAGCAGGTCATCGGGGTGGCAGCCCAGCTCCTCGGCCCAGTATCTGTCCAGACATGTGGTAGTAGCCAGCATCGTTAGCTCCACACGTTATATTTGGATCGTGCACCTGCTGTCGAATGAAACATTCCGAACGGTCGCGACGTCGGTAACTCCGGTCGGGTGGTCGGCGGCACACAGCAGGGGCACCTTACCGCTGCTTCGTTCCCGACCTGACGGGGTTCAATGTCTGCCATTGCGCCGGACCCAACCTTCAACATCCCGTGCGTCGCCCAGACTCCACAGTGCTCACCCTCGAGCAGGAATTCAACCCCGCTATAGCGGATTGCGGGTACAGGGTACCGCTAGTCCCCCGTCTAGCACGATCTACCCCTATTATCGCATACCGCTGGCCGATTGTCGAGACTAAAAAATCCCGCAAAATTTTACGATTTATAAAAAGAATGCAGGTAATCGGCTTATAATGTAGAATTAATCTCACATCAGGTGTATTAAACTTGGGTGGCAGTGGAGTTGTATACTATTGTCATCGTCATAAGGAGGGATACTATGGAGTTTTTATCTGGTTTGGCCCTGCAATCGGGCGGTGGTGGAGATGTGAATCCGGCTATGATCGGTGGAATAATCATTTTCCTCATCATTGTCTTCCTGTGGATCGTCTTCAGCCGCTGGGTGAAGGTTGGCCCGAACCATGTGCTCGTCGTCTCCGGTTTGCGCCACAAGGTGCAGGGGCCGGATGGTCGCGTGCATGATGTCGGTTTCCGCCTGCTGCGTGGTGGTGGTACCTTCGTCTGGCCGGTTGTCGAGATGGCCGAGATGATGTCGCTGGAGTTGATGACACTGGAAGTGAAGACTCCCGAAGTTTACACTTCGGCGGGTGTGCCCATTCGCGTGGATGGCATCGCGCAGATCAAAGTACGCAATGACGATGTCTCGATCCGCACCGCCGCCGAGCAATTCCTGAGCAAAGGCAGCGAGCAGGTACGCACCATCGCGCTGCTCACCGTGGAAGGTCACCTGCGCGCCATCATCGGCACGCTGACCATCGAAGAAGCCTACCGTGAACGCGACAAATTCGCCGCCAAGGTTCAGGACGTGGCCGCCACCGACCTGGCGAATATGGGTCTGCAGATCGTCTCCTTCACCATCCGCGACCTGCAGGATGGCCAGGGATACCT
>JBBQQW010000072.1:0-12187 GCA_038215455.1 Armatimonadota bacterium
ACCACTCTCTTTTCCCGACTTCTCTGCTTTCATCCAATCAATAACAGGTATTTCCCCAAAAAAACCGAATAGATACTTTGAGGGGCTAATATGCGTAATTTTTTGCTTGTTCTGTTCATAACAATAGTGGCGGTATCTCTCGTTGGCTGTGGCAAAGGCGGGGATGCCGGGCGTCCGGCGGCTTCACTTAGTGGTGAGGAGCTGCTTGCGGCGCTGCTTTCACCGGCGGAGATTCAACAGGTGGTCACCGCGCCTTCCGCCGAATGGTGGGGCAATATGCCCGAGGTCTTTGCGGGCACAGCGCGGCCGGACACCTCGCTGCCCGGGGAGAGTATCTTCGTTGCGCGGCGCTACGCCCCACCCTCGCTGCCGGATGGCACCTGGGTAGAGGCGACGCTGGTTACCTTCAGCGATGACAAAGCCGCACACGATGCCTTTGTGAAGATAGCGGCAACGAGCGATAAAAACGGCGTGACTATCGCCGGCGAGACCAGTGACGCGGTAGATGAGCTGCGCTATTTCACGCTGGAAGAGCTGGGTAGAGTGAAGACCACCACGCTGCGCTACCGCGTCGGGGCGGTGCTGGGAAGAATAACCTTGAGCCTGCCCAAAGTCAAAGAGCAGGAGAAGCTCCTCGCCGCGCTGGGCAAACTCGCGGTGCCGCATGTATATGACCTGCTCTCCGGCAAGCTAACCGCCGCTGAATTGCCGACGGAGAAGACGAAGTTATTACCCCCAGATGCCGCTGCGGCGAAGATCGGGCCGGTTATCTCCACCTACACCGCCACCACCGAAGCCTGGGCGCTGTACGACGCCACCGGGAAGGCAAGTGATGTAAACAAGGCGCTGCAGGACGGCGGGGTGAAAGAGGTGGTGACGCGCCGCTACGCCATCACCACGCTGCCCAGCCATGCGCTGGAGGCTAGCTATCTGCGCTTCGCCGATGCCGCCGGGGCCAGTGCCTGGGTGCAACGCTCCATCAATAGCAGCTCTAAAGGATTAGCATTGAGCAAGGAGATACCGCAACCGTCATTCTTTATGTTGACAAAGGCGGACGGGTTCTCTGGCGTATATCAATACCAGTTCTGCAAAGGCAATATCGTCGCCGACCTCACTGCGTGGAATGTAAAGGGTGGCGACGCACAGACCGACGCCAACTGCGAGGTGGTGCTGCGCACATTGGCCGAGGAGTGGTCTAAACAATAGCTTAGGCTAGCACAAGCAAGGGGGTAAATTTTGTTCGGCTTCATACATGGAATTATTGTCTGGTATTTTGGGGTGCTTGGACAGTTTGGTATTTTTGGTGTTATTTTGCTCATGGCGATGGAGAGCACTATTCTGCCGATCCCCAGCGAGCTGGTCATTCCCCCGGCGGCGGCATTCTACAGCGGTGATACCAACAAAGATGCCTCGGTGGTCATGGTCATCATGGTGGTGCTGGCGGGCACGCTTGGCTCCTACCTTGGTTCTGCACTCACCTACTGGGTGTCGCGCTGGATCGGGCGTCCGCTCATCATCAAATACGGCAAATACCTCTTTATTCCCGAGCATAAACTGAAGGTCGCCGAGGCCTGGGTGGCGGAATATGGCGCGGGCGGCGTGTTCTTCGCCCGGTTGCTGCCGGTGGTGCGCCACCTCATCAGCATCCCCAGTGGTATCGTCGGCATGCGCTTCCGCACCTTCTCAATCATGACCATCACCGGCTCCTTCATCTGGTGCAGCGTCCTCGCCGGCTTTGGCCTGCTGATGTCCAATGACTTCCGCACCATCCTCGCACTTAACGGCGTGGAGACGCCGGAAGTTATCAAAGCCTTCCACAGCCTCTCCCTCACCACACTGGCCATGGTAGTAGTCGTGGCCGTGCTCTACTTTGTCGTGGTGAAGCGGAAGAAGTCGGTGGGGGGTGTGGTGGAAGTGGAATAATATATATAAATATCTATTAGAAATATCTATTAGGAATTGATCTTATGGTAGAACTACCAGAAAAAGAGAGTCTCCAGGTGGAGTTTAAGAGCGATAAAGATTGCTACCCGGACAAGGGATTGGTAGAAGTCGTCGTGGGCATGGCTAATACCCAGGGTGGTGAGATCTACCTGGGCGTCGAGGATGATGGTACGCCCACAGGCTTGCATCCCCGACACCGCGATCTCACTGGTATTGCGGCAGCAATCGGAAATCGAACGATCCCGCCTCTCGCTGTGCGTACCGCAGTTTTAGATGTTGGGGCAGTGAAGGTGGCGCGTATAGAAGTACGTCAGAGCCGAACGCTGATCGCCACCTCAGATGGCAAGTTTTTACGTCGTCGGCTGATGTTAGACAATAGTCCAGAGACGGTGGGCATGTCCCCAGCGGAGATCACGCAACGCCTTTCCACCCTGCGCCTGGTCGATCCATCGGCGCAACCGCTTGGGGATGCTACCATTACTGACCTTGATCCTGTTGAACGTGAGCGATTGCGCAATATTATCAGCCAGTTTAATGGCGAGAAGTTGCTGCTGGAGCTGGCAGATGAGGAAATAGATGGGGCACTGGGGTTCACTACTGAAGTAGATGGCGTGCGCTACCCGACCCTCACAGGCTTGCTCTGTATCGGGCGCGAGTCCAGTCTGCGTCGGCTGGTGCCCACGCACGAGGCGGCATTCCAAGTGTTGGAGGGCACAGAAGTACGGGTGAATGATTTCTACCGTGGCCCACTGTTGAAAGTTATTGAGCAATTGCTCGACCGCTTTGATGCCCGCAATGAAGAGCAGGAGATTCAGGTGGGTATGTACCGCCTACCTGTGCCGGATTTTGACCGTAGGGGCTTTCGCGAAGCTATCGTCAATGCGTTCGCGCATCGTGATTACGCACGCATGGGCACAGTTTTCGTCCGCCTCACCAAGGATGCACTTACTATCACTAACCCTGGTGGCTTTGTAGAAGGTGTAAACCTGAATAATCTACTAACCGTACAGCCAATTCCTCGAAATCCATTTCTAGCTGATGCATTGAAGCGGATCGGCCTGGCGGAACGAACTGGACGCGGCGTAGACCGCATTTATGAAGGAATGTTGCGCTATGGTCGCCCCATTCCAGATTATAGCGAATCAAATACGATCAATGTGGTGCTCCACCTGGCACACGTCAATGCTGATCTGGGTTTCATGAAAATGCTTTTACAGGAGAAGGAGCGGTCAGGAAATGAACTTCCGGTGGATTCTCTAATAGTTCTTGATGCATTGCATAAAGTCCGCCGCCTGGGTATTGGAGCATTGGCGTGTGCAATTCAACAACCCGAGAATCGTGCCCGTACGATTGTTGAGCAACTAGTAGATGCTGGCCTGGTTGAGGCGCATGGTAATCGAGGTGGGCGAACATACACTTTAAGTGCCCAAGTGTACCGGTCATCAGGGGATCATGTAGCATATGTACGCCAAATGGGGTTTGACGCTATCCAACAGGAGCAGATGATTCTCAAGTATATAGAATCCCATGGAAAGATATCGCGAGCTGAAGCAATGGAGCTATGCCATATTGGAAAAGATCAAGCATATCGAATCATTGTTCATTTAGTGAAAGAAAGACAGATCACTAAGATTGGTAGTACCAGAGATTCTTCCTATGTAAAGAGTAAGCAATAAGTCCATACTATTCGCGCATGCGTGAATAAGTGCGCGAATAAGTGCGCGAATAGTGCGTGAATAAGTGCGCGAATAAGTGCCTGAATAGCGTGAGATTATGCCTGAATAGCGTGGAATATATGCGCGAATAGTGCGCGAATAGCGTGGACTATATGCGTGAATTGACGGACTGACAGGAACCAAAAAATTATGACAAATTTAAACCAGACACCCGGCGGATCACGCCTGCATATCAGTATCTTTGGACGGCGTAACGCGGGGAAGTCCCGCATTATCAACGCGCCGCCGGCAAAGAAGCCGCATATGTGCGCCAAGCCGGCTTCGACCCCATCCAACAGGAGCAGATGGTGCTAAAATACGTAGAAGCCCACAGAAAAATCACCCGCGCAGATGCAATGGATTTGTGCCGGATAAGTCAATATCAGACGAAGCGTCTGCTGAAACGATTAGTCGATTTTGGACAACTTACTATACGCGGTGTGGGGAAGAGTACTAACTATGTACGGCCATAAATACGGGCGCGACCGCAAATTTTACGGGCGCACCCGCAAGTAAACCGTAAAACAACTATAATATCTATATAGTACGTATTAAACAAAGGATAATAATCATGGTTTGAGAGTGAATATCTAGTATAGGTGCTTGGTTATTGCGTTTTTGGCGCATTCGCAATTAACCGCAAATGAACCGCAATAAATGTTAAATATCGTTTTGCAACAGCTAAAAGAGCGATAAATGGCCCGCATTTGCGGGCGCGCCCGCAAATTCTATTGGCGCATCATAGAAACCATAGATGGCCGGCAAATACGGCACAATAACCAGAAATCAGGAACCAAAAAATTATGACCAACCTAAACCAGACACCCGGCGGATCACGCCTGCATATCAGTATCTTTGGACGGCGCAACGCGGGGAAATCTAGTATTATTAACGCGCTGACCGGGCAGCTGGCGGCTATTGTCTCGCCGGTGGCGGGCACTACTACCGATCCGGTGGTGAAATCCATGGAGATTTTGCCCATCGGCCCAGTGGTGATCACCGACACGGCGGGGATCGACGACGTGGGCGAGCTGGGTGCGCTGCGCATCGAGAAGACGCTGCGCGTTATCGACCGCACGGATCTGGCGGTACTGGTGCTGGACGCCGCGCAGCCGCCGGATAACTTCGAGGATGAGCTGCTGGCGCGGCTGCGCGAGCGTGGGCGTCCTGTTGTGCTGGCCATCAACAAGGTTGACCTCGACACCGATATCTCTGCGGCGGCACTATGGGCGGCGGGGCATGAACTACCGCTGACGCCGGTGAGCGCGCTCACGCGGCAGGGGATTGACGAGCTGAAACGCAAGATCATCGCTGCTGCACCCAGTGACTTCCTGCAGACGGGCGTGCTTGATGGCCTGGTGGGGCCAGGCGACCTGGCCGTGCTGGTGGTGCCTATCGACAAAGCGGCACCCGCCGGACGGCTGATATTGCCGCAGGTGATGACCATCCGCGACGCGCTCGACCACGACGCCTACACGCTGGTGGTGAAGGAGCGCGAGCTGAAATTCGCGCTGGCGAATCTGAAGCGCCCGCCCAAGCTGGTGGTGACCGACTCGCAAGCAGTGCTGAAAGCGGCGGCGGACACGCCGGATGAGATACCCTTCACCACTTTCAGCATCATTATGGCGCGCATGAAGGGCGACCTGGAGCAGCTGGTGCGCGGCGTGCGCGCGGTAGAGGGGCTGCAGTCCGGGGACAGAGTGCTCATCGCCGAGGCCTGCACGCACCACCGCCAGGCGGACGACATCGGCAAGGTGCAGATACCGCGCTGGCTGCGCCAGCAGGTGGGCGGCGACATCGACTTCCACTTCAGCAGCGGGCCTGACTTCCCCGCCGACCTGGACAGCTACAAGCTCATCATCCACTGCGGCGGCTGCATGATCAATCGCCAGGAGATGCTCTCGCGCGGCCTCTACGCCGAAGCCGCCTGCGTCCCCATGGTCAACTACGGCGTCTTCCTCAGCTACACCCACGGCGTGCTGGAGCGCGCCCTACGCCCCTTCCCGGCGGCGTATCTGGCGTATACCGAGGGGTGAACTAACCATTTGCGCATTGTGGCCTGAAACGAGATAATGCGCGTGAAATATGCACAAAAAAGGAACTACCATGACTTACACATTACCTGCGCGGCAACTGCCGCTGGATGAATCTTTTGACGTTATTGTCGTCGGCGGCGGGCCGGCGGGGTGCACGGCGGCTACTGCAGCGGCGCGCGAGGGCGCGCGTACTTTGCTGGTGGAGGCGACCGGATGCCTGGGCGGTATGGGCACCGCCGGGCTGGTGCCGGCGTGGTGCCCGTTCTCTGACAAAGAGAAGATTATCTATCGCGGGCTGGCGGAGCGGGTTTTCCGCGAGACTACTGCGGGCATAGCGCACATAGCGCCGGAGCGGCTGGACTGGGTGGCAATTGACCCGGAACGGCTGAAGCGCGTGTATGATGACATGGTGACCGAGGCGGGTGTGACCGTGCTCTTCAACACTGCTTTCATCGCCGTGGAGACGCAGGGCGACGGCGTGGATGTGATCATCCTGGCCAACAAAGCGGGCGTGACCGCCTACCGCGCGAAGGTGTATGTGGATGGCACCGGCGATGGCGACCTGGCGGTGTGGGCGGGCGCGCAGTATGAGCAAGGCGAAGAAGGCACGGGCGACCTGCAGCCGGTGACGCACTGCTTCATCCTCAGCAATGTGGATACCTACGGCTACCAGTACAATCTGTGGGGCAGTCATAAAGCCCCCCTGCTGGCAGTGCTGGAGTCGGGCAAGTACCCGCTCATCCCCGACCGGCATTTTTGCAACAATCTCATCGGCCCGGGCACAGTGGGCTTCAACAGCGGGCATATCTGGGATGTGGACAATACCGACCCGATGAGCGTCTCGAAAGCGCTGATCCACGGGCGCAAGATAGCCGCGCAATTCCGCGACGGGCTGGCCGAATTCCACCCCAAAGCCTTCGGCAACGCCTTCCTGGTGGCCACCGGCAGCCTGATGGGCATCCGCGAGACGCGGCGAGTCATCGGCGACTACCTGCTCACCTTTGAGGACTACCTTGCCCGGCGCAGCTTCCCCGACGAGATCTGCCGCAACAGCTACCCTATCGATGTGCATCATCCCAAAGAGAAAATTGCCGATAATATCGCGGGCAACTACCACGGGATGTCCCACCACTATAGCGCGGGCGAGAGCCACGGCATACCCTACCGCTGCCTGACGCCGCGTGGGCTGCGCAACGTGCTGATAGCGGGCCGCAGCATCTCCACCGACCGCATCACGCAAGGCTCCACCCGCGTCATGCCCACCTGCCTGGCCATGGGCGAAGCCGCCGGCATCGCCGCCGCCCACGCCGCCACCACCCCCGGGAACGACGTCCACGCAGTAGACACCACCCGCCTCCGCGCCCGACTCATCGAGATGGGCGGATATCTGCCGAAGGTGTAGGGAGGAATGAACGCCCGGCAGCGAGACCCCGTTCTCATGGGCGGGACGCCCGTGCTACATTCAATTGACACCCCTTCCCTGCAAACGGTATCCTTAGCTATATCCTTTTCGATAGAGCGGAGTGATTATGGCGGCTTTTGAGCGGTTTGGTTTTAAGACCCTGGGTGATTTTCAGCGGAAAATCGATGAGCTGGGGGTGAATATCCCGGTTACCGAGGCGGTGGATGTGCTGGGGACGCCGGCGCAGTTTGGGCGGATTACCGTGCCGAACCGCATGGTGGTGCAGCCGATGGAGGGGTGCGATGCGGATTGCGACGGGCGGCCATCTGACCTGACGCTGCGCAAGTACGAGCGCTTTGCCGCGGGCGGTGCGGGGATGCACTGGCTGGAGGCGTGCGCGGTGGTGCCCGAGGGGCGCGCCAACCCCCGGCAGATCATGCTCACCGAGGAGACCAAGGACACCTTCAAAGAGATGGTGGACCGCATGCACGCCGCCGCACAGTCGACCATGGGGGCGAATTTCCGCCCGGCACTGGTGCTGCAGCTGACGCACAGCGGACGCTACAGCAAGCCGGTAGGCCCACCGGCCCCGCTCATCGCGCACCATTCTATTATCGACTCCCGCTCCAACGTGACCAACGATACCCCGCTGCTCACCGACGAATACCTGGACAGCCTGGCGGACGCCTATGTGGCATCTGCGAAGCTGGCCCGGGAGGTCGGCTTCGATGCGGTGGATATCAAAGCCTGTCACCGCTACCTGGTGAGTGAGCTACTCGCCTCCTTCACGCGCGAGAACAGCCGCTACGGCGGCAGCTTTGAGAACCGTGTGCGCCTGCTGGTGGATACCGCGCGCCGCGTGGCCGCTGCGGTGCCGGAGTTGGAAGTATCCTCACGACTGAACATCTACGACGCGCTGGAGTACCCGTATGGCTGGGGCGTCTCCAAAGACGATTATCTGAAGCCCGACTTCACCGAGGTGCAGCAACTGATCAAAATCCTCATGGAGATCGGCTACCATGGGCTGGATACCACCATCGGCAACCCATACTATAATCCGCATTTCGGTCGCCCATTCGACTTCCCCATCAAGGGCATGTACACCCCCGAGGAGCATCCGCTGCAGACACTGGAGCGCTTTATCGAGATCATCAGCGGCGTGCAGCACGCCTTCCCGGATCTCAACGTCATCGGCTCCGGCTACACCTGGACGCGCCAGTTCTTCCCCAATGTCGCCGCCGCGGTGATCAACAGTGGCGGGGCGACGATGATTGGCCTCGGGCGCGGCGCGCTGGCTTACCCCGATTTCGCGCGCGATATCCTCAACAATGGCGGCATGGAGCCGAAGAAGACCTGTGTTACCTGCTCCGCCTGCACGCAGATAATGCGCGACGGGGGCCGCAGCGGCTGCGTGGTACGCGACTCTGCCGTCTACGGCCCCATCTACCGCGATGGGCGCAAGCTGAGCACCGATCTCTCGCGCGAGTTGGCGAGCAAGTGCCGCGTCTGCGCCACCCCCACCTGCCAGGATATGTGCCCGGCGGGCGTGGATGTGCCCGGTTTCATCCGCAATATCGCCGATGGCAACGACCGCGCCGCCTACGATATCCTGCGCAAGTGCAACGCGCTGCCGGAGATCTGCAGCCACGTTTGCCCGGCAGAGGTGCAGTGCGAGGCGGGCTGTATCGAGAATATCCTCGGTTTCGCGCCTATCCCCATCCGCCAGTTGCAGAAATACGTTTCGCTGGTGGCGCGCAAAAACGGCTGGACGCGGCTGACACTGCCCGCGCCGAACGGCAAAAGCGCGGCCATCATCGGCGGCGGCCCGGCGGGCATCGCCTGTGCGGTGCGGCTGCTGGAGCAGGGCTTCAAAGTGACTATCATCGACGCCGCCGCCACCCCCGGTGGCACGGTAGAGGCGACGATCCCGGCGGAGCGTATGCCGAAAGACGTGCTGCGTGACGAGATCGCCAGCCTCTTTGACATGACCGACCCGGAGCGGCTGGAGTGGAAGGGCAACACCCCGCTCACCGCCGACTACAACCTGGATTCGGTGCTCGCCGAGGGCTACGACTCCGTCTTCATTGGCCTGGGGCTGCCACGCTCGCAGCAGCTGGACACCCCACACCCGGAGCACGGCGTGCTCGACGCGCTGGACTTCCTGCGCGAGGTAAAACAGGGGCAACTGAAAGCGCCCAAGCGTGTGGCCGTCATCGGTGGTGGCAACAGCGCCATGGATGCCGCGGTATCGGCGGTGAACGCCGGCGCGGAGGACGTGTATATCCTCTACCGCCGCAGCTTCAACGAGCTACCCGCCTGGCCAGACGAGCGCAACCACGCGCTGAATAACGGGGTAAATTTCCTGATCCTGGCGCAGCCCGCCGCCTACATCACCGACGACCGTGGCAACCTGATGGGCGTGCAGATACTGCGCACGCAGCTGGGTGCCCCGGACGCCAGCGGCCGCCGCGCGCCGGTGGCAATACCCGGCTCGGAGTTCCTGCTGGAGGTAGACCTGGTGGTGGAAGCCATCGGCCAGCTGCCCCCGGCGAAGCTGGACTTGCTACTTCCCGGTGTGAAGCTGAACAAATGGGGCTACATCGTCACCGACGAAGGCACCACGCGCACCAGCCTGCCGAACGTCTACGCCGGCGGCGACATCGTCAACGGCGGTGCCACTGCGGTAGCGGCGATATCCGCCGGTATGCAGGCGGCGGAGGAGATGGGGCGGGGGTAGGGAGGTAGCGTGATAACCGGGGACTGTCCCATCCTGCCGAAAGGTCAGAGGTTTCGACCGGGTGGGGACAGTCCCCTATTTGAACCTTCATCTCCGTAGCCCTGGGATTTATACCAAAATATACACCTTCCCCACAATTGCCCACTGTGTTACAATTAATATAAAATAATGGGCGACGGGATCGCAAATGGTTGAGGGAAGTTCATGGCAGATCAGGAAAAGCCTATTGAGCCAACACCGGGTGATTCAGCACCGGTGATAAATAATATTGAAGAAAAGGTCGTGATGGAGGAGCCTGCTGACGCAGAAGCTGAGCCGGAAGGGTTCATTGCGGATATCCAACTGGAGCAGGACGAAGTAGCCGAAGTGACCGGGGAAGAGCCGGAAAAAGAGGCTGTCATCGAAGAAGCTATCCCCATAGTAGAAACACCCACGGTAATAGTCGCCCCCAAGCGGAAGCGCAAGGGTCGCTGGGTGTGGATTTCGCTGGTGAGTTTGCTGGGGTTGCTGATCCTGGCCTTCGGAGGTTTTTGCTACTATACGCGCACGAACCCTGAGCAGGCCGCCCGGATTATCAAAACCTTTATCGTGGCAAAATTGGAAAAAAGCCAAATCATTAAGCCGATTCCGCCTTTCAAGGGTATGCGCCAGTTTAATATCCTGCTACTTGGTGTGGATGTCGCCTTCGGTAATGAGGCGGACGTGCGCACGGACACCATCAAATTGATCTCGGTGGACCTGGACAAGCCACGCATCGCCATGCTCTCTATCCCGCGCGATACCTATATTCCTATCCCTGGACATGGCAAGCAACGTATCAATGCTGCTTACCAGTTCGGCGGCAAGGACGAGTGGAGTCGTATCAACATGGCGAAGCAGACGGTGGGTAACTTGCTGCAGGATCTGACCGGCAAACCGATACCCATTCAATATGCTATCCGCGTGCAGACGGGCGGTTTCGTGGAGATGATCGATCAACTGGGCGGGGTGGAGATCGATGTCGAGAAGAAGATGGATTATGATGACCCATCGCAGAATCTGCACGTACATCTATTGCCCGGCAAGCAGGTGCTGAATGGCTATAATGCCATGTGCTATGTGCGTTTCCGCCATGATGCCATGGGGGATTATACCCGCATGACGCGCCAGGACCAGTTCATCCGTGCTTTGATCGCCAAAATCCAGGATCCGACGCAAAAAGATAAGCTCCCCCGGATGATCGGGCCGATAATGAACAACATGGTCACCGATATTGAGCTGTCCGATGTGCTGAAGCTGAAAGATACCATCGGCGCATTAGGGATGCAGAATATCACCAGCCAGCAACTGCCGACAGTGCCACAGCGCGTAGGTGAGGCATCGGTGGTGGTGATCAAACAACCGGCAGTAGCCGCGCAGGTGGTGAGCGAGGTACTTTACGGCACGAATATCCGCCCGACTGTTACTGTATTCAATGGCAGCGGGCGCAATATCGCCCCGGAGGATCTGGCCAAACGCATAGACCTGGCGAAATATAATGTGACCGGTTTGGGCGTATGTGACACGACCCCGACGAGTAAAGTTGTCGCCGGAAGAGAAGCAGCCGAGATGGCAACAGAGCTGGCGGCCAGCCTGGGTATCGCCACAGATGTAGGTGCGGCCCCCCCGGCACCGAAGCTGGGAAGAGGCCAGAAAGCTCCTCCCGGAGCGACGTTAGTAGTAATAATGGGGGTCGACGGAGCCATCGCCCCGCCCGCAGAACTGCCCGGTGCAACGGGGCCTGCCCCGAATGCGCCAGATAGTGGTAGAATATACTCGTATCGAGATGATTTGAATTAAAGAGGAAAAGCCTACCCCCTATCCCCTTCCCTATGATGGAAGGGGACCGGTGGTAGGGTGAAGCAGTCATCTCCCGGCGCGCCGGGAGCAAGGAAAGGTAAAATTGGATTCACTGGAAATTGCGCAGATAGTATCTTGCGCGCTGGCCTCAAAAAAGGGGCAGGATATCGTTATCCTCGAATTAAAGGGGCTGACGGTTATCGCTGATTATTTTGTTATCGCCACCGGCGCTTCGTCGCTGAATATCAATGCACTGGTTGACGCCGTGCTTGATGATACACGCTCAGCCGGTATCAAGGGTGTGCGCCCGCAGGGCAAGTCCGACACCTGGGTGCTACTGGACCTGGGTGACGTGGTGGTGCATATCTTCGACACTGACCATCGCGAATTTTATCAATTGGAGCGCCTGTGGGCCGATGCCCCGCCAGTGCCGCTCCCCGAAGGTGCAAAATAATGTCTTTCGGCCGCGCGCCATTACTTGATCCCACGTTGGAAAAACTGCTCTCGGATATCCGCCTGCACCTCCGGCAGGGGC
>JBBQQW010000073.1:0-11704 GCA_038215455.1 Armatimonadota bacterium
CGCGCAGGGTCGTCCAGACATAGTTACTACCCGAGAGATACTTCGCCTTGTAGCTGTATTCCAGCGTAGCACCACCGACGGGGGTGGGAGAGAAAGTGATCGGGACATTTACTTCCACAGGTGAAGTCGGAGTTGTATAGACATTCAATGCCGATACTGCTGGATTCACTGTCAGCAAATATTCGCGATATAGCGTATACGGAACAGCCGAGCCAGCTTCGCGAGTATAGGCGATCAGCGTATAGTCATGCGCTTCAGTCGGAGTCCAGAAACAGTAACTAGTGGGGCTATAAGCCCTTAACGTCTGCCAGACGGAGCCGCTTGGTGAAGTATATTTGGCCTTGAACATATACTCCGGTGCAGCGAAACCAGTAGCAGTAGCAGATAATTTTACCGTAATTCCCACTGCGGTACGAGCTGCGGGTGAGGTAGTCAGCGCCAGCGAACTCGCCGGGACTGCCACCGCCATTACAATACAAGTAATGAGAAAGACCATGGCCACGATTATACGTGACAACAGATGCATGTGGTTTGCTAGATTAACTCTCATGGAGAAAACCTCCTTTTCTACTTGTCCATTATAACTGTTTTTATTAATTTTAAATAAAATATTTGTGCTACTTCTGGTACAATTGGTGCAGTGGTGATACAATGACGGATATATTTGCGATTGCACTGCTGAATTACGGGCGGCCAGGATGGCTATGTTCTATGGGTGTGATGGCAAACTTCCGGGTCTTCAAGGTAAGTTTAGATACCGGGAACACTTTGCTGGGTTATAGATCTCCTCCTCGTTCACGTTCGGACAAGAAACAGGTATAATGGTACGGATTCATCGATTTATCACAGCAAATCAGGTTTTATAAATGCGTATACTGGTCGTCAATCTGCTTTATCTGGGGGATTTACTCTTCAGCACTCCGGCGCTACGGGTGCTGCATAACGCGTATCCGGGGGTCGAGATCGAGATGCTGGTGAATCGCGAGGCCTACCAGGTCGTCCAGCATAACCCGCTGTTGCATAAAGTTTTCCCTATTGATGCGCCCAAGCGGATGGAGCCACCCTCCGTCTTTTTAGATAATATCAAACTGTTGCGCAGTCGCCGCTATGACATGGCCATATGCCTGCACTATGATAATGAGCGCGCCACAATAGTCACAGCACTGAGTGGTGCGAAAAAACGCGGTGGATTTGCCAAGCCCGGTATGCAATTCCTTTATAACAGCCCCGCGGTTACCTACCTGCCGGATGGCCACACCGTGGAGCAGAATCTGCACGTGCTGCATAAATTCGGCGTGCCGGAAGCACCGCATAACAACCTGGAGATGTGGCCCGGAGATGATGGGCAGCAAGCCGCCGACCAACTCTGGCAAGCTGCAGGATTAGCGGGGAATGATAAGGTCGTCGGGTTGAATCCCTCCGCCAGTTTCCCCACCAAGCTCTGGACTGTCGAGGGTTTTGCCAGCTTGAGCGATATGCTGACCCGGGACGGCTATACCCCGGTGCTCTTTGGCGGGCCGATGGACGTGGAGCGTGCGAACGCCATCAGCGCGCTGACAACATACCAGCCGATCTCCTTTGCCGGGAAGGTGAATCTGCTGGGGCTGGTAGCGCTGATCAAAAAATGCTCCACTTTTATCTCGGCGGATACCGGCCCGATGCACATGGCCGCCGCACAGCAGCTGCCCATTGTGGCGCTCTATGGCCCGACGAAGCCAGATATATTTGGGCCTTATGGCACAGAGCATATCGTCATCACCTCTGATCTGCCCTGCCTGCGGTGCGAGAAACGCCAGTGCGATGAGGTGAAGTGCATGGCGGCAATCACCCCGGAGATGGTATATCAGGGGTTTCTGCAGCTGCAGCCAGCAACAGTACCGC
The DNA here is from genome assembly GCA_038215455.1 of Armatimonadota bacterium. Classification (GTDB taxonomy): domain Bacteria; phylum Armatimonadota; class Hebobacteria; order CAIYQO01; family CAIYQO01; genus CAIYQO01. The sequence goes on from JBBQQW010000073.1 coordinate 1,882, forward strand.
GGGGGAGCATATGCGCTTAGCCAGTAATGAATGCTCGCTGGTATTGATGTATCACCGACTGGGCAACCCGCTGGAACAGCGGAAGTTTCGTGAGCATTACCTGCACCCGGCGTTATTCCGCGGGCAGTTGCGCACCTTTGCCGCACTGGGCTATAAACCGGCCACACTGTTGCAGATTGCCACTGATCCTGCATACCGCACCGGGCACTATTGCCTCACCTTTGACGACGCCTACGCCTGCGTCTATCAGCACGCTTTCCCGATACTGCGTGCGCAGGGGATACCGGCGACGATCTTCCCGGTGATAACAGCGATGGGTAAAACGAATATCTGGGATGTGCGCAAAGGCGACGAACCGCAGCCGATAATGACGATGGATAACCTGCGCGAACTGCACGATGCCGGCTGGGAGATTGCGGCCCATACCATGGAGCACCCGACGCTGACGGATATTGATGACGCGCAGTTACAGGTAGAATTGCAGCAGGGGAAGCACTACCTGGAGGATTTCTTCGGGCACTCCATCCCCGGTTTCGCCTACCCATATGGCGGATACAATGAACGGGTGCGCACTGCGGTGCTCGACACTGGGTACCAATACGCGGCGGCTACCACGCGCGGTGTCGTCACCCCGGATACTGATATATTCGCTATTCCCCGGATAAATATGCGCTATGATTCCTTTGGTATATTGTTACGCATAAAGGTCAGCAAAGCGCAGCGTCTGACCGCTGAAGGGAGCCGAACTTGACGATCCTGCAGGTGATCCGCGATCTGGGGTTGGGTGGGGCGCAGACCTACCTGCTGAAACTCGCCAAGGGGTTGATCGCACGTGGGCATCGCGTGATAATTGCCTCTAGTGGTGGCGAGATGGTAGACGACTTCATCAATGCCGGCATCATGGTGAAGATAGTACCCACGGCAGGTCTGAAATACCTCACCGCGCAAAAGCTACTGGCCGAGATCATCCGGCAGGAGAAGGTCGACGTTATCAATGCGCATCACTGGACTGCCGGAGCCGCCAGCTACCTGGCAGCGCGGCAGACAAACATCCGCTACCTGCTGACGGTACATGGCCCGCGCGAAGCCTGGCAACGTTTCCTTGTCTTCTACTGGTCGCCGCAGGTGCTGGCATTGAGTCCGAGCACGCGGGATAATCTGGTGCAACAGTTGCGGCGTCCCCCCGGCCAGGTGATAGAAAGCTTCGTCGGTGTGGATACCGAATGTTTCTCCCCCCGTGAACCCTCGGTGAAGGTTGATCGCGAATTCGGTATTACATCATCGACGCCGGTGATTCTGCACATCAGCCGCTTCAGCCCCACCAAAGGCCAGGTGACACTGGCACTGATCGAGGCAACGCGTGAACTGGCACGGATATTCCCCGGACTGACGATCCTCATCGCAGGGTGGGGATCGATGAGTGATGAGGTCAATGCCCGTACATTGCAGATGAATAAAGAGCTTGGCTATCCGGCGATACACCTGATGGGGCGTCGAAATGACGTAGTCGAACTACTTCGTCGCGCTGATGTTGTGGTAGGTACTGCGAGTTTCGCCTGTGAAGCGATGGCGACCGGACGCCCGGTGGTGGCCGCGGGTGCCAAAGGATATCTGGGCATCGTCAAAGCTGATGACCATACAGAATCATGGCGGAAGAACTGGTTTGGCGATCATTCCGCACGTGGGCCGGTGACGGCGGAACTACTCGCCTATGATCTGCAGATGCTTTTGGAAGACAAAGGGTTGTGCCAGATGCTCGGGAATAATGGCCGCACGCAGATGGAAAGCAGTTTCAGCCTGGAAAAGATGGTGTACGACATGGAGCGTATCTATAAGACGCTGCCTGCATTGAGAAAACATAAAGGGAAATACCGTGGATAAGCGCACGAACTCAATGACGATGACCATAGACCTCCAACAAAGATCCGGGGGTAACGCATGCCGGTGAATGTGGTCTGTATAAACTGTGGCGATAAGCATCCTGATATCTACGTCGATCGCATGTACACCATGACGAAACGCCGTATAAGTCAGCCGATCACATTCACCTGCTTTACTGACCGCCCGCGTCCACTCTTGCCGGAGATCATCCAGCATGATTGTTCTGGCTGGAATCTGCCTGGCTGGTTTAATAAGATCAAGCTTTTCGACAGCGCCGTCATACCATATGAGACCATGTTATTCCTGGATATCAGCATGGTGCTGAAGGATTCGCTGGATCCCTTTGTGGAGTACGCGCAGGGCAAAGAGCTGGTGGCCATGCTCGACTGGAATTATGATTGTTTCTGCTCCTGCGCCATGTGGATACAGCAGAGCGAATTGACCCAGACCATCTGGGAAGAATACAAACAGGGGAAGAGTTACCCGGTTGCCGTGCAGGGCGATCAGGATTATATTGACGCGATATTAAAGGACGTGGGGCTGGAAGACAAAGTTCACTATTTTTCGTCAAATTGGATAGCATCGTATAAACAGTTGCTGAAAATTAATCGGACAGACCCGGTAGCGGCGCAACGGCTCCTGGATGAAGCGAAAATAGTGAAGTTCCACGGCTATCCGCGCCCACATATGTTGCTGAATCCGTGGTCGAATCTCTGGCATGTAACCCGGCGTTACCCACTGTATGCGCTCAATGATTACGGTTTTCTGCGCGATGAAGTTCGTGAATGGTGGCGATGACGACAACGCAAGCTGAAAAAACTGAAGAGGTGAAACATGCACAATGGCATGAATACCTGCTCCCGGTGCCGATACTGGTGCCGGTGCAGGGGTTCTGCTATTGGCTGGTAACGCGCATCAAAAAGCCCTTCGTTGCTATCAGCAGCCATACCCGAGGTGGGTTCTGCCCGGCACGTTATCATCACCGCTATGGGCATATCCCCATCAACAGTCATCCGGACTGTGACAAGCATATCGTCTTTTACTGCCATAATATCGGCGAGTTGCGCACCATTATCCCCCTGGTGAAGATGGCGCACCAGCAACACCCACGCTGGGCCTTCACCGTGCTCACCAATACTGTGGATCCGTATATGACTTGTGCGGACTTCCTGCCGGAGATAAGCCAGGTGTTTTTCGTCCCCATCGACATCCCTTCGTTGACCAGCCGCGCTATGCGGCGCCTGCGTCCGGACGTGTTGATTATTGTAGAGAATGACCTGCGTATGCATCTGGTGGCGCAGGCGAAGCTGCATGGCGTGGGGACAATAATGCTCGGGTGGGAGAAACCGGAACGGGATAGTGCCCGCTATGGCACCCCGTTGGTAACCCGCTATGTCCTGAATTGCCTGGACGTCTTTGCTATGCGCTCTGCAGCGGATGCGGAGATTATCCGGCAGCGTGGCATCGCGGAAGACCGTATCTTTGTCAGCGGTAACATCCGCTTTGATATCAGCACCTTGCCCAGTATAATCGCCGACGAGAAGCTGGCTACCTTCCTGCGCGAGTGGCGCAAGAGCGGGCCGATCTTCACCGCCGGGAGTACCGGGTTTATTGCGGAAGAGCAGATGGTGCTCGATACGCTGAAACAACTGCGTCTACAGACGCCGAAGCTGCGCTGCCTGATAGCCCCGCGACGTATGAAGCGCGGGGAAGAGGTGCTGCATCTGGCGCAGAAAAATGGTTTTGTGGCTATATTGCGCTCGCAGATTAATAGCTATCAAGGGCCTGCGCCGGATGTTGTGGTGCTGGATACCATGGGCGAACTCAGCTCGGTATATAGTAAAAGTGATATGGCCTACATCGGCGGGGCGCTTTTCGCCCGCGGTGGACACAACTTCATCGAGGCCGCACTGCACGGTATTCCGATAATGTTCGGCCCCTACTATGCCGCCAATATCGAATTTGTCGAGACCCTGCTAGCCCATGGCCTCAACTGCGTCGTCCATAATGGCGACGAATTGACTACGCTTCTGGCCACCTACCTGGCAGATGAGACTACCCGTAAAAATGCAGGCGACAGCTGCCGCGCTGCCGTCGAGGAATTACAAGGTGCCACCGCACAGAATCTTCGGCTTATCGAAGAGCTGCTGGCGTCAATGAAGAGTAACCCAGCAAGGGCGATAGGAAAATCAATTGGATAACACTTTTATCTCGCTAATATTACCCACCCATAACCGCCTGCCGATGTTGCAGCAGACGATTGCCAGCGTGCTTACCCAGCGTTACCCACATGACCGATTCGAGATTATCGTCATCAATGATGGCTCCAGCGACGGCACGACGGAATGGCTGCAGGAGCAACCTGCCACACTTGACGGCATAACCTTCCGCAGCTTTACTACGCAGCAGGGGGGCGTCTGCAAGGCGCGCAATCAGGGGATCGCTCACGCTGGCGGTGCGTTGATCGCCTTCATTGATGATGACTGCATCGCCGATCCAGATTGGTTGATGCAGCTGGTAAAGCGGATGGGAGAGCAGAATAATGTAGGTGTGGGCGGCCGGATAATCGCCCGCGAGAGCGATAACGTCATCTCTCGTTTCTGCAGTTTCATCCATTATAACGAGTGTGCAATGAGCGTTGATGAACCGCTTTGGTTCCTCAATACCGCCAATATGCTCATTCAACGCTCCACGCTGTACCAGGCAGGCTTATTCGATGAAACCTTCCGCTATGTGGGCGCTGATGATCAGGATTTGAGCGATAGGCTGCGCAAAAACAAGGTGGCCTTTCTGCCCTGCCCTACTGCCATCGTTCATCACCTTAACAAGGATACGCTGCGCGGTATCCACCGTGTCGCTTTCAATCAAGCACACGGGGTGGCGCACACCTACGCTAAAAATCATCCCCGTAATATATTCGGATACATCGCCCAGTACTCATTCAAGCTGCTCCTGTGCCTGCTGCTTTTCATTCCTGATATCATCATTCGTACCATAAAGAATCTCTTCCACAAGATTCCGCCTGCAGACGCTTTTATCTTTGCGGTACTCATCCGGACGACGAAAATCTGTGTCTTATGGGGTCGCATCCTCGGGCGGTATGAACATCGGGCCGCAACGCCGCACTGTAGCATGAAGGCGGATGATACCACGGAGCAACCGCATCTGACGCAAGAAGGTGAAGCATGAAAGAGATAAAATCGGTAGCTGGGGGCACCGCTCCTGGTTTCAGCTATTCCATCACTTCCATCATACTCTTTTCGCTGCTATTCCTCGCCACTTCCCTGCATGCCGCGCCCATCGCCGATGCGGCGTTGCTTGAGCGGGTGAATAACTCTCCCACGGCGGAGGATTACCCGGGCGTTGACGCCCTCTGGCTGCTGCGCGATGTGGAGGTCACCGTGGATACCACCGGCGCGGTGACCACGCGCGAGCATATCCTGCTCAAACTCCTCACCCGCGATGCCGCGCAACTGGCGCAGTGGACGGTGCCCTACGATAGAACTACCGAGCAGATAGCGGTGCCGCTAGCGCGCACACTCTTCCATGGGGAAGAATACCCGGCGGACGTGAAGCAGATTGCTGATACCAACGCCTACCCCGGCACCGGCTGGTACGACACCACCATGGTGCGCAACATCCCGCTGCCGATGGCGGTGCCCGGCGCAGTGCTGGAGGTGGAGACGCTGACACGCCGCGCGGTACCGCGCCTGCCCGGCGACCTGGGCGCACGCATCCCGCTGCAACATATCTACCCAATGCTGGAGTCAAATATCAGCTTCACCGTACCCACCGAGGTAGCATTGAAAGTACGCTTCACCGGCAATGCGCAGCCGACTGTCCACGAAACTGCCGCCGGCAACCAGCACAGCTACCGCTGGCAGGTAACGAAGGTGCCCGCTGTGAAGATGGACGAAGCCTGGGCACCAGAGCTGGATGAGCTGCTGGACTCCGCCCGTGTGAGCACTCTCACCGACTGGAGCACCGTTACAGACTGGTATGGCAAATTGACGCAGGGCAAAGCCGTGGTGACGCCGGAGATACAGCGCGTAGCGGACGAGAAAACCCAAGGCTGCACCACCGGGGCGGAGAAGATCGCCGCGCTGCACAAAGCGGTGCGCGAGCTGGCCTATGTGGGCATAGAGATGGGTGGGCAGAGCGACGAGCCGCACCCGGCGCTGCAGGTGATGCTGCGCAACTACGGCGACTGCAAGGACAAGAGTACGCTGCTGCGTGCATTGCTCACCGCGGAGGGAATAGAGAGCTGGTACGTGCTGGTGCGCACCACCGACAAAGGCGCGCTGGCCCGTGAGCTGTATGGCCCGGGTGAGTTCAACCACGTGATTCTGCTGGCGAAGACGCCGGAGGGCGACCGCTACCTGGATGCTACCGATGCCGACTGCCCGGCAGAGCTACTCCCACCGCTGGTGGCCGGAGCAGATGCGCTGATCATCCGCGGTGCTGGCGAGCTGGTGACCTTGCCCGCCCCGAGTGCCGAGGATAACCACACTGATATCGCCATCACCGCGACCGTCGCCCCCGACGGCACACTGAAGGGGTTGGCAAAGCTGAACTACGGCGGGCATACGGCGGTGATTCAACGCGGAATGCTGGCCGGTGTCGCCCCGGAGAACTACACCGCCGTGCTGGGTGGTATGCTGGCACAGCGCCTGGGGCAGGATGTGCAGGTGACGGATATCGCCGTGCAAAACCTGGACAACCCCGCCCTGCCGTTGCTCCTGCAGGCGCAATTCACCTCCAGCGTGCCACCGGTAGCCGGCACCATGCGCCTGCTCTACCTGCCCAGCTTCATGTACCAGCCGAACCCGTTGCGCAACGCCCCCGCGCGGACGCTGAAGCTGCAACGGCGCATGGCCGGCAGCATGCACATGACCGCCGACATCACCCTCCCCGACGGCTGGCGACCACTGAATCCCCCCGCCGCCGTGCAGGAGACCAGCGCCATCGGCAGCTATAAAGATGAGGTCAAAACCGACGGCAACACCCTCCATTTCACCTGCAATATGACCACCAGCCGCGGCACTTTCCCAATAACGCAATATCCCGACTTCCAACGCTGGGCCAGCATCATAGCGCTGGAAGGCAGAAACCCCCTGGTGGTGGTGCTGACGAAATAGGTTGGCGAAATCCCCTGGGCTATATTCCATCATTTCCCCGCGTGCACCAGCTCCGCCGTGGCGTTATACAGCGCGGCCACCTCTTTGGCCTCCGTTGTCAGTGCCCAGTTTGTTTTGTAGAAGAGCATCAAATCGTCGAAGATTTTGTCGGCTTTGAGCTGGTCAGGGGACTTGGGGGTAGGGGCGTTGGCCGCATAGGGGTAGCCTTTGGGCATGAAGCTGCCGGTGACGGTGCCGCTGACGGAGGTGCCGAAGATCTTACCGGTGTATTTCCCCAGGAAGCGGTCGTCGGCTCTGGTGACCTCGATGGTGTATTTGCCCGTCATCTTGTTCATGCCCAAATCGATGTCGATGTCGAAGGTCATCTTGTCGCCCGCCACGGTGACTTTGCCGGTACCGGTGCGCTCGCCGGTGTTGTAGCCACGCGCCTGTGGCTCGATTAAGAGGGTGCCATCAGGCTTGTTGGCGATAGTCAGGGTGAGTGTCTGGTAGCCGTAGATGCCGTTGACGCCCCGGTCCAGACTCAGCTCCGTCATATCGCAGTAGACGGTGGGCGGGGGATAGCGGGCGTCCAGCGCAGCGCGCATGGCGTAGATCGCCTCGGTCTCCTCATTGCACTCGCGCCACATCTCCAGCTGCTGCGTCGCCACCGCGCCTTTGGGGCCAATTGCGGCGATAGCGCGTGGCGATTGCCCCACGGTGTTGCCCATGCCCGAGTAGCTGGCCAGCGCAGAGCGCATGGTGCCTGCCCCGGTCTGGTAGGGCCAGAAATCTATCCCCTTCCAGCAGACGCCATCGTGGTTGTTCTCAAAGATGATAGCGCGGCTGAAGGAGCGGAATACCGCCGGGCTGTCGCCCACGTTATCGCGAGCGTTGCAGAGCACCGGGTGCCCGGGCACGTGCGGTTTGCTTGTCGGCAGCAGGCGCGCCATCTCCATGATGCCGGTGACCATACCATTTGGCTGCGTGCGCCCGATGTCGGTGTAGCTCCATTTGGGCGCGCCCTGCCCATGGGTGAGGGAGACCCACTGCGCGTAGGGGGCGACTTTGCGGAACATATCCACGGTGAAGGGGCTGGGCCAGATGTCGTTCCCCTGCCCCAATATTATCTGGTACTGGCTCATGCCACGCTTTCGCAGCTGGTCGCGCAGGCCATCCATCATACGCTGCCAGATCTCCGCAGATCCGGGGCGGTCGTGCATGGGGATCAGCGTGTCGATAATCTTCCCGTCTTTCAGCTCGGCGATGCCGAGCTGCTGCACCTCCTGATCCTTGGAGGTGACGCCGCGCCCGCGCCCGAGGGCATCGAGATTCATGTTTTCATTCCAGACGTTCACGATGAGGAATTTGGGCTTGCCGCAGTACTTCTCATAGAGATCGAGGTAGCGGTTAAATGCGGTGAATTCGGGCTGCAATTCGCCGGCGGCGTCGCGCTGGAACATCAGCACCGGGTCGTCGCCGATGCTGGTACGCCGTACCGCGCGCACATCAATGATGTCATTGCCCAGCTCGCCCATCAGCTTCAGCGACTCCTCCAGCAGGGCGAAGTGCTCGTCCGACCACAGCGGTACTTTGTAGCTGGCCGCCACCGACTCGGGGGACTGCAGCGTCTGCACCCATACCTGCCATTCACGTGCGTCGGGCATGATCCAGTCGACGACGGTGAGCCGCACCGGCACCGGCTTGGTGGTGTCTTTACAAGTGAGTTCGCCGGTATAAACACCGGGGGTGGCATCGGCGGGCACATGCACCGTGAGCCATACGGGATGCAGCTTGCGGCCTTTCACCGGCTCTTCAAAGAGGGGAGTCCAGGCTGGTTTCACATCGGCATAGCGCAGGCGCACGGCCGCCGCAGGGATACGCGCGCCCGCTGGCCCGGCGAGGTCGCTCATCTGCGCAGCCGCGCCATCGTAGGCGGCGGTAGCGGCCTGCACCACCACGCCGGAGGCGATGCCGTTGCGCGGCAAGGTGAGCACAACGGCGTCAGCGGCGTTGTCTGGCCGCGTAGCCGTCTCTGTCAGCTTCACTATCGGGCTAACCACCCACGTCTGCAGCCCACCCGGCTGTGCCCAGGCACCCATGCCCAGCAACAGCATGACGCCCACCCAGTAGCGCAACGAGAACGGAGAGAACATGATTTAGATCCCCTTTGAAGATAGTTCCAAGTTCCAAATTCCAAGGTTAGGTAGCCCAGGGCTAACGCCATTGATACTACTCATTCCTTCATCTTTTGTCTCTTTGACACCATGCATTGCAGAAAGTTTATTTGCTGCGGCAGGAACCATGCTGAATCATCGCGAAAACCTGTATAAACAGTTGAATGGGGAGTTTGACGATGAATTATCTCATAACGGATTTCGGCGCGGTGGGCGATGGGGCTACCCTGTGTACCACGGCATTGCAGCAGGCACTGGACACTGCGGGGGCTGCCGGGGGCGGGCGGGTGACGGTGCCGCCGGGGGTATTTCTTACCGGTACCTTCTTCCTGCGCAGCCACGTTACGCTGGAGATCAGCACCGGGGCCACGCTGCTGGGGTCGCCGAATATCGCCGATTATCCGGCTTTTACCGACCAGGTGGGCAAAGACCGCCAGCCGTACCACCTGCTGATTGCGGATCATGTAGAGGACATTACCATCTGCGGCGGTGGCGTTATTGATGGCAGCGGGCCGTCATTCTGGGAGCCGATCACCACGCCGAACAAGTGGGTGCGCGAGAATGAACATCGCGTCAGCCCGATGCTCGAGATCGTCGGCTGCAGCGACGTGCGCCTGCAGGATATCATCATCCGCAACAGCCCCGGCT
>JBBQQW010000074.1:0-11684 GCA_038215455.1 Armatimonadota bacterium
ACACCGCCGTAGGTATCGACGATGATCTTTCGCCCCGTCAAGCCGGAGTCGGCGTATGCACCACCCAGGATGAAGCAGCCAGTGGGGTTGATATAATAATCTGTATCCGCGCAAAGCAAACCGGTGGGGGCGAGTACTTCCTCGGCAATAGCCTGGATGTCACGACAGATCTGTTCGTGTGGGATGTCATCGGTCTGGTGCGATATTACCACCGAGGTGATCTGCGCGGGCTTGCCATCGATATAGCGGACGGAGAGCTGGCCCTTGGAATCCGGGCGCAGATAGGGGATGCGCTTGCCCGAGCGGCGCTCTTCTTCCAGACGCATGAGCAATTTATGGCTGTACATTAGTGGCAACGGCATGAATTCTGGCGTCTCGTTGGTGGCGTAGCCGAACATCATCCCCTGGTCGCCTGCACCCTGTTCGGCGAATAATCCTTCGCCGGTAGTCACACCCTGGGAGATATTCGGGGACTGGCCGTGTACACGGTTGACGTATTTGAAGGAATCGCAGGTGAAAAGCAGCTCCGGGCGGTCATAGCCGATCTCGCGCACAACCTGGCGAGCGATGGCCTCGGTGTCGATTTGTTCATATCCGGCACAGGTGATCTCGCCGGCATTCAACACGAGGTCATAAGCGGCGACAGTTTCACAGGCGACGCGGCTAGATGAATCCAGCGCCAGGCAGGCATCGAGGATGGCATCGGATATCTGATCGCAGATTTTATCGGGGTGGCCTGATCCTACAGATTCAGAGGAGAAAACATGGTCGACATTTAGCGTACTCATCTTAAGGGTCCCGTCCTTTGTTATACCGTTATATAACGGAAATTACAGCGTTCAGTCCCCGAGGCGGGGGTGGCTACTCGCATGTCAAGGACAGCTACAAATATTAGCACGAAGCTGACTGTTTGTCCAATAAAAAAGTTCTAAATTCCAAGTTCCAAGTTCCAAATTCTATAGTTGGAAAGGGGTTCAACCCGCCAGCATATCGGCTCACCCGGGATTTTAATCTCTGGTGCATCAGTGATTTCTACGAATAAATGTGAGGAATCGTTGATATTACCGGCATTCCAGTAATAAACCGGTAACATTCATCGAGTAAGCTACAACAAGTAGAATTCATTAGCCTTGACAATGAGGTAGGGAATGCTTAAGCTACACTCTGGTTGGGAAGGGTGCGAGCATGGCAGTCAATAAAGGTAGCGGTGAAATTCCGGGCATGGCCCTGGTCGGTGCCGGATTAATTCTGGTTACCGGCACATTGGGTGGCTATGGATTAGGTTTGTTAGTGGATAAGTGGACGCACATGACACCGATTTGGTCTATTGTGGGTCTAATACTGGGGACAGCACTCGGATTCTATGATTTATTGCTGTTATTACGGCAAGTGTCGAAGGCTACTGAGTTGAATAAAGCGGCTAAGTCGCTTGACGTGAATGACAAAGATTGTGATAATATTCACGAGGACAAAGACTGATGGGTGAAGTACCGGATCGTTGGGATCCCAGTCTGCCGATCTTCGTCAATGATGCTCAGCGTTTAATGGTGATTATGTGGCCAGTTGTGAGTCTGGTCGGTTTTATTTTTTTCCGCCCGCAAGCAGTAGGCATCCTGATGGGTGGCTTGATTGCGGTGATACTCTTTGTCAGTGCTGCACGAGCAGGCAAGGTCTTTACGGAAAAAGGTAATTATAACTCGGTGATGTTTCGCCTGATAGGATCGCAGTTCATCATCTGGGTGGGCATGGCGGTTTTACTGGCGTATTTTAAGGTTGATGGCCCAGGCTTTGTCATCGGGGTGAGTATCCTTCCGGTGGCAATTCTCTTGACGTTAACCTGGTATTTAATCAAAGGAGCAAGTGGCCGAAGTGAATGATTTGTCGGCGCACGAAAATTCGGGGATATTAATCGCACAGGCGGAACATTCCGCCGTGGCGACAACTACCACCGAAAAAACACATGAAACTGCCGAGAGTGGCAGCGAAGAACCGGGACAATGGGTCTTTTTCGGTTATGGCTTTCTGGCATTTCTTATCCTCACGATTTTAGCAATCATCGGCACGCGCAAGCTTAAACTGGTGCCGAAAGGGTTACAGAATTTCCTGGAGATGGTGTTCGAGATGCTCTACGGCATCCCGGAAATGGTGATGGGGCCACGCGGACGCGAGTATGCGCCTTTCGTTTCCACCTATTTCCTCTTCATCGTGACGATGAACCTCATCGGTCTACTCCCCTTCGGGAAGGCCGGCACCGCCAGTCTTTCTGTCACCATGGGGCTGGCTATTATTGCCTTTATCATGGTGCAATACTACGGTTTTAAGACGCACGGGTTTCGCTACCTGGCGCACTTCGCCGGTCCGGTACCGGCAATGGCGATATTAATCTTCCCGTTAGAGATTATCTCGGAGTTCATTCGCCCGGTGTCGCTCTCTTTTCGTCTCTTCGGCAACATGTATGGCGAAGAAAAAGTGATCGCCGCACTGGCGCATTTATCGCCGAATTTCCCGGTAGTACCATTATTCATGCTTCCGTTGCAGCTCCTCACCTGTGTGCTGCAGGGATATGTATTTGCGTTGCTGGTCACCGTCTATATTTCGTTGGCGACCGAGAAACATTCAGAAGGTCACGCGGAGGCATCAGCCTCAACCGCACATTAAGCTCTGCCGGACGGGCCAGTGGGCTGCGCCGGAAAATTTAGGAGGACACATAAGATGGAATATTTTGCTGCTTTAGCTCTGGCTATCGTTCTGGGAACTGCCTTTGCCGCACTCGGTTGTGGTATCGGGCAGGGGAACGCGGTGCGGGGCGCACTGGAAGGTCTGGCACGCCAGCCGGAAGCTGCTGGTCGTATCCAGACGCTGCTCATCATCGGTCTGGCGCTCATTGAGTCGCTGACCATTTACGCACTGGTACTGGGCTTCATCCTGCTCAGCAAGCTGCCCGCTACCGCCGACGTACTGGCGAAAATCGTAGTCAAGTAGGCTCTTTGTCCCGGTTTTATTTGGGTGATCGGCCCAGGGAAAGGAGTTTGTTGTGAACGAGATTATTAATAGCCTGCATATCGAGTGGGCGGTTGTCGGTGCACAAGCGATATCTTTCATAGTATTGCTGTTCCTGCTGAAGAAGTTCCTCTATGGACCGCTGGAAGAGATTATGAAGATGCGCACGGGGCAGATATCGAAAAGCCTGAGCAGCGCCGATGAGCAGAACAAGAATGCCGAAGAACTGCGGGTGAAATACGAGCAACACCTGGCGAATATCGCCGAGGAAGCGCGTATCCGTATGGAGCAGAGCATCAAGGACTCGGAAGCGGAACGGCGCCGTATGCTGGAGCTAGCATCTGCAGAGATTCGTGAGCTGCAGGCGCGTGGGCAGGCACAGTTGGCACTTGATCATGAGCGGCTGCGCCATGAGTTGCGTGCAGAAATGTCTGAAGTGGCGGTATTGGCGGCGAGTAAAGCACTGCGGTCACAGATGACACCACAGATTCAGGCGGCAGTCATTGATCAGTTAATCCAGGAGCTGGACCAGCCAGCGACCATGAATTGAAATTGAGAACAGGTTAGCAAATGCTGCAAAGAAAAATAGCGAGTCGATATGCGGAAGCGCTGTTCGACCTCGCTGTACAACAAGGTAAGACTGCCGAGTGGGCGCAGGAACTCAACGAACTGGGGGCCGTGCTGAATGCCGAGTCCGATTTTCGGGCGGTACTCACCCACCCGGAGATTCCCCTGGCGCGCAAAGCGGCATTGGTGACCGAGGCATTCGCGGGACGATTAGTCCCAGAAGTGCTCAATATTCTGCTGTTATTGCTGCGCCGCGGGCACGACCCGGATATCACGCTGCTGGCCGAGATATTCACCGAGAAGTGGAATGTCGCCCGGAAGGTGCTCCCGGTGACGGTTACATCGGCGGTATCGCTCTCGGAAGAGCAGGCGCTACGGCTGTCGATGACGCTGGCGAAGCGCTCCGGCGCACGTATTGAGCTGACGCGGCTGGTGGATCCGGGGATTATCGCCGGGATGGTGATCACCATCGGAGATCGTATCATAGATGCCAGCGCCCTGAGTACCCTGGAGCAACTACGCGTAAGCATGGCAGGTATATAAGCGAAACAGGAAATCTGAAAGAAAATCGGGGCCAGCACAGCTAGCTGTGCTGCGGGAACTCCGTCCGGAGTTGTTAGAATGAATATTAAACCAGAAGAAGTAAGTTCGATCATCCGCAAGGAGATCCAGAATTTTGGCACCGAGCTGCAGACGCGTGGCGTGGGCCAGGTGATTCAGGTGGGCGACGGGATTGCCCGCGTGCATGGCCTCTCTGACGCGATGGCGGGCGAGCTGATCGAATTCCCTGGTGGCGTGATGGGTATGGCGTTGAACCTGGAAGAGGATAACGTCGGCTGTATTCTCCTCGGCTCTGACCGCGAAATCCGCGAGGGTGACCTGGTACGGACTACCGGACGTATCACCCAGGTTCCGGTAGGCGAAGCGCTGGTGGGACGCGTGGTGAATGCGCTGGGTGTGCCTATTGATGGCAAAGGTGCTATCGCCGCCACGGAATTCCGCCCGACGCAGAATGCGGCCCCCGGCGTTATCGACCGCCAGCCGGTCACCCAGCCGCTGCAGACCGGCTTGAAGTCCATTGACTCGATGATCCCCATTGGCCGTGGCCAACGCGAGCTGGTCATCGGTGATCGACAGACGGGTAAAACGGCAGTCTGTGTGGATACAATTTTGGCGCAGAAGGGTCTGAACGTTTTCTGTATCTATGTTGCTATCGGACAGAAGCAGTCAACGGTAGCCAGCGTAGTGGATGTGCTGGAGCGGAACGGTGCCATGGCCTACACCACGGTGGTGGCCGCTACCGCCGCCGACCCGGCATCAGAGCAGTACATTGCCCCGATGGCTGGATGCGCGATGGGCGAATATTTTCGCGATAAGGGCATGCACGCGCTGATTGTATACGATGATCTTTCCAAGCACGCGGTGGCATACCGCCAGATATCTCTGCTTTTGCGCCGTCCGCCGGGCCGTGAAGCATACCCGGGCGACATCTTCTACCAGCACGCCTTCCTGCTGGAGCGTGCCGCGCGGCTCTCAGATGCGCTGGGCGGTGGATCGCTGACGGCGTTGCCTATCATCGAGACGCAGCTGGGCGACGTGTCCGCGTACATCCCGACGAACGTAATCTCCATCACCGACGGGCAGATCTATCTGGAATCCGACCTGTTCTTCGCCGGTATTCGCCCGGCAGTTAACGTCGGTATCTCCGTCTCCCGTGTGGGTGGTAATGCGCAGATCAAGGCGATGAAGCAGGTGGCGGGCAAGCTTCGCCTGGAGATGGCTTATTACAACGAGCTGCAGGCGTTTGCGCAGTTCGCCTCTGACCTTGATGCTTCCACGAAAGCGCAGTTAAATCGTGGTGAGCGTCTGGTGGAATTGCTCAAGCAACCGCAATACAAGCCGATGAAAGTAGAAGAGCAGGTTATGCTCATCTGGGCGGGGACGAACGGGCATCTGGATGATATTCCGGTCGCGTCGATTCGGAAATTCGAGACGACCTTCCTGCAGTTCATGTATAACCGCTATGCGACTATTCCTGCAGCCATCGTGGAACAGCAGAAATTAAGCGATGAGTTGATTGAACAATTGACCACCGCTGTGCTGGCCTTCAAGGCAGAATTTAAGGCGTAAAGATGCTCTCACCGCGCGATATTCAAAGAAAAATTCGCACCGTCCGCAATATCCAACAGATTTGCCGGGCGATGAAAACCGTGTCGAGTATTAAACTGCGTAAGGCACAGGAGGCGATCACCGCCGCCAGCCCTTACGCGGAAGCACTGCGCGAGATCGTCTCACGTTTGAGCTGTGGTGGTGAATGTTCTCACCCACTGTTGCAAGTACATCACCCGGAGACGCATTACGGTATTGTGGCAATTAGCTCAGATAAAGGCATGGCAGGTAGCTATAACGCTAACTTGATCCGCTCCGCGACGAATCAAGTTCACCAGAAGGATGATGTCATAGTCTTCCCCATCGGGCGCAAAGTGACGGATGCCTTCCGCCGTACTAATATGGCGATAGATACCTCGATAACACCATTAGGAAACCCTTCATTCAATGTCGTGGCAGCGTTAGCAGATCATATTAGCGAGCTATATACCAGTGGCAAGCTTGATCATGTGAACCTCGTCTACACAAAATTTGGTTACGGGCTACATACAACACAGTTGCTGCCGATAATCCCACCGGATGATAATGATGCCTCGGAAAGCTACATCTTTGAACCTTCTCCTGAAGAGATCATTGAGAGTATCCTGCCACGCTATCTGCGCACGGTGCTCTTCACCGCAGTGTTATCATCAGTAGCTGCCGAACACGCGGCGCGGGTCGCGTCGATGTCGCTGGCCACGGAGAATGCGGACGAGCTGATCGACAGACTGACGATGGAATACAATAAATCACGCCAGTCCGGCATCACCAGCGATCTTACCGATATCGTCGGTGCTGCGGAGGCGTTACGATGATGAAAAGCAAACCGGTGATATTCAGCGGTATTCAACCTTCCGGCAACCTTACCATCGGCGGGTACCTGGGCGCGCTGCGCAACTGGGTGAAATTGCAGCATGAGTTCGACAGCCTCTATTGCATCGTGGATCTTCATGCGATTACCGTGCGCCAGGATGCCAAGACCTTTGCCGAACGCTGCCTTTCCTTCATGGCGTTATACCTGGCGGCGGGAATTGACCCAGAAGTATCGACAGTATTCCTGCAGTCTACCGTGCCCGAGTATACCGAGCTGGCCTGGCTGCTGAATTGCCACACTTACATGGGTGAGCTGGGGCGCATGACGCAGTTCAAGGCGAAGACGGCGGGGAAGACGGATAAGAATATCGGGGTGGGGCTATTCGATTACCCGGTGCTGATGGCCTCTGACATCCTGCTCTACGGCTCCGACCTGGTGCCGGTGGGCGCAGATCAGAAGCAGCACCTGGAGCTGACGCGCGACCTGGCTATCCGCATGAACCACTATTATGGCGATATTTTCACCGTGCCGGAGCCGTATATCCCTAAAGTGGGCGCGCGCGTGATGAGCCTGCAGAATCCGAACGATAAAATGAGCAAATCTGATCCGAATGCCAACAATTACATCAGCCTCATTGATCCACCGGATGTGATCAGCAAGAAGATCAAAAAAGCGGTGATGGATAGTATTCAGGGCATCACCTACGATCCAGATAACCGGCCCGGAGTGGCGAATCTGCTGACGATGTACGGCGCACTCACGGATGAAGACCCGGCAGCAGTAGCAGAACGCTATGCCGACAAGGGCAATGCCGCGCTGAAGAATGACCTGGCCGAGGTAATTATCAGCAAGCTGGAACCATTCCAGAGTAAATATCATGACTTGATGAATGACCATAATTACTTGCGCGAACTGCTGATACAGGGCAAGGAACGCGCATCGGCACGAGCGGTGCCACGCTTACGTACCATCCGCACGGCGATGGGTTTTTACGATATCGGGAAATAATCAGCAGCAGCGCTGCTGCAATGAAACGAGAAATGCCATGACTGAATTGACGAATAAGGTGAATACTGCAGGCGTGATGGGTGCTATCGTATCCATCATCGGCCCGGTAGTGGATGTCCGCTTCCCGGCAGAATCATTGCCGGAGATCAACGACTCGCTAGAGATCGATGCTACCGTAAACGGCATTGCCCGGCAGGTGGTGGTGGAAGTATCCAGCCACCTGGGCAACGATATTGTCCGCGGCGTCGCCATGTCGGCAACCGACGGCCTGCGGCGCGGTATGCCGGTACGTGCATCAGGTAACCCGATCATGGTGCCAGTGGGCGATAACTGCAAGGGGCGCCTGTTTAATGTGCTGGGCGATATCATTGACGTTAAGGGCCCATTCACCGCGGAACAGAAATGGCCCATCCATCGTCCCGCCCCCAGCTTCGAAGAGCAGGGCGTGGTGACAGAAGTATTCGAGACGGGCTTCAAAGTCGTAGACCTGCTGGCTCCATATCCGAAAGGCGGTAAGGTCGGCCTCTTCGGCGGTGCAGGCGTGGGCAAAACGGTACTGCTGCAGGAGTTGATCCGCAACATCGCTACCGAGCACGGCGGGACATCGGTATTCACCGGGGTAGGTGAGCGTACCCGTGAGGGCAACGACCTCTACCGTGAGATGGAAGAGTCCGGCGTGTTGGAACGCACCACACTGGTATTCGGCCAGATGAATGAGCCGCCGGGAGCGCGCCTGCGCGTCGCGCTGACGGGCCTTACCATGGCAGAATATTACCGCGATGAGAAAGGCCAGGACGTGCTGCTCTTCATCGACAACATGTTCCGTTTCGTGCAGGCAGGCTCGGAAGTATCCGCGCTGCTGGGACGTATGCCATCCGCGGTAGGATACCAGCCGACACTGGCCACCGAGATGGGTATGCTGCAGGAGCGCATCACCTCCACCAAGCGCGGCTCGATCACCTCATTGCAGGCGATCTACGTCCCGGCGGACGACATCACCGACCCGGCACCGGCCACCACCATGGCGCACCTTGATGCGGCGACAGTGCTGTCACGTGCAATCTCGCAGCGCGGTATTTATCCGGCAGTCGATCCGTTAGCCTCGAACTCACGCATTCTCGACCCGAATATCGTCGGGGAAGAGCATTACAACTGCGCACGGCAGGTGCAGATGGTGTTGCAGCGCTATAAAGAGTTGCAGGATATCATCGCCATTCTGGGTATCGATGAATTATCCGACGATGATAAATTGATTGTCGGGCGGGCACGTAAGATGGAACGCTTCCTCTCACAGCCGTTCTTCGTGGCTGAGACATTCACCGGCACCCCAGGCAAATACGTGCCGGTAGCGGAGACCATCCGTGGCTTCCAGGAGATTCTAGCGGGCAAGCATGACGATATCCCGGAGATGGCCTTCAATATGGTCGGCGGAATTGATGACGTGCTTGAGAACGTGCGTAAAGGGAAAGTCTGATGGCGCATCCATTTGATATTGAAGTGGTGGCGGTTGACCGCAGACTCTTCACGGGTGACGCCGACTCGGTGATTATCCCCGGTGAAGATGGTTATTTCGGCGTTTTGGCTGGCCATGCACCGCTGGTAAGTGCGTTGAAGATCGGCGAGATAACGATAATCCCGCCGACGGGTGAAGAACCGACTATAATTGCGGTACACGGTGGTTTTGCACAGATAAATTCAGAGAAGGTGCTGATTCTGGCGGATTCGGCAGAGCTGGCTACCGAGATCGATATAGAACGTGCCGAGAAAGCACGCCAACGAGCTGAAGAGCGCATCATGGCACCTGCAGCGAACATTGATGTCGACAGAGCACAGGTCGCCCTGCTACGAGCATTAAATAGATTGAAAGCTGCTCATAAGAAGTAGCTACCACCAGCTCAATTAATCAATATGGAAACAACAGCGCCCGGAGAGTTTACTCTCCGGGCGCTTCATCTTAACTGCACTGATTCTAATTGCTATTCTGCTGCGGGTGCTGCATCATTGCCATGTTTCTCAATAGGATTAGCCTGTGCCTGGTCGAAGCCAAAGACGCGCTGGTGATCAAGTTCCAGTGCCCGCTGTTTACTCACCCATTCAGCATTGACCATGCCATCGGTGATCTCCTGGATCTTTTTCGTTGCGACATCATCTTGCTTGTCGGCAGGCATTTTTGCATTCACCAGTTTGTAGGTATCCAAGGCTTTTTGCAGCATTTTCTGATCGCCGAGTGGTCGTGGGTCAATAACGCCCATTTTCAAGTAGATCATCGCGAGACGACGGCCATAGGTATCTGGTGCCCAGAGGGTATCGAGTTCCCATTCAGGTTTGTTGGCGTCATTTATGGTCATCATGGTAAATAACGGCGTACCGTCTTCTTTTTCGCCGTAGACTACTGGTTCCAGGTATTTCCGTGCAGAATCGTAATCGCCACGTCGTTGTGTATAGAACCAAGCGAGATCCAAACGGGGGGCGGGTTTCTCTGGATTTGCAGCGATGGCGCGCTGGTAGACGGATTCCGCCTGGCGCAGACGCCGGGCGCGCATCGCCTGGTCGGGAGTATAGATATACAGGTTCCACCCCAGATGCCATGCGTATAATGACCATGCCTCGGTAAAGCTTGGGTTCAAAGTAACGCAAGACTCGAGCACGGGCACCATTTTGTATGGTTCCCCTTTATGGAAGAGGGTGTCTGAATAGTCCCAGAGGATGTTTCCCACCATGGAGCGTTGTCCACCGAGCATAGCGAATACTGCCGGTGAACCACCGCCACCGGTGAAGACGGCGGAGAAGAAATCACGCCCTTCTTGCGCAGCGGGACGCCAGGGAATCCAGTTGCCTTTCGCGTCCTTCTGGGTATATGAGTGCCAGGTTGCCGGATTACAGACGAAGTCGTCCATTTTCCAGCGTACTCCGAGAAGTATCAGCACGATGATGATGATTATTATTGAAGTATTGCGTCTTTGCGCCATGACATTATCCTTAAACTTCGCGATAGTTGAAGATGAGAATCGCCATTGCGAGTGCTACGATCCCATAGATGCAATTGACGCCCAGCGGAAACAGCCATTGCATAGGTTCGATGCTCCCGGCGCTGGCACTGGTGATATTATTGACGATAATATCACGCATATCCATCGACTGGAAATTCGGCAGAATCTTCTGGACAAATTGGAAAGCGTACTTGCTGATCTCGTTTTTGGCTGCATGATCGTTCGCGGCCAGATCATAGAAGAACTGCGAATAACTGGCGGTGAGCCAGATGATCATACTGACGATGATGGTACCGATCCAGGACATGAAGGTCGACAGAAAGATGATGATCGCGCTTAAGATCACCAGCATTGAAAAAATCATGAAACAAGCGATGGGTAGACGGCCATCGAAGCTATGCTGCATGTAGTAGTAGTATACGAAGAAGATGATGGAGAGCAGTCCTACTACGATAGCATTGATGCCCACAGCGCCTAAATACTTGCCGAGAAGGAACTGCCAGCGGCGTACCGGCTTGGCCAGCACCGGATAAATGGTGCGCGATTCAATTTCACCCGGGATCATGGTGAAACCGGTAAGGATCGCGATCATGGCACCCAGTACCGTGATACCCGCTAGCGCGGAGTCCACCAGTGTCTTGCGAATTTGTATCGGACTATCTCCAGCTGCGCTGGGAGACATGGCGGCCAGGATCATAACAAGTGCCAGCGCCATGAGTACGTTAAGTACTACACCGCGTAAAATGCCGGTAATGGTATTACCAGCGATCAGAAAAATCGGTCGAACATTAGACATTTACTAATTCCTCGATAGTCGAATAACAGGCGGAGAAACCGCCAACAAGTATGAGTTATTTTTTCGGCGGGCACTGGTCTTCTGTGCTGACCGCTTTGAGGAACTGCTGTTCCAGAGTCGGTTGCGGACGAGTGATCTCCAGCAGGTCGCCGCCCATGTCGCGGACGATACCCAGGCCACGATAGATATCATCCAGTGTCTCGGTGCGCATGGTGACGATATCTCCGTGGACATCAGGGTTGAAATCAGCGGTGCGTAATGCTGCAACAGCCGCCTTTGACATGCAGGTAGCCACCAGTTGCCATTGATGACTCTCGGGTACTAACTCGCTGATGGAGCCAACCGCAAGCAGTTTGCCCTG
>JBBQQW010000075.1:0-11645 GCA_038215455.1 Armatimonadota bacterium
CTACTTTGGCAGTTAATAGGAAATATTGAATTAAATGATACCGGGGGTTCCGCTACGCTCCACCCCCGGCTAACAGCCTCGATCCCTTTGGGATAAAAAGACGCTGTCTAACCTGTGCCCATATAATGAAGCCCACTTCATTACTGACTTTTGCACCTTCAACATTTTACCATAATACGGAAAGTTGATCAGCAGACAATAAATAAACATCAAATTTACACAAACGCACACGATTTACTGCTCATAAGGTACAATAAACACAATATGAGCTTTACGCTTACTACTGATTCACCTATAATAATGATGTTGGACAAGGGTTTCATCACCCCGCCATGTTTGGCGATTTTTTATTCAACATCTCCTGAAAGGAGGTATTATTTTGGGTTTACGTTTTCTGGGAATTATCTTCAGTAGCATATTTGCTTTCGGTGGTGGTCTTATAGGCTACACGCTGGCACCGCTCTATTTTAAGCTGGACCTTTTCAATGCCCGGGGCCTGGAGGTCGGCGATCAATTCAGAATATTCTACTTCCTCTTGTTTACCACGCTGGGCATCTTCCTCGGTCTACTCATCGGGACATATCTTTTCCGACAGATTGTCACCGTGGGGAAGAATCTGCGGCGCATCCCGCTGGCAGATAAAATTGCCGCATCATTAGGCTCGATAATCTCCCTCTCAGTCGCATTTGCGTTGGGGAAGGTCATCCTGCTCATGTCGTCATTCATCTCCGGACCGGCGATTTTCGCCATTATCCTGATGGAAACGGTGCTGCTGGTCTGGCTGGGCAATGTGGTGGCATTTAGTATCAAAGATGAGCTGCGAGCGCACATGCCGGGCAGTTTCGATGTTGCTGTGCCGGAATCGGTGCGCGGCATCCCCAAAATTATGGACACCAATGTCATCATTGATGGCCGTATCTATGACATCTGCCGTGCTGGGTTCATTGAGGGACAGATTATCCTGCCGGGCTTTGTCATCGAGGAGCTGCAGCATATCGCCGACAGTGCCGATAGCTTGCGGCGCAACCGTGGACGCCGTGGGCTGGATATCCTGCATCAGATGCAGAACGAAGAGAATATCTCCATCCGCATCATGGACAGGTACAATAAGGCCAACTTCACCCCGGGCGACCCGGTGGATATGAAACTGGTGAAGCTGGCAAAATCACAGGAAGCCTATATCATCACCAATGATTTCAACCTGAACAAAGTGGCGAAAATCCACGGTGTGCGTGTGCTGAATATCAACGAATTGGCCAACGCCGTGAAGCCGGTGGTGCTGCCGGGAGAAGAACTGATTGTGAACCTGGTCCGCGAGGGCAAAGAGTATAATCAGGGCGTCGGCTACATGGATGATGGCACGATGGTCGTGGTAGAGAATGGCAAAAAACTCCTCGGCGATACCGTATCGGTATCGGTCTCCAGCGTATTGCAGACGGTGGCAGGCAAGATGATCTTTGCCGAAGTTAAACTGGGCGATGATGACACGAAAAGTGAAGAAAATGGAAACGGAGGCGCGCGACGAGTATCTCGGTAATCATACCCGCCGCTGGTGCCGGGACGCGCCTGGGGGCACCGGAGCCGAAAGCCTGGACACTGCTGGGCGGTCGTCCATTGATCAGTTATGCGCTGGAGACCTTTCGCCAGCACCCGGATATTAGCGAAATCATCCTGGTGGTGGGCGCGGGAGAGATGGCACGTGCGCTGGCGCTGCTGCAAAACGGCCCCGCGAGCATCAGCGAGAAGGTCGTCCTCGGCGGTGCTGAGCGGCAGGAGTCCGTCTGGCAGGGACTCCAGGAGGTGGACCCCAGTGCCGAGATGGTGCTCATCCACGACGCCGCCCGCCCGTTTATCTCCCCGGCAATCATCGACCGCTGTATCGAAGCCATCCGTCACTACGGGGCGGTGGTAGTGGCGCAGCGGCAGGCCGATACTATCAAGCAAGTGGACAGTGACGATATCATCCGTGCCACTGTCCCGCGCGAGACACTGTGGGGCGCGCAGACGCCGCAGGGGTTCCGCACCGATTTAATCCTGGATGCCTATCAGCAGGCTAGCGCCGAGAAATGGGTGGTAACCGATGATGCCGCACTGGTGGAGAAAGCTGGCCACGCCGTGCGCGTGGTGGAGGGTGATGCGATGAATTTCAAGATAACCACCCCGGAGGACCTGGCCCTGGCACAGCGTCTGCTCATCCCCACCCCACGCACCGGCTTCGGCTACGATGTACACCGGCTGGTGGCCGGGCGCAAGCTGATCCTCGGCGGAGTGGAGATCCCACATCACCTGGGCCTGCTGGGGCATTCCGATGCAGACGTGCTGGTTCACGCGCTGATGGATGCGCTGCTGGGCGCGGCGGCGCTGGGCGATATCGGCCAGCACTTCCCGGATACTGATGCACGCTATCGCGGCGCGGACAGCCTGCTGCTGCTGCGCGAGGTAGGATGCATCATCGCCGGAGAAGGGTACACCATCTGCAATGTAGATGTCACACTGGCGGCGGAGCGCCCGAAGATCGCCACGCATATCCCACAGATGCGCAGCAACATTGCCACAGCTTTGTCGATAAATACGACAAAGGTATCGGTAAAAGCCACCACCACAGAAGGTTTGGGCTATGTCGGCGGCGAAGAAGGTATGTCCGCATATGCGGTGGCAACTGTAGTATTGAAGTAGATAAAAAAGCAGAAAGGAGTAGTATTATGCAAATTCGATTTTCTGGTAAACATATGGAGGTAACACCGGCGTTGCGCGAATACGCGACGACCAAGTTACAGAAACTGGAGCGTTTCTTCACCCATGTTCAGGATGTCCATGTGGTCGAGAGTATCACGCGCAATCAGCATATCGTTGAAGTAACACTCAATGCTGATGGCACCGTCATCCGCGCAGAAGAGCGCTCGGATGACATGTACGCCTCCATCGACCTGGTAGCAGACAAACTGGAACGCCAGCTGAAGAAATTCAAGGAGCGCCACGAACATAAACGCGGCGGCCAGGGAGGCGTGCTACCTGCGGAGACTCCCGAGCCTACAGAGAATGAATACCCCAGCATCCTGCGCACCAAGAAATTCCCGGTCAAACCCATGGATCCGGAAGATGCCGCCATGGAAATGGAGCTGGTCGGCCACGATTTCTTCGTGTTCCTCGATGCAAATTCCAACAAAGTGAACGTCATCTACAAACGCCGCGACGGCAACTATGGCCTCATAGAGCCGGTACGCGAGTAGCTTAAACTAAGCGGGCCAGGATAACCTGGCCCGCTTTTTTTACCACTGCCAATTCTCACCAATACCTGATATAATATCGCTATGGATACCAATACCCTATATTATGGCGATAATCTGGAGATACTTGACCGCTATGTGAAAGATGAAACGGTCGATCTGGTATACCTCGATCCGCCTTTCAACAGCAATGCCAGCTACAATATCCTTTTCGGCGAAGCGGATGGCACGCGAGCGGCCTCGCAGATAAAAGCCTTTGACGACACCTGGCAATGGGATCAATCCGCCGCATTGGCGTACAAGAAGACGGTAGAGCACGGAGGGCCGGTGTCGCGTGCCCTGCAATCCTTCCGCACTTTCCTCGGCGAGAGCACCATGCTCGCCTACCTGGCGATGATGGCCCCCCGGCTGATAGAACTGCGCCGGGTGATGAAACCAACTGCCAGCATCTATCTGCACTGCGACCCGACCGCCAGCCATTATTTGAAGATGTTAATGGACGCGGTATTCGGCGCGGTGAATTTTCGTAATGAGATCATCTGGAAACGCACCAGCGCCCATTCCGGTTCAAAGAGGTGGGGGCCAGTACACGATATCATCCTCTATTATTCAAAAACTGATAACTACACCTGGAATCTCATCTATCAGCCTTATTCCGATAACTACAAAAAACAGTTTTATCGTTTCCATGATGATGCAGGACAATATCGTCTGGGTGATCTAACCGGCGCTGGGACCCGAACCGGTGAATCCGGGCAAGCCTGGCGCGATGTTAACCCAACGAAATCTGGAAGACATTGGGCGGTTCCAAATAAAGTCCTCAAAGAGAAATTTGGCGACGAGGTGTCTGGATGGTCAGTTTCAAAAAAGCTGGACATCCTTGATGAGATGGGGCTGATCTATTGGCCTCCCAGTGGGGAAATTCCGCAATTCAAACGGTATCTGAACGAAGAAATTGGCGTCTCCATCGTAGATGTAATCACTGACATCAACCCCATCGGTGCCCAGGCAAAAGAACGTCTCGGATATCCCACGCAAAAGCCCTGCGAATTACTGGACAGAATAATCTCCGCCTCCTCCAACCCCGGCGATGTTGTGCTTGATCCCTTCTGTGGATGTGGTACGGCCATCGCAGCGGCGCAGAAATTGGGGCGGCAATGGATCGGCATTGATATCACCCACCTGGCCGTCACGCTGATGAAGCATCGGTTGTGGGATACCTTCGGCAGGGACTTACCCTTCGTAGTACTGGGCGAGCCGGTATCCGTGCCGGACGCACAAACATTGGCGGCCAGTGACCCATACCAATTCCAGTGGTGGGCGCTGGGTCTGGTGGGAGCGCGCCCGGTGGAGAAGAAAAAAGGCGCTGATAAGGGCATCGACGGCGTGCTCTATTTTCACGATAATATCGGCAACGATGCCACAAAACAGGTTGTTCTCTCGGTGAAGGCGGGCCATACTACCGTCGCCCACCTGCGTGATTTGCGCGGTGTGCTTGATCGTGAAAAAGCCGAGATTGGCGTGCTGATCTCCATGGAGAACCCCACCAAACCGATGCGCACCGAAGCAGCCAGCGCCGGATTCTACGATTCTCCCTGGGGCAGCGCTCACCCGCGCCTGCAAATAATCACCATCGAAGAATTACTCGCCGGTGCCCAGATAAACTACCCCGTTTCCCGTGGCAACGTCACCTTCAAAAAAGCAGAGAAGGTGAAGAATGGGGCGGATCATCCGGAATTCCCGATATAGGTTGTTAGGTCATCAATTATGGACAGAGCACATTTTATTTTTGAAATAGCCAAGGAACATTCTATGAGAATCATCATCATATCCCTCGCCCTCCTGCTCGCCACGGCGTCATTCGCCGCCACCGGCACGCTGGCGGTGCTACCCGATGCGGAGGCGCTGCCCGTTGGCATGACCGAGGTGAGCGCCGCGATGTGGCAGACACAGGATAGCGCGACGGGGGTGGCGAAGAGCTTCCCACTCGCGGTACGGCAGAACCTGGACGGAAACGTGGAGGTAGGCATCACCCGCTTCCAACAGCGCGACTTTGAGGCCTGGGGCGGCACTGCACGGGTGCTGCTCACCCCCGTGGGCACATATCCCGCGGTATCCGCCGGGGCAGCTATCGCCGAGCACGCCAGCGCCGACCTGCGCCACACGCAAGCCTGGGTGGCCATCACCAACAGCTACCGCATCTCCGACGCCGCCGACAACCCACAATGTCGCCTGACGCTGGGCGCGAACTATACCGATGAACGCGACACCGCCGCCCTCGCCGGAGGCGTGAATACGGCGTACCGCGCCTTCGCCGGTGCCGAGGTGGACATCACCCCCCGCCTGCGCCTGCTGCTGGAGTTACAGAGCAAGGGCGGCGCGCTGGACAAAAAGCCCCTCACCTCCACCATGCTCCGCTGGCAATTCACCCCCGCCTACTCCGCCGACTTCGGCTACACCAACGCCACCGGAGAAGCAAACGGCGGCACCAAACAGCACGCGGCGTTGGCACTACGCTGGTGCGGGCGGTAGATTCATCGTAGCGCTTATCTGCCTGAACCTGGATTCACTGAAATTTTTGCGATTAACACCTACCTCGCAAAATATACCACCTGATATTAGCCCATTTGTAGAACCCCTAATCCAATTGTGCTAGAAGTGGCACTATTCTATTTATCGCAGGTTAGTAAATCACTGTACACTTGGCGACAGGTACAAAGGGGGTTTTCTTGATGAAAGCAAACCAGATAACCTACTCGAAACTGTTGTCACGTACCATCGTGACCGTGCTATTTCTTATGGTCTGCTTTATGCAGGTACTAGCTGTTGATACAGCTATACCGACTTTCTCTCCTGTCCCCGGTGCCTACATCGGTTCTGTGGATGTTGCTATCAGTAACGCTACTCCGGGAGCGTCGATCCGCTACACCATCGACAATTCCGATCCGAGCGCTACTTTTGGTGACAACTATAACCCGTTGGTGGGTATCCATCTGGCCGCCTCCGCCACCATCAGAGCGTATGCGTATGCATCGGGTATGACGGATAGCGCAGTTGCTACCGGCGTTTACTCCATCTATTATGAACCGACCATTACCAAGTTCAACCTTGATAATGCAGCGGCGAATACGCTGTTGACGATTTCCGGCACGAATTTCAAAGATGTCTCCAATGTGAAATTCAACGGGGTTGCGGCTTCGTTCTCTGTGGTGAACATGACGACTATTACTGCGGTGGTACCCACTAGCGCCACTACCGGTAAAATTGCCGTTACGACTCTTGGTGGTACGGCGATCAGCACGGTGGATTTCCGAATAATCCAACCGATAATGCTGTCTACTACCCCGAATTCTCCTACCGCGGAAGGTATTCCGGTACTTTTAACTGCCACCCCAACTGGCATCGGCAGCGGCACTCTGCAATACCGTTTCAAAATCAAATACATGTCCGGCGGTGTTCCCGTACTTCAGGTGATACAGCCCTATGGCCTATCGAACACCTGTACATGGACTCCTATGATAGCGCGTGATTATACGCTGTATGCCGAAGCCATCTGTGTGGGCTTGAAGTCGTCATCCGCCGTGTATAGCGAGTTGCCATATACAGTGATTCCGAAAACGGCGATAAGTATGCTGGCTATGACCATCTCACCCGTATCCCCCACAGCGGTAGGTGCCCAGGTGAAGATCAAGGCCATCGCCACCGGCGGTGGTATACTGGAATATATGTTCAAAGCCAAATACGCCACCCCGTCAGGATTCGTCTGGCAGACGTTGCAAGATTATAGCCAGAATTCCATCTGCATCTGGTCTCCGTCGGAGGCGCATGTGTATACCGTCATCGCTTATGTTCGCGAAAAGGGCTCTTCCGTTCCCTATTCGCTCTATCGTGAGCAGTTTATCACGGTTAACCCGACTGCTACCGGCATCAATGTCAAGGTAACACCTCCCAATACCACCAAAATCGGAGTACCGGTGACCTTCTCACCCACCACCATCGGTGGCGGTACACTGGAATATAGCTACAAAGTGAAGTACCTGGCGGGTAATACCTATGTCTGGCAACTGCTCCGTAGCTACAGCCTGGTGAGCAACTTCACTTGGACCCCGACTGTCGCACAGAATTATATCGTCTATGTCTACGCACGCGAAGTCGGGACTATGCCGAACCAGAGCTACACTACCTTCAAAGAGATCCCTTACGTAGTAACCGGCAAATTAGGCCCTACTCCGGTAGACCTGGGAATGGCCGGTAATTTTGTCATCCTGGCAAAATCGGCTGTCTCAACCACCGGCACTACCTCGGTGGTGGGGAATATCGGGATCAGTCCCGCCGCCCGAAGCTTCATTACCGGGTTCGCCGATATCCTCGACTCCACTAATACCTTCTCGACCTCCAGTATCGTAACCGGGAAGATCTACGCGGCTAATATGGCCCCGCCGACGCCCGACAATATGACTACCACTGTCAGCAATATGGAGACCGCCTACACTGATGCAGCCGGGCGCACGCTGCCCGACTTCACCGAACTGGGCGCAGGTGATATCAGCGGCATGACGCTCGTTCCGGGCCTCTACAAATGGGGCACCGGCGTAAGCATCAACACCGACGTCACCCTTTCCGGTGGTCCTTTTGATGTCTGGATCTTCCAGATCGCGGAAGACCTCACCGTGGCCAACGGCAAAATCGTCCACTTAACCGGTGGTGCCCTGGCTAAAAACATCTTCTGGCAGGTAGCCGGACAGACTACTATCGGTACCAACGCCGACTTTAAAGGCGTGGTCTTGTGCCAGACGCAGATCGTAATGCAGACCGGCGCAAAATTCAATGGCAGAGCACTCGCACAGACTGTCGTTACCCTGGGCGCAAACGCCGTCACCCAGCCCGCTATGTAACTAATATAGACCGGGCAAAAATGACACCCCTCTTCCGGAATAACTCCGGGAGAGGGGTGTCTTTTTGTGGAATACCAATCACGCCCGGAACCCTGTATTTGTAGATGAAAAACTGATGTCGTAGCCTTGGTTTGACCTAACCTCGGCAGGCCACCCGTGCCAGAACTGCGAAAAACTGCTAAAATAGGCGCGTGAACTACGATGATGTGCAGCCTTTGATAAATACCGTTGGTGCCCGGCCCGATTATGATATTATCGTCGAGCTGGTGCCGCAGCAGGTGCGCGTGCTGGATCTGGGGTGTGGCACCGGGGAGCTGATGGAGCGGCTGCAGCGCGAGCGCGGGGCCACGGCGCGGGGGGTGGACCTGCACCAGCCCTCGGTCACCGCGTGCATTGCCAAAGGGTTGAGCGTCTTCCACGGAGATCTGCATGATGGGCTGAATGATCTGCCCAACGACTCCTGCGATTACGTTATCCTCAGCCGCACGCTGCAGCAGGTGGCGGATCCGCCCCTGGTGATCTCCGAGATGCTGCGCGTGGGCAGCCACGCCATCGTCAGCTTCCCTAACTTCGCCTACTGGCAGGTGCGCAAGCATCTGCTGCTGACGGGCACATTGCCGGTATCATCGGCGCTGCCCTATCAGTGGTATAATACGCCGAATATCCGCATCATCACTATCGCCGACTTCGAGTCTTTCTGCCGTGCAAGCGGCTTTGCTATACTGCGCAAGGTGGCGCTCTATGTCGGCGATGGCGCACATCCGCACCAGGTGAACTTCTGCCCGGATTGGCGGGGGGAATACGGGATATTCCTGCTCGGGCGCGGCAAATAATCCACATATATAATCTGTTCAATTGAGGTATTACATCATGACCGAACAATCATTCTCTGCCAGTCACGGCTGCCGCAATAGCGGTATGCCGCTGGGCGGTATCGGCGCAGGAAGCCTGGAGATCCGCCCCGATGGCCACTTCTACTGCTGGAACCTGATGAATAATCGCCCGTGGGGTGCCGGGCTGGCCACCGAGGCGATGGAGGCCTACGGGTTGCGCTTCGGGCTGGCGGCCGACTTTGGCGACGGCCCGCGCTGCCTGGCGCTGGAGCAGCATCTGGGGTTGGATCCGGGGCTGGACGGCTGGTTCTGGTTCAGCGATCCCTACCACCTGCCCTGGGTAGAGCATGCGGAGGAGATCGACTACTCCGCCAATCTGCCCTTCGCCAAACTGGACTATCACTTCGCCGAGATGCCCCTGGGTATCAGCCTGGAGGCGTGGAGTCCCTTTATCCCCGGCGATGCCGCCGCCAGCAGCACCCCGGGAGCCACGCTCACCTTCACGTTGTCGAATCCGACGAAGAAGACCTGCCGCCTGACGCTCTTTGGCTTGCTGAAGAACGCCGTCGGCTATGACCATACCGAATTATCCTCCTGCATGAAGGTGCTGGAGGGCACCACCCCCGGGCTGGTATACACACGCGTCGGCATGGAGGCAACCGCCACCTCGCAGGGGGAGCTGGGGCTGTTCGCCGTCAGCGACTCCTCCAATGCCAGCTGCTACGCGCTGCACCCGCGCTCCGGGCGCGACCTGTGGGATCCGCTGCGTACCACCGGCACGCTGGAGAACGTGGACTACGCGCTGGAAGATGGCCCGGTGGGCGAGATCGGGGCCGAGACGCATGTGGGGCCGACTGGGATGCCGCGCGGAGCCTACGGCATGGAGCTGAGCCTGGCACCGGGCGAGTCGGCGCAGGTCACCTTCCTGCTCACCTGGTATTTCCCTAATTTCACCGAACTGGACTACCGCGGCAAGCCGGGGCAGATCATCGGGGTGCAATACGCCAATCGCTTCAACAGTGCCGCCGCTGTGGCAACATTCCTGCTGCAGGAAAAGGCACGGCTGGAGGGCGGCACCCGCGCCTTCGCCGATGCCTTCTACGCCTCCAGCCTGCCCGAGTGGGAGCTGCAGGCGGTGATGGCCGGGCTGTCCGCGCTCTGGCGCGCCGCCTGGTGGGACAAATCCGGGCGTTTCGGCGTCTGGGAGGGGCTGGGCTGCTGCGGTATCCAGACCATCGATGTCGGCCACTACGCCAGCTTCCCTATCCTGCAGTTCTTCCCCGAGCTGGACGCCGCGCAGAACCGACTCACTGCCGCCAACCTGGAACCGAATGGCAAGGTGCCGCACAATATGCCGGGCAACTTCAGCTGCTGCGACACCCACGACGGCCGGGGCCGCATCGACCTGGGCGCACAGTATGTGCTGGCACTCTGGCGTTACGCACGCTGGACGGGCGACCTGAAGGAGGCGGAGAAGCTGTGGCCGGTGATCGTGAACAACATCGCCTGGCTGGAGGGGACCGACAACGACGGCGACGGACTGCCGAATAATATCGGGCCGGACCAGACGTATGACCGCTTCCCGCTCTTCGGCACCTCATCCTACGTGGGCTTCCTCTACCTGGGCTGCCTGCGCGCCGCTACCGAGCTGGCGGGGTGGCTGGGGCAGTCGGTGAAGGTGATAGAATACCGGCAGAAAGCCGACCGCGCCAGCGCCACGCTGCAGGAGCAACTGTGGAACGGCGAATACTATAACCTGAGCTACGACGCCAACAGCGACAGCGCCAATACCGGCTGCATGACCGACCAGCTCAACGGCGACTGGTTCTACCGGCAGAGCAGTGGCGACGGCCTGCTGCCCGATCACCGTGTGCGCTCCGCCCTGCTGGCCATGGTGAAATACAACCGCCGCCGCGCCGGGCACCACAGCTGGCTGCCCAACTGCACTTGGCCGCAAGGCGGGGGGATCGAGATCACCCGCCGCGGCAGTGACCAGGCTAATTGTCCGTGGAGCGGGGTGGAATACTCCGTCGCCGCACACCTGGCCATGCTGGGCGAGCGTGGGGTGGGCCGGGAAGTGGCACAGGCGGTCTTCGCACGTTACGAGGACGCGGGTATGCGCTACAACCACATCGAGTGCGGCGGATACTACTACCGCGCCATGTCCTCCTGGGCACTCTACCTGGCGGAGTACGGCATATCCTACGATGCCCGCACGCAGCTGCTCAGCCTGCGCCCACCCGCCGGCGACGCCGACTTCATCATCACCCTCCCCGGCAGCGTAGCCCGCTGCACCATCGTGGAAAACGAGCTGAAGCTGCAGGTAATCAGCGGCAAACTGCAGCTCCACGGCCTGCAACTGCGCGGCAAACAGCTATCAGACGCGGTGAGGTTGAATGTCGGCGGGGTTACAGTGCTGGGGGTATAGCACACCCAGCCGTGAACGGCCAGGCTAGGGAGGGGCTTTGGTAGTGTATCGACTTTGATGAATAAATTCCCCTCCGTGGAGGGGTGGCAGGCGAAGCCTGACGGGGTGGTTTATTGTGCGAATAATAGAGAAGATATGCGACGAAGAACCACCCCGGATTCCACCCTGGCCTACTCCTCGCGCAGCTCCGAAACCTTCAGTACCAGCCCTATCAGTGCCAGGTTGACTACCATACTGGTACCGCCGTAGCTGATGAAGGGGA
>JBBQQW010000076.1:0-11627 GCA_038215455.1 Armatimonadota bacterium
ATCGCCACCGTCGCCGGAGACGCAGATGAAGGTGATCTCTTCATCGGGGATCTCACCTTTGGCGCGGAAGCGGTGGTACATCTCCATGATACCCGTCGCGGTAGACGAGTTGTTATGGAAGAGGTTGTGTACGTAGGGAACTTTGTGCGAGGTGAAGGGGAAACCGGTGGTCACCACCATACCGCAACCGGTATTGAAGATGAACACCACTTTGCCGTCGATACCGCGCAGGAACAGGTTCAGGTTAGTGAAGATGCCGCAGCCCGGGCAAGCAGAATGCTTGTCGATACGCGTAGGCATGTTCGACAGCTCTTTCAGGTCGATCTTATCTTTGCCCGCATTCCAGGTGGTCTCTTCGGTGGTGAGTGGCTTGAGTGTCTGCTTGAGGCAATCACCCTCTGGCACGCCCGGCCAGGCTCCCCAGAAGCGGCCTTCCAGTGTCTTCAGGCTGGGGTCTACGTTCGGCCAGTTCATCGCCAGGTCGAACATCGGGCGGCCATCCTCTTCCGGACGGAAGTTAAGACCACCAATGCCGTAGACACGGCTGATAATCTGCGTGGTGCAGTTACCCGCCTGCTGTAGGGCAGCGCCGACTTCGTTCTCCAGGTAGTTGCCCGCGCCATACTGGCTGACGCGCTCGGCGACGACCAGGTTCTTCATGTTGCCTACCGCTGCGACCATCTCCTTTTTCGGGAAGGGGCGCAGTACATATGGCTCGATGAGCTTGACGGATTTGCCTTCAGCCTTGAGTTCATCCACGGTGATTTTGGCGGCTTCGGCAGCAGAGTTGAGGATGAGCATACCGGTTTCGGCATTCTCATCGCCATATACTTCCACAAAGTCATACTTGCGGCCAGTCAGTTCGGCGAATTCAGCGAAGACCAGTGGAATCATCTCGTAGGCCTGCTGCATCTTCTGCTCCATGACGACTTTCGTATTGATCACGTCATCGTTCATGTAGGGGCCGAAGGTGGTCGGGTTCTCGGTATCCAGCGCATTGATGCGTGCTGGTTTCTTCCCGACGAAATCCGCTACATCCTGTGAGTTCGCGAAGACTTCGATGCGGCGGTTGGCATGGCTGGTATGGAAGCCATCATAGCCGATAATAGCGGGCAAATTGACTGCTTCCGCAATTTTGATGGCGATGATGTTCATGTCATAGGTGGCCTGAACATTCGGTGCCAGGAAGGTGAGCCAGCCCCACCCGAGGGTGGCGGCCAGGTCGCTGTGCCCGTTTTTGATGTTCAGCGGTGCGCTGATTTCGCGCAGGCTGAGGTTGAGCACCATCGGCAGGCCCATGCCAGCGATAGCGGGCATCTCTTCGGCTTTGAGCATCAGCCCCTGGGAGGAGGTGACGTCTACAGCACGGCCACCGGCCAGCGCCATACCGGTACAGATACCGATAGCGGCCAGCTCACTGGTACCGACGACGAAACTAATGTCGCTAGTGCCGGCAGCTACTGCCTTGGCGACGATTTCACCGACTTCGGAAGATGGGGTGATGGGATAATAGCCCTCACCATCGAATTTAATATCTAAGATCGCCTGTGCAGCGGCGTCGTTCCCGTTACCGAGAAACATCTTCTGTTCTGCTTTTACAGCTCGCATGTCAGCCCTCCCTCATTCAGTGCTTTCCCTTTTTTCGTTGTCGGGCAGACTGCTACGCAGCGCAAGCACGCCTTACAATAGGACAGGTCGATACCCGCCATCTTCTGCTCTTTCCACACGATAGCGCCCGGATCGGCGCAGACCATCAGGCACTTGGCGCAGTCAATGCAAGCTTCGCGATTGAACTCCGGTGCCGGGTTGGAGCGTGCGCCCGCATTGGAGCGGGTGACGGTGCAGTGCGTCAACGAGTCAATGGCACCACCGTTGAGCATGGACAGATAGCCGATGCCACCGCGCTCTTCGGAGGGCGGTACCAGCTCGTACTTGCCGTCAGCAGCGAAGGTCTCGGTGTGTGACTCGGCAACCGCCATTTTATAAGCGGAGACGTTAGCTGTTACAGCCTTCGGCCAGGTGCTCTCGATGTAGTGCAGTACGTCGGCTTCAGGGAATTTCAACACATACGCCAGCATGGCCATCATCGGCATGTTGAGGCGACTATGCGACTCAATGGCGATACGCTGGGCGTCCAGCGTGATGATCGTACCACTGTGCAGCTGCAGCTCTTCGCGGATCTCCGCGGCGGAACGGCAGGTGTTCACGATAACCGTGGCATTCTCCTGTAAGCCCTTGTTGAGCTTGAGCGGGCGAATGAGGTTCTCGCGGAAGATGCAGAGGATGTGCGGGCGGTTGTTAGGACCACTCTCGCGCACCGGCGTGCCGAAATCGCACAGCCGTAAGGAAACGTCAGTCGGTGTACCCTTTTTCTCAGAACCATATTTGGCGTCGTAAGCGCCGTCAAGGTTGAGGTAAGTAGCACCGATTTTGAACAGGATTTTGGCCGCCATATTGGCTCCGTCTCCGCCGATAGCGGAAAGAAGGCAATTGGTGAAACCTTGTCCATCATAGTAGGGTAGTTGATAGTTCGACATCCATCACTCTCCAATTTGTGGGGGCAGCCGCCCCCGAATCTGGCAAACAACACATTGTACCACATTTCACAAACATCATACAAATGTAATATTGCAGCCACATTTCCTGCAGCGCAATCTGCAACCCGAAACAGCTCCTACCGTGGCGCGGGCTACAATATACTGGGAGCGCTTACTCTCTCACCAACTTTCCGCTATAATCAATATGAAAGTAGGACTAATAATGGCTGAGATTACCTCGAAGAACCACGGCGGGGGGCGGATGAGCGTGGCGCAACAGGCTATGCTGAGTTTCTACTGGTTTGCCACTAACGCCCAGTGGAGCGCGATCCTTATCATTTTGCTGCCCAAGCAGGCGGAAGCTATCGGCGGGGATGCTAATAAGGGTGCCACCGTGGGGATCATCCTGGGCATCGGTGCCTTTATATCCATGGTCGCCGCCCCGCTACTGGGCGCATGGAGCGACCGCGTACGTACCCGCTGGGGACGACGGCGGCCCTTCCTGGTGGTGGGCACTATTTTCAACGCCATCGGGCTGATTATCATGTCCTTCATCCCGGCTTCTCCGGGTACCTTCATTCCTTATACACTCGCTTTCTGCTGGATAATGATCTTCAATAACGTCGCCACCGCGCCCTACTCCGCGCTCATCCCCGACGTTGTGCCCAAAGACCAGCGCGGCACCGCCAGCGGGTGGATGGGGCTGATGACCATGCTGGGCATGTTCGTCGGCGGTAGCGTGGGGCTATTTCTCGATAGGATCGGCTTTCAGGGTGCCTACATCGCGCTGGCTATCATCATGCTCATGGGCATGGCGGGCACAGTGTTGACGGTGAAGGAACCTGCACCGCCCGAGGTTGAGCCGTTCAAATTCACCGCCTTCTTCCGTGGTATCCTGGAGCCATTCAAATCAGCAGATTTCTCCTGGGTATTCTGGACACGTTTCCTGGTGGTGATGGGCACCTTCACCGTGCAGGAGTTTCTCCAGTATTATATGCGCGATTCCGTTGCCGGTGGTGCCGACCAATTCAATTACTCCCTCTTCGGCAAGCATCTGGCCAGCCAGGCGCACGAGGCGAACTCCTACTTTATGATCGCTCTGCTCGGTGGTGCGGTGATGTCCGCCTTCGCCGCCGGTGCGCTCTCGGACAAATACGGGCGCAAGCTGATGGTCTATATCAGCGGGGCGCTGCAGGGGTTGGTCGCCGCGGTCTTCATCTTCAGCGGCAATTACACCGTGGCACTCTTCATGGGATTAGTCTTTGGCCTCGGTTACGGTGCCTACCAGTCTGTCGACTGGGCGCTGGCCAGCGATGTGCTGCCCAGCGAGGACGACCACGCCAAGGATATGGGCGTGTGGCATATCGCCATGACCATGCCGCAGGTGCTCGCCCCGCTCATCGCCGGATTCCTGCTCGACCTCTTCCAGAAAATCGGCAAAGATGCGGGCATTCCGACACTGGGCTACACAGTGATCTTTGGCCTGGCAGTGGTATACTTCTTCTTCGGCACCGTCATGGTACGCAATATTCGCGGGGTGCGGTAGCGCAAAATTGAGGAATAAATTATGCTGGCAATTATCCGCGCACTGGTGCAGTTTCTGCTCCGCTTGCGCTATCGTATCACTATCAAGGGCCTGGCGGAGATCAAGGCGCGGGGCACGCGAGGCATCGTTTTCCTCCCCATGCACCCGGCGTTGATCGACCCGGTGATCGTGGTGAGCACGCTCAGCAGAGACTTCGCCCCCTACACCATCGCCGACCGTGATGCTACCGACATGCCCGGCATCCGCCAGTTGGCCGCTATGTTCCACGTGCGCACCATGCCCAGCGTGCGCCGTTACGGGCAGGAGGCGCGTACCGAGATGGAAGCGGTAGTGAATGCTACGCTGCAGGATGTCCACAACGGTGCCAACCTGCTGCTCTACCCGGCAGGACGCACCATGCGCACCCGACGTGAGGAGCTGGGCAGCAACAGCGCGGTGGAGACGATTGTCAAAACCGTCCCCGATGCGCGTATTGTGCTGCTGCGCACCACCGGCCTCTGGGGCAGCTCCTTCGGCGAGGCACCGGGCAAGTCGCCCAATGTCGGGCAGATATTGCAGCACGGTATGCTGCAGATACTGTCAAATTTCATCTTCTTCACCCCGCGTCGCGAGGTGACGCTGGAGTTCGTCGAGCCGGATGACTTCCCGCGCACCGCCGATAAGATGACCATCAACCGCTATCTGGAGAATTTTTACAATAAAGAACCGTTGCCCCCCAACACCTATGTCCCCTACACCATCTGGGAGGGCAGCAAGCCGAGCATCAAGCCCGAGCCACGCGAGCGGGCTGTTGCGGGTAATATGGATAATGTCCCCGCCGCCACGCGGGAGATCGTCACCAAATACCTGACCGAGCTGGCCGGCGTCGACTCTATCAAGGATGACGACAGCCTGGTGAATAACCTGGGGCTGGATAGCCTGGCCCGCGCGGAGATGATGGCCTGGCTGGAGCAGGAGTTCGCCTTCCCCGCCACCGATACCGACTCGCTGGCGACAGTTGCCGATGTGCTGCTGGCCGCCTGTGGCGAGGCGGTGGCGCAGGGGCAATATGAGATGTCCGAGGTACCGCCCGCCTGGTTCGCCGGGCAGGATACCACGCGGCTGTGGGTGCCAGCGGGTAAAACAATCAATGAAGTCTTCCTACTGCAGGCTGCCGCCACCCCCGGGCGGGTGATTATCGCCGACCAGGCCAGCGGGGCGAAGAGCTACCGCGATCTGCTCACCGGCATCTTCGCACTACTCCCCTCGATCTCGGCACTGCCCGGTGAGCGTATCGGTATCATGCTGCCCGCCTCCGTTCCGGCGACGCTTTGCTATTTAACGGTGCTCTTCTCCGGCAATACACCGGTGCTGGTGAACTGGACGGTCGGCTCGCGCAATCTGCAACACTCGCTGGATCTCGTCGGGGTGAAGCAGGTCATCACCGCGCAGAAGCTGCTCACCCGGCTCACCAGCCAGGGCAT
Organism: Armatimonadota bacterium; assembly: GCA_038215455.1. Classification (GTDB taxonomy): domain Bacteria; phylum Armatimonadota; class Hebobacteria; order CAIYQO01; family CAIYQO01; genus CAIYQO01. The sequence continues at coordinate 5,547 of JBBQQW010000076.1, forward strand.
GGATTTGCGCGGCCTGCAGGATCGTTTCGTGCTATTAGAGCAACTGGCCGCGGGCATCAGCAAAGGGGCGAAGCTGCGGGCGCTGCTCGCCAGTTATCTCGGCTGGGGCAAACTGCGCCGGGTCACCCCCTCACCCACCGCCGCCATCCTCTTCACCTCCGGCTCGGAGAGCCTGCCCAAAGCGGTACCCCTCACGCATGAGAACCTCCTCACCAATATCCGCGATACCTTCACCGTCATCAATTTGAACAAAGGTGATAAGCTACTGGGGATGCTCCCACCCTTCCACAGCTTCGGCCTCACCGGCAATATGCTGGTGGCGCTTTGCGGTGGTTTCCAGACGGTCTTCCACGCCAACCCCACCGAGGGCGGTATGCTGGCACGGCTGGTCGAGGCGTATAAGGTCAACTACATCATCGGCACCCCCACCTTCATCAACGGCATCGTGCGCAGTGCCACCCCCGCGCAGCTGGCGTCGCTGCAATATGCCGTCACCGGCGCGGAGGAGTGCCCGCCACGTGTCTACCAGTCGCTGCAAGAGAAGTGCCCCAATGCGAAAGTGATGGAAGGCTACGGCATCACCGAGTGCAGCCCCATCGTCAGCATCAACTGGCAGGACGACCCGCAACCCTTCACTATCGGCAAACTGCTTCCGGCAGTGGAGTATGCGCTTATCAACTTGGAAACTGGCGAGCCGGTACCAGACGGATGCACCGGCATGATGCTGCTGCGCGGCCCCAGCATCTTTGGCGGATACCTGGGCGACGCGCCTGACCCATTCGTGGAATTCGATGGCAAAAAGTGGTACCGCACTGGCGACCTGGTGCAACAGTTACCCGACGGCATCTTCAAATTTATGGGGCGGCTGAAGCGCTTTGTGAAAATCGGCGGCGAGATGATCTCCCTGCCCGCCATCGAGAGCGTACTGCTGGAGCGCTACGCCACCCCGGAAGACGAAGGCCCGATCCTGGCAGTGGCGGCCTCCGACGACGCCGAACGCCCCGAGCTGATCCTCTTCACCGTGCGCCCGCTGGAGCGCGGGGCGATTAATGAGCAACTCCGCGGTGCCGGCCTCAGCCCGCTCTACAACATCCGCCAGGTGATGGTGGTTGATACGATACCGGTGCTGGGTACGGGCAAAACCGACTACCGGACACTGCAGGGGATGGTGAAATAATAGTTTTTCTCCAGATTTTCGCAATACCAGCAGGTAACTAACCCACCTGCACAGAAAGTTATAACTCCAGATACCTCACAGAAATTGTGTTCCGATGGAATGATTTATCGGCCCCAGTGTGAGTGCAGTGTACAGGAGAATTAATGGCTAAGTATGTGTTTGTCACGGGTGGTGTGGTCTCCTCCCTGGGTAAAGGTCTGGTGACGGCTTGTCTGGGCCGGTTGCTGCGCGATCGACAGTATACCGTTTCTATCATCAAAATCGACCCCTATCTGAACGTGGATGCCGGAACGATGAGCCCGCACCAGCATGGCGAAGTCTTCGTCACCGATGACGGTGCCGAGACTGATCTCGACCTGGGACATTACGAGCGCTTCGTGGACATCAGCCTGAGCGCTGACTCCAGCATTACCACCGGCAAAGTTTACGACGCTGTCATCCGCAAGGAACGCCACGGCGATTACCTGGGCAGCACGGTACAGGTTATCCCGCATATCACCAATGAAATAAAGGATCGCATCCGCTTCTTGGCAGAGAAGGAACACTCCGATTTCGTCATCATCGAAATCGGCGGAACCGTCGGCGATATCGAAAGCCTCCCCTATCTGGAAGCCATCCGCCAGATGCGCAAGGACGAGGGCTATAACAACACCCTCTATGTCCACGTGACGCTGGTGCCCAAGGTTGGCCCCGCAGGAGAGAGCAAGTCGAAACCGACACAACACAGCGTGCGCGAACTGCGCAATATCGGTATCCAGCCCGACGTGCTGGTCTGCCGCTGCAGCACCCCGATATCCGAGGATATGCGCGAAAAGATTTCACTCTTCTGCGATGTGCCGGTACATGCGGTAATTCAGAGCATTGACACCCCTACCATCTATTCACTTCCACTCATCTTCGAAGAGCAAGGGCTATCGAGCATGGTACTAAAACGCATGCAGATGCCGGACGACCGCCCCTTCAACCATGAGCGTTGGCAGGAGGTAGTTGACCGCGTACTTAACCCCAAACATGAAGTTACCATCGGCGTGGTGGGCAAATACATGGAGCTTACCGACGCCTACATCAGCGTCTATGAGGCGATCCGCCACGGCGGCGTGGCCAATAGCTGCACCGTGAAGATCAAATGGGTGGATGCCGAGGAGATCGAGACGAAAGGCGCGGCACAATTCCTGGCCCATTGCGATGGTATCCTGGTGCCCGGCGGCTTTGGCGACCGGGGTATTGAGGGCAAAATCGCCGCCATCCAGTATGCGCGCGAAAAAAATGTGCCCTTCCTCGGCCTTTGCCTGGGGATGCAGTGCGCAGTAATAGAATTCGCCCGCCACGTATGCGGCATGGCCGATGCCAACAGCCGGGAATTTGACGAGAAATCCCAGCATCTGGTGATTAACCTGATGCCCGAGCAGGAGAGTGTGGCGAATATGGGCGCGACCATGCGCCTGGGGGCATATACCTGCAAAATCGGCGACGACACCCTTGCCGCGCGCTGCTACCAGGAGAGCATAATCCACGAACGCCACCGCCACCGCTATGAAGTGAACAACGAGCTGCGCCCCATCCTCGCCGAAGCAGGTATGGTCTTCAGCGGTACCTCACCCGATGGCCGCCTGGTGGAGATCGCCGAGTTACCCCATCACCCGTTCTTCATCGGCAGCCAATTCCATCCCGAATTCAAATCGCGCCCGGACCGCGCCCACCCGCTCTTCCGCGAATTCATCACCGCCGCGATCCACCACCACGAACAACAGACGGTGCTGAATGGGATGACGGTGGAGTAGGAATTTGCTGGGAGCGCACGTCGTAGATCATGAGGCTCTCGAATAGTACGCATGGGCAGGACGCCCATGCTACGTTACATCGAAAATCGGTCGCTCAAATAGTATTTCTGCGCTTCAGGATCGCTGGTGATCTCGTCGGCGGTGCCGTGGGTGAGTACTTTACCCTCGAAGACGATGTAGCAGCGCTCGGTGATGGTGAGGGTTTCGCGCACATTGTGGTCGGTGATGAGTACGCCAATGCCCTTCTCCTTCAATGAGACGACAATCTGCTGAATATCATCCACCGCCTTCGGGTCAACACCGGTGAAAGGCTCGTCCAGCAGGATATAGGCCGGCTCCAGCGCCAGCGTACGTGCTATCTCCACGCGGCGCCGTTCCCCGCCCGAGAGCACCCCACCCTGCGCCTTGCGGCGCTCGGTCAGGCGGAACTCCTCCAGCAGTCTATCGGTGCGCTCGATACGCTCCGCTTTTTTCACCCCGTGCATCTCCAGCACGGCGAGCAGGTTTTCTTCTACCGTAAGCTTGCGAAATACCGAGGTCTCCTGCGGCAGATACCCCAGCCCCATGCGTGCACGTTTGAACATAGCATGGTGCGTGATATCCAGGTCGCCTAGATATACTTTGCCGGCGTTAGGCCGCACCAGTCCGACAATCATATAGAAGGTCGTCGTCTTCCCCGCACCGTTAGGCCCGAGCAGACCCACGATCTCACCGGGATTCACATCAATGGAGATATCATCCACCACCGTGCGCTGGTCATATCTTTTCACCAGGTTCGTGGCGCGGAGGGTGCCTATCTTCTTTTTTTCTACCACCGGCAGGCTCATCAATTGCTCTTTCCGGGGGCCGGCAAATAGCCTATACTCACCCCGCCAGTAGCGTTCATCTCGGTAGCATCCAGATTCACATCTATATGGTTGGCAGTCATGCTGGCAATAACGCGCGGTTTAGCTGTGTCAGTGACATCAGTGATCAGCGCCGAGGGCCTGGTCGCTTTCAGTTTGTCCGCCGTATTGTCGAGCCGGGCTACACGATCATATGCGGCCATATCTGCGTCCTTCAACAGATAAGAGACCTCTACTATCGGAGCATGCCCCTCGTATCTGGAAGTCTGCTTCGCGCCGTCCTTCATGCTGTCAACATAGGCGATAAACTCTACACTGCCATCACTCTGCATGGTGACGATCTTCTTACGTGCCTGTGCCATGGGCTTATACAGTTCTGCCTGCTGCGTTTTGGTCGCATTTGGGTAGTATGTAAAGCTATTGGCGTTATAATCAGCCCTGGTGTTGAGTACAGGCTGTTGCACGCCACGCTCGGTCACGTTGGAGACCTCGACCAGGTGGAACTCAGGGCGAATGAGCGCATCAGTAATACCCGCACCGTCGACAAAACGGAAGGCACGTACATCATCAACGGTATCAAATATCACCGCGCCACCCTTGCCACTGTAGTTGCTGGTGGTGCTCGTCTTCCGCACATAATCCTTCGCGGCTGCATCCTTCAGCTTCTCTTCTTTGTCAGAGGTGATACTGGCATCAAATTTTACATTCCCATACGCCTTCATACTGGAAATATCTTCATCCTTGAGGTTCGTGCTGAAATTAGCGCCTGGCTTTGCCAGTATTTCCAGATGATCACATTCGATATTGCCCATCGTTGATTGGAAGCTGACATTGCCATCCAACAGCAATGTCGAGGGGAAACCCGGGCGCGCGGCAGCACGCACAAAGGCGCTGTCCGAGGTGATAGTACTGGCTGGTATCGCCGCCGGTACGGTACCCTGTGCGCGCAACAAGAGCGGTGCAGCAAAGGTGCAAACCAGCACCAATCCGGCGATGCGTAAAATATTGAATCTAGTCATAGTGATCCTCAATTGCCGGCTCCCCCGGCATATTCTGTGCGCACATTCCCGGAGAAATTCGCCTCCACCAGGTCTGTCGTGAAGGTACCGTGATCAGCGCGCATATCGAAACCTTTTCCAACCCAATGCACATTTTCCGCGGTCACCTTGTTTTTCTCGGATTCCCAGATAAAGCTGTCTGCTTCCAGATACAGCCCCTCTGCCTCTGCCTTGGCGCGCACATGGCCCGAGATATTGGCGTGCACACTATCAGTACCAATCATCTCCGCAGTGGCTCTATCGGCAGTCACTGTCGCCGCTAACACCCCATTCTGGTGCAGTTGGCACGCCACGTCAAGCATTTCACTCTTTTTTGTCTCACTATTCGCAGATAATGACTTTGCTGATGCGACCCAGACACTCGGCCCCTGCCCCGGAGATGGGAAGGTGATGGTGTAATCCGTACCATTTATTATCACCGGCGGAATAACGGTCGCCGAGGTAGGTGGCGTTACCGTTCCTGACGCTTTAGGCGCAGGTGTCTTACTCTTTCCCATGCAGCCGAAAATCCAGATACAGATTACCACGGCCAACCCGAGCAATATATATCTTTTTTTGACCTTCATTGGCCGCACAACCTCTTTCACATCTAGCCAGATGCGCTATCATTATACTACCCAGATTGCTGGTCAAGTAATAGCCTTTGGCACATCCAGGACAAATTACTTTGAACTTGTGCCCGTTTATCCCTCGGGGAGTAATTGCCGAGCAAATTCCGCCGGGTTAAATTCGCTGATATCATTCGCCCCTTCACCCGTGCCGATGAAGCGAATACTCACGGGGATCTCGGCAGCGATGGAAAGAACGTTGCCACCCTTGGCGGTACCGTCCAGCTTGGTGAGGATCAGCCCGGTGATGCCGACGGCGGAGGAGAACTCGCGCGCCTGTACCAGGGCATTTTGCCCGGTGGTGCCATCTAGTACCAGCAGCGTCTCGTCCGCTTCGCGCCCCAGTTCGCGCTCGATGATGCGGTTGATCTTCTTCAGCTCTTCCATCAGGTTGCGCTTGGTATGCAGACGTCCGGCGGTATCCACCAGCACATAGTCGATCTTACGTGCCCGTGCCGCCTGCACCGCATCGAATACGATGGCCGCAGGATCAGCCCCCATCTGGTGGCGGATAACTTCAACGCCCAGCCGTTGCCCCCAGAGTTCCAGCTGCTCGATAGCCGCCGCGCGGAAGGTATCGCCCGCTGCCATGATAACGCTGTGGCCCCGGCG
>JBBQQW010000077.1:0-11594 GCA_038215455.1 Armatimonadota bacterium
AGATTTGGCATCGCGATTGAGGTGAAACAGCATATCCTGTAACACGCCAAACTGACATCCCCAGCCACAGATCGACTTATTTGCCAGAATAACCATCAGCAGAAAGACCCCCAGCGCTATCAACCGGGGAGGGAAGAGGAGATGGTTTTTCCCCCACAATACCAGGGTATCTTTCACGGTTCCCATCGGACTCTGGTCGGCACCATACACGACACCGAAGATAAGCAACGCCACGAGCAGCAGGATCAAGCGCATGGTAGGGGTGATACGCCGCCGTTTCAGCAGGTAGATGGCACCCGTGAGGAAGATTGCCAGGAGCAGGAACTTGCTGACGATCTTCCGCCAGTCCTTCGTAGCCTCCTGGTCACGCAAAGCCATTGCGCGTTGCAGACTGGTTTTGGCTGTTGCCGGTGATATGCCTAACGCATCCAATGATTGTTCGGGGCTGGTAGATGGCGGCACCTGCAACGCACGCAGCAATTTAGGCACCTCCAGGCCGGTAATTTTTGCCAGCTCTGCCATAGTAGCCTGCCCCGTGAACGTCATGACCAGTGGAGTTGCCGGTGTTTCTGCAGGCCCGCGCCACATACGCACAAAGAGCGGCGCTAGCAGCAGAATCATCGCGACGATGATACCGGCAGCGATGAGCATCAGCATACCACGTTTCATAAGACCCCTTTCAATAGTGAAACCCAAGCGCATATATTCCGGCGGAACGGTAGCATTATTCTTTTTAACTCCTAGGGCGTTGCCCTAGGCTACCGAATCATTGCCCTTCAGGCAATCACAATGGAATGGTCAATTTAGCATAACATTCATACTTTGAGGCTAATTATTAGCTTTTTCGGGACGGACTTTGCCTGAATGGCAAACATTCGGTAGCCTGGGGCAACGCCCCAGGTCTGATTCATCAGCCGGTACTGTGAATCATAGCTAAACGCCTCGCCTTTGTAAATAGTCGGGTTGCCTTTATCATCGTATTAGAACAACAACGCGTCATTCGGCACCACTTGACAGATTATGGTAACAGGTAGAAAATAGGGTGTAGTTTACACCTATGTGTATAAATCACTATATCGGGAGGTAGAGGGATGAAGATTGCTATTCCTACGGTGGGCAGTGAACCGGCCGCGCTGATTGATGCTCGTTTCGGGCGCGCTCCTTGGTTTCTCATATATGATACTGAGGCGCAAAGCTGGGAAGCGGTGGAAAATACCCCCAACCTGCAGGCGGCGCAAGGTGCCGGTATCCAATCGGCAGAGACACTGGTGCGCCACGGCGCTACCGCCGTACTGACCCCGCATTGCGGCCCCAAAGCGTTTCGCGTGCTCCAGGCTGCCGGGGTGATGATCTACCTAGGGGTGTGCGGCACTGCCGAAGATGCCCTTGCCGACTACCAGGCGGAGATGTTGCAACCTGCAGCAGCTGCGGATGTTGAAGGGCACTGGTAATCCCAACAATACAGTATTACGCTACTCATGCCCGGGTTCGGCCGCTCGCCTTCGACCTGTGCAACGATATAGGTGTGTCATGGTATAATGCCATAGTAGCATTTCGCACATAGGGAGTAAAACAGATATGCCCAGAGGACAATGTCATCGTCATGGAGCCGACCGACCCTGCACGTGCTCCATGGGGAATTTGTACCGTTTCGTGGAACCAGTCGTGCTGCTACTGTTGAAGAAACGTGGCCCTTCTTACGGCTACGAGTTGGCGACAGCATTGACTGACCATGCGCTCACGGACGCCGAGATTGAGCGGGCGGCACTTTACCGCACGCTGAAACAACTGGAAGTGAACGGTCATGTCATCTCCGACTGGGATGTCAGCGGTAGCGGCCCTGCCCGCCACGTCTATCGGCTGACCGACAGTGGTGAGGAGCATCTGCGTGAGTGGGCAGTGGTGCTGGACAAATTGTCACAGGGTATGGCATCGTTCGTGAATGACGTCAATGAAGTATATCCTGAAAGATGACACCGCCAGCGTCTACCTACCATAAAGCACACCTTTATAACGTGTGACAAAAGTAGCCTGGCACCGCACGCAGTTGGTCGCAAGCGAGAGCGGTGCCAGCGGTATTGTTCACCACAGATGGCGCATTGACTTAGAGCTTTTTAAAGCACAAGAACCAGTCCACACAGCGGACGTTCGGATCAGCCATGCGGTCTTTTGCGGCGCCGCAGGAACCGGGCGGCGGGACGATGACTTCCTCACCTGGCACCCAATTGGCGGGGGTGGCCACGCCTTCGGTATCGGCGGTCTGCATGGCGATGAGCATACGCTTGATCTCCTGCATATTCCGCCCGCAGGACATCGGGTAATAGAGCATCGCCCGTACCTTGGCTTGCGGATCGATGATAAATACCGCCCGCACTGCCTGGGTCGTACTCGCAGTTGGTTGCAGCATACCATAGCGCTTGGAGACTTCCATCGTTAAATCGGAGATCACCGGGAAAGTCACTTCGACATCCCGCATATCTCGGAAAGTCACTTTCTCCTTGATGGTACGGAGCCAGGCGATATGACTGAAGGTGCTGTCAATGGACAGACCGAGCAGTTCACAGTTCAGCGCACGGAACTCCTCCTGCATCGAGGCAAAGGTCATAAACTCGGTGGTACATACCGGGGTAAAATCCGCTGGATGACTGAAAAAGATCACCCATTTTCCGGCGAAATCGTCCGGAAACTTCACATGTCCTTGCGTCGTCTCTGCCTCAAAGGCCGGCGCGGGTTCCCCGATAAGAGGGATACTGTTGGTTACTTCAGTCATATTATCCTCCTTCGTTTTATGCCCTGCGATCACAAATTTCGCATCATCTTTATTATATCATCCTGATACCGTCTTCGATGTAGTAATTTTTCATTGAATTGTGCCGCTAAGACGGTAATACCGTTTTCGGCAAACAGTGACAGCGCACGTCGATGTCGTTAGCCATAATAGACCACCTGGCTATTATCTGCCCGCAGTAATCATTGATGTAAATAGGCGATATCCAATGGTACGGCAGTCTGATCGCCACGGAGTAGCGCGGTGAATCCGGCTTCATACATCATCTTTCGGCAGGCTGCCATATCTAGCCCACGGTGCTCGGATGTATCCGTGACTATATCGCGGGGATTGGCGCCTGTTTCGGCATATACGGCATTTGCGCCCGCCACCAGACCGAGAAGATTCGGCTCATGTACGGCAATATTTCGTGTTTCAGGACTGTTTAAGGATGCTAGTGTGACAACGGCAACGATCTGTGCTAGGCGTCGTTCGGTGATCTGGCCGTATTGATAGAGTGGGCTATGCGGCAAGGCAACCCGGCGCATAGCTGCATGCTGGAAGCAGCCATAATCGATACCAATCCAGAGTTGTTCGACGATCTCCTCGGCGGTATGCTCTGATCCTACCGGTTCGCAGCAGTAGTACAAATCGAGTCCAGCCTCGCGAATGACATTGAGGGTCTGTTTCCGTGCTGTTGGATCGAGAGCGGTATCCACTCCTTCTCGCAGTCGGCAGACATGATACGCACCATTAACATTAGTATCGCGCAGTTCCTGGGCCTGGATAGCGTCAAAATCACCAATATTTACGACGATCTGCGTGTGCATCGGGATCTCCTGGCGCACACGGGCTACCACGGTCAACAAATGCTCAAAGTCGAAGGTATGCATGGTCATCAGAAACAATGCATAGAGATCTTCCATATCAGCAAAGCTGTGCGCACGCTGAAGCACTTCATCGAGCGAAAGCTGAGCTGGGGCAAGCGTGGTGTGGTCTTCACCAAAAGTGCAGAACCGACAGTTGCCGGTACACGGCGAGATATCAACGCCAATTTGACCCAGCAGGATACCACGATTCCCAAATTGTTGTCGCGAAACAGTGTCGGCTACCCCCACGAGGATACGTGCCTCCAGCGAGTCTTCGGGCAGCTTCAGCAATGTGACACATTGGGTCTTCGACGCTCCCTTGCCCTGCAAGGCAGCATCCATCACTTGAGTGAATTCAGTTGAGATCTTCACGATATATTCCTCTCTTATGCTATCGACTAGACTAAGTCGTATAGTAGGTAAGGTATACTAGCAAGCTGTTGCTTTGCTGTCAACGTGACAGGGCCTTAGAATGTCTCTACACTGCTGGTAAATACCGGTGTGGGCATATGGTTGACATGCCCACACCAGCAAAACCGGCTGAATTAATGATCACAGGTATTCGCACCGGTGGAGAGCGCATCCTGTAGATACGCGGTCACCAATGCCGTCGGTTCAGCAACAGGGGCTCCTGTGACTACGGTAATGCCGTTCTCGGCGAACAGTGACAGCGCACGTCCGCCCATGCCACCGGCGATGATGGTGGTGACACCACGTTCGTGCAGCCAGCGCGGCAGCAAACCCGGCTCATGCGGCGGTGGGGTCACCAGGGTTTGGTTGATAATGGTTTTGGTCTGTTCGTCCACGTCGATCAAGGTAAATTGCTCGCAGTGTCCGAAATGCAGACAGAGCTGGCCAGCGGCCAATGGAATAGCGATACGCATCGTGTGCGCCTCCTTTTTTGTTATTCGCGAGTATTTAGCTACTGTACACCCTCGCACGTGTTCAGCAGTGACAGCGCCATCCCCTCCATGAGATAGGCGGTGGGTGATTTGCTATACCGGTGTACGTAGGGGTGTCCGTCATCCCCCGCCGTCACCAGCGCCGGGTCCATGGGTATGCGCCCGAGGAAGGGGACCTGCATATCAGCGGCCATACGCTCGCCGCCACCGGTTTTGAATACTTCGATGACCTCCAAGCAATGCGGGCAGATGAGTCCACTCATATTCTCCACGACTCCGAGAATCGGTAAATCCATTTTTTGGCAAAATGAGATCGACTTGCGCACATCGGCCAGCGCTACGTCCTGCGGGGTAGTTACGACTACGGCACCGTCGCAGGCACCCAGCGTCTGGATGATGGTGAGCGGTTCATCGCCAGTGCCGGGCGGGCAGTCGACGATAAGGTAATCCAATTCGCCCCATTCGACATCATCGATGAATTGCTTGATAATGCCGGCTTTGGCCGGGCCGCGCCAGATGACGGCCGCGTCCTGTTTTTCCAGCAGGAATCCGATGGACATTATTTTCAGCGATTCATACCCGGCGGGGATCAGTTTGCCATTCCGCTGCTCCAGCCGAGTGCCCACCAGGTTGAGCATCGTCGGGATACTCGGCCCATGCAGGTCGATATCCAGCAAACCCACCGTCCGGCCCGCCATGGCCAGCGATACGGCCAGGTTCACCGCTACGGTACTTTTGCCCACACCGCCTTTGCCGGACATCACCACGATCTTGTGATGTATACGCTGCAGTTGCTGCTCGTGCTCCAGGCGGGCTAACGCTTCGTCTATTGACTCATCTCGATCCGCGCAGGTATCACACCCCTGCGGCGTCGTACATGAAGAACAATTACTCATACTACTTGCTCCTTTGTGATCTTTTGTTGTAGCCGATTCCAGATAGTGCGCAGGGCGTCACTGACCGTGCTTTCGCCGAATTCGATCACGCTCTGCCCGGCGAGTTGGGCATGTGTCATCACTGGATCATACGGAACTTCACCGAGTACGCCAACCCCATGCGCCAGTGCAAATGTCACGATCTCCACGGCCTTGCACCGGTTGAGATCGGCTTTATTGATGATTACGCTGACTGGCACCTTGAAGTGCGCTGCCAGCGCGACCACGCGCTCCATATCATGGACGCCAGCGACCGTAGGCTCCGTGACGATCACCACATGGTCAGCGCCGGACAATGAGGCAATCACCGGGCAACCGATACCCGGCGGGCCATCCACCAGGATGAGATCACACCCCTGCGCCTCTGCAATGGCGCGCGCTTCGCGTCGGATAAGCGTCACCAGCTTGCCAGAATTCTCCTCTGCCACCCCGAGACGTGCATGCACCATTGGCCCGACACGGGTCGCCGAGGAATACCAATAGCCGTTGAGCGCCTCTTCGAAGATAATAGCATCGTGAGGGCAGAAGTGCACGCACACGCCACAACCCTCACAGGCCACCGGATCAATAGTCCATTGCGTCGTATGTCCGTTGCTGCTCTGTCCGTGCTCGCTGGAGACGGCGCCAAAGCGGCAGAGATTAAAACAGAGACCGCATCGTTGGCAGATATCCTGCGCGATTCGCGCGCTCTTGCCACCGTAGAATTCGTGGGTCTGCAGCACGGTGGGGGTGAGGATGAGGTGCAGGTCGGCGGCATCGACATCGCAGTCCACTAATACCATATTCTCTGTCAGCGTGGCAAAAGCCGCCGTGACGCTCGTTTTTCCGGTGCCGCCTTTTCCGCTGATGATAACAATCTCTTTCATGCCGGCACCCCATTCCCGAGAGCATCAATAATCTCGGCAAAATATGCCGTGGTATCCGGCAGCACATCCACTGCCATCTCCCCCCGCGAGTAGGCTTCGGCAATCCGCCGGTCGTGCGGGATGCGCCCCCAGATGGGAATGCCTTGCTGCACACAGTAACGTTCGACGCGATCATCCCCCATATCCGCCTGGTTGATCACCACCCCCATGGGACGGCTGAGTGCGCGTACCATTTCAACAGCCAGCGTGAGATCATGCAAACCAAAGGCGGTGGGCTCGGTCACCAACATCACCATATCACACGGGCGAATAGCCGCGATGACCGGACACGAGGTGCCGGGCGGCGCATCGAGGATAACGGTGGCGTGTGGATCTGCATAGGTCTGTACCGTGCGAATCAGCGGCGGACTCATCGCTTCCCCCACATTAAGCCGGCCATGCACAAATGACACTGCACCGGCCATGCCGCGCTCGACGACGCCGATAGGCCGTCCCACCTCGCTGATCGCCTTTTCAGGACAGACCCGCATGCAACCCCCGCAGCCGTGACACAGTTCAGCGAAAACCATGGTAAACGTCGGCAGCGCCGCGATAGCATGATACTGACAGAGCTGGCTACACGCGCTGCAGTGGGTGCAGCGGTCGGCGTCCACCTCAGGCACGGGAATCGTCACCGACACAGTTTGCGTAATCTTCGGATGGAGGAACAGATGGCCGTTCGGCTCTTCAACGTCGCAATCAACATATTGTACCGCGGCGTGGCGTGCGAGCAGACGCGCAAGGTTCACGGCTACCGTCGTTTTTCCGGTGCCGCCTTTCCCGCTGGCAATTGCAATTTTCATATCATCTTCTCCTGTTCCCCGGGCCACGTAAAACTGGTAACGGGCAGCCAGCGCTCCTTACACCTCACCATGCGCATCAACCGGACACCCGGCATGCTCGCCCGGGTGTTGGGTATAGACCGCCGTCACGTGAAGCACCACCACACCTTTGGGCTGTTTGCCCGGCTTTTTTGCGTCCATGTACGCTGCGCCTACCGCATAATACGGGCCATCAGTGACGTACTCCGCGGGGCCTTTAAGCTGATATGCTACCCCAGAAGCGGCATCCCACGCGGCCATGGATGCAGTACCCGTGGCCAGAATGTTCGCCTTCGTGGCGCGCATAAAGTTATCCAATACCAGTAGCGTGGTCGCATCATGCCATACTTTCCAGAACATCGGCGCTACGTTTGGCGTTCCGTCAGCGGCGGTAGTCGCCAGTACCACAATGGCCTGTTGGTCGACAAAATCTCGGATGCTGGGAGCTATCGCGTCAGTATCAATGGGCATCAAAATATCCTCTCTTCGTGTACGTAAGTAAGCGGTATACAACTGCCGGTCCTAACAGCGCTCCACTGCCAAAACCGGCCAAGGGATGATTAGTTACTCATCACCTTCCAGTTCATCCAGGCGCCGCTTGATATCAGCGAGCGCCTTTTCCATAGCAGCGGCCTGCTCGGTCAGCACGGTCTTTTCATCGGCTTTCGACGCTGTACTAAACAGCGTGTGGGCGAGTAAACCACCGGCCGCAACGGCGCCCATCCAGCCCAGGCCGCGACACATGCCACGACCGAATCCATATCCGCGACCAATCCCTTTGCCACGCCCACGACCTTGGGGCATGTTACCACTCCCCGAAACATCCGTGCCAGCACAGTTGCCAGCGCCTCGTCCGGTCATCGAACCTTGCCCTAACGGGCCTGTTCCATCTCTACCTGGCATAATAATTCTCCTTTCTCATCGCGCACGATGAGTAACTTACAATATGAACAGGGTTACCAGTGCCCGCCCACATCGGCCTACGCTGCCGGGGTCAACCGGTCAGCGAGAAACTTTTGCAATACATCCGGCACCGCACTAAAGGTGCGAAATACTACTAGGTGCAATATGCACCTATATTATGAACCTGTTACATTCACCTGTCAAGTGGGGGGCTTGACAACCGAATTATTACTTGGTTAAAATACCAAGTAACAAGGAGAGCAACGTGGATCGTGAAATATATAAGCAGAAGGCTACAATCATTAAGGCCATGGCGCACCCCAGTCGGCTCATGATGGTGGATGCACTGGCCGCAGGTGAGTTATGCGTCTGCGATCTGCAACGTCTGGTAGGTGCGGATATGTCCACCGTTTCTAAACACCTCTCTGTGATGAAAAATGCCGGCATTGTTACCGACCGCAAAGAGGGGTTGAAGGTTTTTTACCGTTTACGCGTCCCCTGCGTGATGCGCTTCTTTGAGTGCATTGATGCGGTATTACTTGAGCAGCACACATCATATGCCCGTATGCTTGGTGAGTAGTTTTTTTACTCAACAACTTGGTTAATACGCCAAGTAGGAACACGAATTATGGCTGAAATAGAAGTCTGCAATTGTGAAACTGATAGCATTAATATTGAGGGGAAGGCACCGCATCGTTTAACCGGCTGGGTGCTCGCTGCCGTGCTGGCTTGTGCGTTGTTACTCTGGAGTGTACTCTATTATTACCTCGAACCGATTACTGGCTGGTTGACGCACTTGTTACCCTTGGCGGATGGATCACATCTGCAGTTGGCGGTGGCCTTCTTCATTTATGAAGTGCCCAAAGTGCTGCTGCTGCTCACCTTAATCGTGTTTCTGGTGGGTATCGTGCGTTCCTTCTTTACGCCGGAGAATACTCGCCGGATTCTGGCCGGCAAACGCGAATCAGCGGGGAATGTGCTAGCATCGCTCCTCGGCATCGTTACTCCCTTCTGTTCGTGTTCGGCGGTTCCGCTCTTCATCGGCTTTGTCACCACCGGTGTCCCACTGGGGGTTACCTTCTCTTTTTTGATTGCTGCTCCCATGGTGAATGAGGTGGCGCTGGTACTGTTGCTGGGTTTATTCGGTTGGAAGGTGGCATTGCTTTATCTCACAACCGGCTTGTTTATCGCAATGGTGGCTGGATGGACAATAGGCCGGCTGAAGATGGAGCGCTACGTCGAGGAGTGGGTCTACCAGTCACAGATGGGCGATGCGCAGCATACCGAGGAGCACCTCGATTGGGCGGATCGGGTGCAGTATGGTCGCGATGCCGTGCGTGATATCGTCGGTAAAGTATGGATATTCGTCATGCTCGGTATTGCCGTCGGTGCCGGCATCCATGGCTATGTGCCGACTGATGCAATGGCGTCCATCATGGGCAAAGATGCCTGGTGGTCAGTGCCGCTGGCGGTGCTGGCAGGTATTCCGATGTATTCCAACGCGGCGGGCATCATACCCATAGTCGAGGCATTACTGGGCAAAGGCGCGGCGCTGGGGACAGTACTGGCCTTCATGATGTCAGTGATTGCGCTATCGTTGCCGGAGTTCATCATCCTGCGCAAAATACTCAAGCCGCAACTGATTGCTGTATTTATCGGCGTCGTCGGAGTGGGAATTATCTTGATCGGCTACCTGTTCAACATGTTGCCGCTGGTACAAATAGTAACACCCAAGTAAGGAGTATGAGATGAAAATAACTATCTATGGCCCCGGCTGCACCAAGTGCAAGCAGGCAGAGGAAATTGTACGACGCGTAGTGGCGGAGACCGACAGCATGGCGGAAGTCACCAAAGTGAGTGACATCAAAGAGATGGCTACCGCCGGTGTGATGATGACACCCGCAATTGCCGTGGACGGTGTCATGAAAATGGCCGGACGTGTGCCGAAGGCCGAGGAAGTGAAGCAGTGGATTACGGGATAACCCGATCCAGATACACCCCAAAGAAGGAGAACTATCATGGCAAATTGTTGTGGCAACGGCGACGTGTTACTCTTCGCCTGTTCCGGTGGCTCGAATGTGGGCCAGATTTCCAATGATGCAGCCAAAGCGCTGGATCAATCAGGTCAGGGCAGTTTCTACTGCTTGATCGGCGTCGGAGCCGGCGTTGGGCCGATTGTCGAACGAACTAAAAAGGATGGCACTACAATTGTGGCCATCGACGGCTGCAGCGTGGCCTGCGCGAAGAAGGCACTGGCTAACATCGACGTAACCCCGGATGCCTATGTAGACGTCACGGCACTTGGAATCGAAAAAGGCCATCATTTCAACCACACCCAGGCAGAGGTTGACCAGACCTGCAAAGCCGTGGTGGATGCCCTCAATGATGATTGCTGTTGTAAGTGAGAAATGATCGATGGGAACTGTACGCGCGACGATCCATGCCGGTGTCTGCGGCTTTGTTAGTGAAATAACCGCCATCGGTGATGAGGATCAGGCAGTAAAGTTCACCATCACCAGCCCCTGCGCCAATATCCAGGGGCTGGCAACCGCGCTGCCAGATGAGGTAGACGCCTATGCCGAGATAGGCGCCGGCTACGATGGGGAACTGTGGACCGCCATGCGTGGCGTACTGCGTGGTTGCTGTAGCGGATGCGTGGTGCCTCCTGCGATCTTTAAGGCGATGCAGGTAGCGGGTGGCGTAGCCTTGCCCAGTGACCCGACTATGCATTTCGAACGAATTGAGGAAACAATATGAAATCAACGTATGGGAAAGTAGCGATTGTCGCCGTGTTACTCCTGGCAATTGTTGGGGTGGTGCAATTAAAGCAACGCCAGGGGGCCGAGGCACAGCAAGGAGTGACCGCCACGCAGAAAGCGGAGGCGTCATGCAGTTCAGCTTCCGGTGCATCCAGCGAGATATTAATTCCGGCCCATCCGGCACCGACGAGGGCAGTGGCCAGCGCTGCGGTGAGTAACGTCCCATTGCTGGTGATGGCGGTGCGCATGCCTGCCTGGGTGGCATGGGCGATTAAATCAGGCAATCCGGGCGCAGAGTAGGCTCGCCACCGGTGAAGTGAAGCTTGCGGCAGTCCAGCGCGGCCAGGTCAGCCAGCACCGGGAGTAGCTCATCCCGCGACAACTCCGGGCCGGCATCTGTGCGCCAGCAACGGCAGAAATTACAGCGCAGATTACACCGCCCGGAGTGTTTTTTCTACTCTATGCGATTTGGCTACCGGAACATAACCATACGGTATTAATAAGTACATAGCTACATGGTTATATATCGTCATCAAAGCACTACCGAACACTATCCTTTGCTTTTCAAACGACGCCATTTCCTGTTCCCCTACCCCAGCTCCAACACCCGATAGCTGGTGCTATGTACCCCGAAGCTCTGCTCGATGAGCAGGCCGAGGAGCTGGCGACCGTTGAGCAGGTTGATGGGCGTTTTGTTCGGCGCTATCGCTTCGATGTATGCTCCGGGGCTGTA
>JBBQQW010000078.1:0-11472 GCA_038215455.1 Armatimonadota bacterium
TAGCACGGGAGGTGATCACACGGGTGGAAGGCGCGTGTACGGATGTCGAACCGGTGGTGCGCTTCCAGGAGTTCGGTGATTCGAACATCACCTTTCTGGCCATCATGAAAGTGCATGACTTTTCCATTCAGTATGTCTTAAAGCATGAGTTTGTGAAATCAGTCCATCGACGATTCCGTGAAGAAGGAATCGAAATTGCCTGGCCCGTCCGGCAACTAGTGGTGACACACCCCATCCCCGTGATGCAGGTGTCCGCCCCCGAGTAAAACAATCAACCGTGCCGTGAATACCACATAATCAACAACTGCTATATCGCGGATAAGAGGGTGAACTGATTGATGTCAGATATACAGTGATGCACTGCTCAATCACAGGTTCCTCGGGTTGCACTACCTCTCGCTCTGTGCCATAATTACGAAAGCATGGACCAATCATACCCCGACGAACAATCGAACACACAAAAATTTACAGCAGCTGCCAGCACGCCTGACGAGACACCGGAGTGGCAATGCGCGGAGGGCACAGGAGATGAGCTGGCCTCGCCCGGTGTCGGCCTCATGGTCAGTATAGTAGCCGAACCGGGCGCGGTAGCCGCTGGGGTCGGTGGAGTCGCCACCGCTGAGCACTTGTCCACTGGCATCCAGGTGCTGGCGACGTTGCACTCGGGGTCGAAGAGGTACCAGGTCTCCGAATTGGTCTGTAGGTTAGTGCGGTTGAGCAGGCCGGTGGGGCCGTAGGTGTATGAAGTTTCCAAGGTGCCGGTATTTGACTTCCAATACCACCACTTACTATGAGGGAGTATCCCCACTTTGGACTCTGCTTTTGATAAAATGAACTGTGAACGATGAAGCTATGGCAGTTGCAGTAATTAATAACAAAACAGCAATCCAAAGCACTATATTGTTGTCACTAATTATTACCATTCTGTTTGAAGGATATGGAAATGACATCGCCCCATTTGGTATATAACAAACTAGTGCAACTATTGCATTCAGCCAGAAGAAGGTAACCGATATTAAAGATGCCAGGTACGCTTTTGTCTTTTCAAGCAACAACCCACACCAAGCACCCGCTAATGCTGCGATAATAAACATAATCGTCAAATTATAGACAGCAAGCTGATGTTCTAATAGATGCAGTTGTGTATTGTCACCGCTAATCGTATATACAGTATACATTCGGTATAACTCATGACTTAATACATAATGTGGTGTAAGTGGGATTATCGACATTATTTTCATGGTAATCACTATATAAAGACCGTTAGCAAGCCATGGCCCTCCCAACGTGACTTCCTGGAAGCGTTTTCTCTTCCATATAGACGTGAAGTGTTCGTTTGTGGCATTTACATCCTCCTTCAGCCGTAGTGCATAATCTGAATAATTTAATTTAATCATAATATTTACCCACCTCTTATGCTCTGACAATATATAGCATTAGCTACATAGCTTTTTTGTATACTTATAATATTGTGGCTTTTGCACCACCTGTAAATGTATCTAAGAGTAAGCCGCCATCAATGCTCATCCACAAATACTTCTTTGCATAACGCCTGTATGCTACATCCATATGATGGTACTATCGCCAGCCCTTTGTATTTATTTTCGCGAATTCTATTATAATTAATATCGTAATACTTTGAGGTCTTAAGAGTAGCTACATCCATATACATCAATTCTGCAATCAATTCAGGGGGGATTTCATCCCATTCAAACACAGTAACATATGATATAATGTTCCCTTGCCTGAAGTCGCTCATCCTCAATAAGTCCAGACCAGTAGCAATTATCGTACTTCTTTTGCTATATTCCGGATTCGATATTTCTATCTCGGCACTTTCTCCATCACCTATAATTTTTACACTTGTCACCAAATCGTCATGGAATGAATGCTTGTCTTCATTAAAACAAATCAACTGACGCGAACCACCTAATGAGCTGAGAGTCGCATCATTACTCTCATCTGGATTGATGCTATTCTTCATTGACATAATGCCTCCGATAATTTCCACTTGATGTGGTAACATGCAATTACACACATGTTACCATATTTTCCTACCAATATTATTTACAATGCTATGATCAAACCTGCTATAACAAGCACCTCATAAGTTATCGCTAGACCACAAATAACGACAGCTACTCTGCCGCCAGCATTTACAGCTTCCTGGCTAGGCTCTGGTAGATTAATACGAAAATCAACTTGATCCTTTGTGGGCTTTTCACACGGCTTCGATAAAGGCTGTCCAGGTCTTCTGTTTTTATTTGAGGGCGGATTACCATCATCAGGCCGATCCCATGGATGTTCATGTGGTATGCCCTGATCATGGTCATGATCCCAATCAACATCACGGTCAGGGAATCCATCATCTCTATATTCTCGTACTCTGGGCCCTGATCTTTCATCGGCGGGGCTTTGTCCCCAATCAACAGATCTCGATCCTGGCAACCCCGTAAGCGGATTACCATTGGGGAAATATCCTCCTTCGAATCCTAATGCATCGAAAGAATTTACCGCATCCCCCCCGCAATATGCATAAAGGTTAAGTCCCCCCGCAACGCCTATCGGGTCCCGCGTCAGCCAACGGCCAGCAACCGGATCATAATACCGATGCCCCCAGAGGATCAGCCCAGTCTCGTGATCAGTATAGTAGCCGAACTGGGCGCGGTAGCCGCTGGTGCCCCAGGTGTATGTAGTTTTCAAGGTGCCGGTACTTTTATTTGGAACTTATATCTCGACAACTTGAAACTAACTTCCGCGTCAGCCTGTTTTGTGAATCATAGCTTAAACTATCGCTTTTGTAAATAGTGGGGTTGCCCTTGTCGTCGTAGGGGAAGAGTATGGCGGCCTTAGCCTGCGCCGCGCCGTTGTTAGGTGTGAAACCGTCGCTGGTGAGCTGGCCAATGGAAGGGCATCGTGTCCGTGACCTGGGATTACCCGAGGGGTGTCTCATGGTAATGATCAAGCGTGGTGGACGAGAGATGGTGCCGGCGGGTGGAACCCGTTTAAAAGCCGGCGACCACATTACGGTCTTTATTACTGGTGATGCCCCCGAATCCTGCACATTGGTACAGAAGCAGGCGAAATTAGTGGAATAATCCTGTATAATGTAGTTGAAGGATTGTAACTATGCCAGATGTAACAGTTTATTTTTGGTTGCTTCTCATCGCCTCTATTGTGGCGATGCTCGGACAGCGCTTGCGCGTGCCCTACGCCCTCGCCCTGGTGATTACCGGATTGGTGATTGGGCTACCGCGTCTGTTGCCACAGGCGCATCTGGATCCGCACATCCTCTTCACCATCCTGCTACCTCCGCTACTGTTTGAAGCAGCTATCAACCTTCGTTTGGAGCAGTTAAAAGCACACTGGCGTCCGATTGCGCTCTATGCACTCGGTGGCACGGTGCTCTCGGCGTTGATTGTGGGATTATTGGCCGCGTGGCTATTACACCTACCATTGCTGGTGGCGCTGGTGTTCGGGGCGCTCATTGCCCCCACTGATCCCATCTCGGTAATGGCAATCTTCAAGCGGTTGGGCGTCGATAAACGGCTGTCGATGCTGGTGGAAGGCGAAAGCCTGTTCAACGATGGCATCGCCGTCGTCCTCTTTACCGTGTTGGTGGGTGCGGTGACGCAAGGAACCTTTTCCATTGGCACCAGCCTGCTGCAATTCGTCGTCACCATCCTGGGTGGTGCAGCCGTCGGCGTCGGCATTGGTTTATTGGCATCACGAGTCACCCGCGCCTTTGATGATCACTTGCTGGAGATCATGCTGACCACCATCGTCGCCTTTGGTGCCTATCTCAGCGCCGAATCGTTTCACGTCTCTGGCGTGATAGCGGTGGTGGCCGCCGGGTTAGCCGTCGGCAACTATGGGATGCGCACGGGCATGTCCCCGACGACGCGCCTGGCGGTCTCGTCGTTTTGGGAATACTCGGCTTTCGTGGCTAACTCCATCGTCTTTCTGCTCATCGGTATTGACGAGGCGAATCTCCTTTCCTTCTGGCGTAGCGGCTGGCTGATCCTCGGCACGATAGTTATCGTGCTCGTGGGACGCGCGGTGGCCGTCTATGGTCTGGCACCGCTGGCAAATCGCCTGGAGCGTGGCATCACCTTCCATTGGCAGCATGTGCTCTTCTGGGGTGGCCTCCGGGGCGCGCTCTCCATGGCACTGGCATTGGGGCTGAGCCTGCAATTCCCGCACCGCGACATGCTGGTAGCGATGACTTTTAGTGTCGTGCTCTTCTCGTTGCTGGTTCAGGGATTAAGCATCGGAGCCGTGTTGAAATGGTTCGGCTTGGTTTCCTCCCAGTCGAACACGCGATATCAACACGTGATCGGACAATTACTCGCGACGCGGGCGGCACTCAATGAACTGCAGCAACTACAAAACAACCATCTGTTCCCTGCTACTGCCGTCAGTGCAGTAGAGGAAGATTACCATATACGACAGCTGCAACTTGAAACGGATATTGAGAACTTGATGACTGAAGACCCTTCTCTTGTCATACGTCACACAACGGAGATCCGTCGCCTGGCGCTACTGGCGGAAAAGAGTGCGATCCTTGACGCGGAACGAGCAGGCTTGCTGTCGGAAGAAGAGTATAATGCATTGGCAACTGCAATTGATGAGTCGTTGGATCGAAAGTCAGCTACTCCTCCTATCGACAATGCGACAAGTTGAGCTGGGCTGAATGTTGCGGTATGATTGCAATTATGGTTTACCATCTGGTATTTAAGGATAGCAGGTAACTGTTCGGTATTGATAGGATAGCACCATCGAAAGGTTTCGCTCGCTACTTGGGTAATATTTTACCGCCGATGAAGATTTTTCGGCGGTTTTTTGCAGGTATTTTCCCACTACTCGCTACGTGTTACCTCGAGTTTGCACGCGAAGGCAACCGCAGCCGATATGAGAATCTCTATTTTCAACGGCGTGCGGCGGCCTCGACGCAGGGAGAATGGAAACTGACCGCAATGCAGGCGATGAGCAGCTAATGCTAACCTGCCTCAGGAAGCAAGGATACCGCGCACCACGCCCAACGCACGGACGGGATCGGCACATTCCATGACGTAGGGGCCGGTGAAGCCGGTAGCGGCGGTGGCATGCAGCACACTCGGCCAGTCTACGGTGCCCGCCCCTACGGTGACGTGGCTGTCAGAGCTGCTGTCGTTGTCCGCCACATGGACGCTGACCAGGCGCGGGCCGAGGGTGTGCAGCAGCTCCAGCGTGTTGCCATTCACATTGCCGTGGCCGTAGTCCAGCGTCATCCCCACCGCCGCTGATGGTACCTGTGCAAGGATGGTGGTCATATCCGCCACGGTATCTCCCAGCGCGTACTCATCATAGCAGCGCACGAAATTCTCCACCCCGAGCAGAATCCCCGCATCCGCGCATAGTGGGGCATAATGTGTGAATAGCCGCACCAATTGCGCAAGCGAAGTCGCCCGGTCGCGGTAGGAGCCAGGGTGGAGCACGATATGCCGGGCCGTCATGGCCTGCGCATCGGCGATGATAGCGCCCAATTGCCGCGAGGCCACCTCCTCGGGCAGCAGTGCCAGATCATAGGCACCGGTGTAGGGCGGGTGGTAGGCGACGCGCACGCCGTACGCGGCCCCCAGCCGGGCGTACTCCGCCGGGGCCGTCCGGGCAAAATCTGGGCAGAAGAACTCCAGCAGGTCAAAGCCGGACGCAGCAGCCTGCTGAAAGGCGTCCGCTACCGAAGTGTGCGGCAGATGAACGTCGCTGACGCCGTAGGCGATGCTGTCATTGGTAGCATAAGATGTCATAAATTCTCCCTACAATGCCACTATTCTACCATTATCGACTCGATATTTGGGAGATGGAGGTAATTCTTACAGGAGTATCGTTTTTAACGTCCGTCCGTTTCGCCCAGTCCTGAAGGACTGGGCTGGTAGGCTTCGCCGATCACCCTTCGGGCGGGTACGCTTTATCTCAACCGTCCCGTCCGAAGGACGATCGGCGTAGCCCTCCAGCCTGGTCGTTCACGGCCAGGCGAGGGAGAACGATTTATCACTAAAACGATACTCCTGGTAATTTTATTTCCAACGGAGGTAATTGCATAACCGCCTTAAATCAGACCTGGGGCGTTGCCCCAGGGGTTATAAAATCACCTCCAATGAAAAATGGTTTTGTAATTTCCATCAGTTATTAGAATAAATACGCCCGGAAGTTATACCTCCGGGCGTTCCGTTCAGCTATCGTTATTGCCTGTTACGGCAACGGGGTGCCCCAGATTTTACAGCTGGGGAAATTATTTTTGGGCCAAGCTCCCCCATCAGTCACCGATAGTTTGATATAACGGCACTCCCCAAGGTAACCGACAAGCAGTGGTGTTTTTCCCATTGACTCCTTATCCGTAACTACGACAGTTGCCCATGGGCCAGTGTCCACACTGGCGATACTTACACTAGAGGAAAAGCCCAAATCAGCAATAATCTGCATAGATGTTACATGATATAACTTACCCAGGTCAATGATGACGTCATTTCCTACCGCTTTGAAGCCATTCGCCGGAGCGGCACCGGTGGTTAACCATTTTGGTAAAAATTCGGGGTTTTTGGCGCTGAAACTATTCACATAATCGCTTGACTTGGGAGATATTGCTACTGGTGGTGTGCTGTCGGTGGTTAATTGTTCAGGCTGTCCTAGCTGCGGAGCACCGGTGCCATTGAGGCAGAATTCCTTGACACGATAGCCACGCCCGACATCAGTCGTACTGGGAATAATTACCTTAAACTGCGTCCCGCTCACCGGGACAATATTGGGCAAGAATTCACGGGTTTTGGTACCCCATGGGCCACTGTCAGTAGCGATCAGGCTCCAGGTCGCGCCATCACCCACCCAGTAGGTGACGTTGTCTGTCATCCCGGCGGCGAGATCGAGTGGTACGCGCAGCCCGGTAACCGTCGCTGGGGTAATGCCCAGGGAGTATATCAGCGTTTGAGTACCCAGGGCCTGATTAAAGCGTGCATATTTTTTCGCCGTCTCATCATGGTCATTCGTATAGCCGATACTATCCGCGGCAAGCGTCGAGCTAAGCAGGCGAATACCAAGGTAACCGTCTACTTGCTGGTTCGGTTCGCCCAATGTTGAGGCAACTTTGATCATTTTCGACGTGGTGATTCCCGCGCCTATTGCTTGCACCTCGAACACTTGCGCCACCGGGGCACCCGGGAAGGTAACCGACGCCACTGCGCCACTGGCCGCCACCCGAGTCCACTCTACAGCGTTCTGCTTACGATATTGCCAGGTGATTTCGCCGGAGGCCTGCTCCGTTTTTACTTTCAGGATGATGTTATGCGTGATATCCGGTGCCAGTGGTTCTGTTAGCCCAACATCTAGTGTCAGCGTGTAGCCGGGAACATTAGAGGGTGCTGCAGTATCTGCAGCACAGACGATTGTTGCTGCCAATACAGCGATTGTCGCCGTAATGATGATTGAGCGGGCAAACTGCCAGCATCGCTGGCTACTCCAGGTTGCGGTACCATTCTTCGATGTGTTCACCATGCATCTCCTTATTAACCGTTACGTCAACGCCCGGAGTTTTTTTTACCTCCGGGCGTTACTTTTACTTATCAACTTCTCCTGTTACGGCAACGGGGTGCCCCAGGTTTTTGCGTAATAGAAGTTATTGTTTGATCATGCCCTGCCGCTACCGCGGTGGCTAAATTAGCCCCAGGCACCATTTGGTCAACGAATCAAAGATCTTCCAATCGGTCCCTGTTGCTATAGTCGCATCATTGGTCAACGAGAATGCCGCACGACGCGCTGCCGCAGTGCCGCCCCCGTCAAGGTTTCCACCATTATTTATCAACCATATAGCTAAACGCGGCCCATTCGTTAGTCCTGCTACTCTTATGGCACCACTCGGTGTATCACCATTTAATCTGCTCATATTCATGGTAACAGGATCGTTGACTGCGAGTCCTGCATCCGTCTGTATTATACAACTGAACATTAAGGACAAAGTTGTATTACCGCCCCAATTGCCACCTAATGACATGCTTTTCACTACATTGGCACCCATCGCCAAAACTGGTATGGCAAGCGGTTTAAGAGCTGTACCGACGGCAGGATATCCGGGATCTGTCACATAGTCATAGGAGGTGACGATCAGGTCTTTCCCGGCGCTGTCGGCCACATAAGTTGCACTGGTTATCGGACTAACGATAACGTTACAGTTAAGTCCGGCGGGGTTTGCCAGCCGACTCTGCACTGCGGCCTCTTTAGCCGTGAGTGAACTAGTTTTGGTGATAAAGAGCACCTGCTTACGCGTATCTCCCGCAACACTAACAGATGCGGTAATGGTTAAGCCGGAGGCGGTGCCTTGAACATCATATGATGAGGTGCCGCCCGGCGTACCAGGGAGGTTGATGACATTGGAGGCGGATGCAGTCCAAGTGGTTGCGCCCGTCACGCGCCACTGCCAGTTTGTGCTGGTCACTACCACCCCACCATTACTGTTATCTACCACGTTGAAGGTGGTGGCGGCTCCAGCGGCCAATGGCTGGGATGAAACCGTAGTGACGGCGTAGTTAAATACCTCGACGGTACGTGAGGCGGTGCCATTAGTGACAGTGTATTTACCGGGTGTAAAATTGACCGTAGCGGAGAAGCTCGGATCAGTCGGGTCTATGGAGGGTACTGTTGTTGTCGGAGCTATTGGTACCACTGTCCAGGCGACTTCGGTGTCACCGGTGTAGGTGAACGGTCCCGTACCGACGTTGTCAGTGCCATTGGCAAAAGGTGTCGGTGCTGTAGCGCCTAAGACCATTGCTGGATTGATGATGCTATTGAATGATGCGACATCTGTGCTCTTAAACATCGCAACATGGCCATCCAGCGCGGAGGAGATGAAGTTGCCGGCGTGACGGCTATTATCGATGTCTAACGTCGAGAAAGCGACATTAGCGCTGGCGGCTGAACCGCCGGTATGTACGCCATCAGTGGTGAGGAATAGCGCAGTTGGGTCAACTACGCGGGTGTCGCCCAGGCTGAGGCGGCTGGCTTTGATGTTGTAGACATAGCCATTAGCCACAGTGGTTTTGTTCGGGCATTTCAGTGCAGTAGACGCCGCGCCACTTTGGATGAGCGCGGTGTTGGCTGAAAGAGCGGATGACATTTTAATCTGCTGCCATACGGTGCCGGCGCTGGGCAGAGTCTCCTCATGCTCCTGCGCGTACATCAGGATCGCCAGGGCGATCTGGCGCTGGTTGTTCTGGCACTGCGTCTGCCGTGCCTTTTCTCGCGCTTTCGAGAAAACCGGGAAGAGGATAGCCGCCAGGATTGCTATGATAGCAATGACGACTAACAGTTCAATGAGGGTAAACCCTCGTCGTGTGTACCGAGTATCGGTACTCTCACTGGAGATATAATTCATTTAGCCCCTCCTTTACAGGTGCAAAGATTATATTTCTATCTTATACCCGTGTAGCCTTTTCTACAATCCTCAAATCGTGCATCTAGCGCACCATGCGCTATTCATTTGCGCAATTCTAAAAATAACTGTAGAATAGTGTCATGGATATCCTACCTGCGCGAAAACGGGTGATGATAATTCTCAAAGCTGATTTAGCCTACACACGCCTCGCCACGAAGGGTATTTTCGCCTATGCGCATGCCAGTAACTGTTGGGATGTAAGGTCTTGTGCTGACCTGAATGATACCGTGATTAGTTTCTTAACCACATCGCATGTGGACGGTGTCATTACCATGGTCGGCGACGAGAAAAATCGTCAAGAACTCAGCGTAGTGTGCCCGCATCTGGTAAATATCTCCGGTCGTGTTGCGGATATCGGGGTTCCCAGCGTGTTGCCGGACAACATCGCCATCGGGCGCATGGCGGGGCAGTATTTTCTCGATCGCGGCTACCGGCACTTCGCATACTTCGGCCTTGATACGCTGCATTTTTCTCAACAGCGCGAGCATGGTTTTTGCGAAGTAGTCGTCCCACTGTGTCACTCCTATACAAAATTGAACAAAAGTACATTAACCCATGGCGTTGATGCCAATCTATGGGAGGGGCGCGAGCGTCTGGCGCGTGAGTGGTTCGCCACCTTACCTCGCCCCATTGCTATTTTTGCAGTAAATGACGAATGCGGTAAATTATTGCTCGATATGGGCTGCTCTTCCAAAATCGCTATTCCCGATGAGGTAGCAATCCTGGGTGTGGATGATGATGAAGCGCTGTGCCTGACCACCACGCCACAGCTTTCGAGTGTCATCGTCCCCTCGGTGCAGCTCGGGATGGAGGCCGCCCGCATGTTGGATTCACTGATGAGCGGTGCCATACCGCCAGCGTCGCCCTTGCTCCTCTCACCGGTGGGTATCGAGACACGCGGCTCCACCGACGCCACCGCACATATCGACCCGCTGGTGGCACAAGCTCTGCAATACATCAAACAGCATGCCCATGAACCGATTTCGGTCCAACGCCTGCTGGAGGAGATACCCCTCTCGCGCCGCGCACTGGAGTTGCATTTCCGCGAAGCGCTGGGCAAGTCCCCGCTCGAAGTTATCAGCCATGTTCGCGTACAACGCGCACAACGCCTGCTGGCCGATACCGACCTGGCCATCGGCGATGTCGCCAAAGCTTCCGGGCTGGTCTGCGCCAACAGCCTCTACCGGATATTCAAACGCGAAGTAGGGATGACCCCGCAAGTATACCGCGAGCAATTCCGCGTACGCTGATTGCGAACTTATGCGCAATCGGCTAGTATCATTGCGCAAAAAAACACCTCACAGCGCTGCAATCATGTAACAAATCCTTTATCCTACTGTCTAATCATTCAAAGTGGCAGGGCCATTTTGCGTCTCATGGCAATTGACATAGCAATATTAGCCGTGAACTAAAGGAAGTATGATGAAAAAGAACAGTAGCTCAGCCGTTTTCACGGCAATCCTTGCGCTCTGCCTGCTTTGGGCAGCCGGAGCTTTCGCGGCAGAGGCGGATAAAGTGACGGTGGATATAAAAACACCTGAACTCGGTATCGGTAATGCCAACTTCTACCCCTCCGCCGAACGTCCAATAGGATACCGTGGCGATGGCAACGGCTACTACCCGGAGGCGACCGTGCCAGCAGAGTGGTGGAGCGGTACCCCGGTGGAGAAGACGAATGCTCCGGGAACCTTTGACCCGAAACGTGGGAAAGCGAATTACATTGACATCGCCGATAATATCGCTCATAACGTCGTCTGGAAAACACAATTGCCGGAATTTGCGAACTCTCAACCGTTGGTGGTAGGCGACAAGGTATTCACAACCGGCGAGCCGGATTATCTGATCTGCGTCGATGCCCAGAGCGGCAAAGTGCTCTGGAAACGCCAGATTAGCCCATGGGATTTGATCGGCCTTGATGCCGCCAAAGCGAAGAAGATCCGCGACCTCTATGAGATTCACCTGGCGCTGCAGGACTTCAAAGGGTTGGAATTCCACTTCAACACCTGCGG
>JBBQQW010000079.1:0-11222 GCA_038215455.1 Armatimonadota bacterium
ATCGGGCAGACAGTAGAGTTGGCCTATGTGGACCAGAGCCGCGAGACGCTGGACGGCGAGAAGTCGGTGTGGGAAGAGATATCCGGCGGACTGGACAACATGACGCTGGGCAAGCGCAGCATGAACAGCCGCGCCTACGTCAGCAGCTTCAACTTCAACGGCAGTGACCAGCAGAAGCAGGTAAAGAACCTCTCCGGCGGCGAGCGCAACCGCGTCCATCTGGCGAAGATGCTCTGCAAGGGGGCCAACGTCATCCTGCTCGACGAGCCGACCAACGACCTGGATGTTAACACGCTGCGTGCGCTGGAGGAGGCTATCGAGGCCTTCGCTGGGTGCGCCGTCGTGGTCAGCCACGATCGCTGGTTCCTCGACCGCATCGCCACCAACATCCTCGCCTTCGAAGAAGACGGCACCATCCGCTGGTCAGAGGGCAACTTCAGCGACTACGAAGAAGAGCGCCACAAACGCCTGGGCACCGCCGCCGACACGCCTCATCGTATCAAATACCGGGGGCTGGCGCACTAGGTTTTTTTTCAACACAGAGGCACAGAGGGCACGGAGAGGGATCTTCGTGCCTTCGTCGTAGCATGGGTGTCCCCCTGGGAGCGCAGGCGTCCCGCCTGCCCTTTGTCGTAAGGGGAATGTGCTTTTCCGCATTATCATATGCAAAAATCACCCTTCCGTGGGCATTATTGCATATGATAATGCGCCCATAACGCCGCGCTCCGGGGGCAGGCGGGACGCCTGCGTACCCAGGGAGGATACAATCCCTCAATTCTTCCGTTCCTAGCATAACATTACCACGCTGCGTCAATCTGGCTGATTAGTCTATCCTCAACTCGTGTTATCGCGTCGTCTGTATCGAATTCAATTCCGCTACGTAATAGTGGCAGAATGTCCATGCCGAACTTGGGGTCTTTCAATTTTTCCTGCATGTTAAGTTGGAATTGTCGTGCTGAAATGCGTAGCCCCTGTTGGCGAAGGTAATGGACGAAGGCGATAATTACCTGGTGAGTATCAATATTCTCGGTTCGAAGGGCATAGTCTAAATCAAATAGATCACGTCCTTTCTTTCGCTGATACAGAGCACGCAACTTGGTGGCGAGTAGTTCTTCCAGGGAGAATGTCGAAATGTGTGTAGCGCCGGAAAACCAGCGTGAGGTAACGGAGAATGGTTTGCTTTCAAGTGAAAAAGCCGGGATGTGCTCACGGGTATTGATTTCAATTTTCAGGCGTTGTCTTAATCCCGGAGTTGCTTCAGCGGGGAAGCGGTAGAGCAGTTTGACGGATTGGGGGCTGGAGGTGTAATTGGGTGATCCTAACCAGGGATCTAATACAGCTTGGAAATGCACGATAGTATCCCGAATTGGCTCTGACTTTAACTGAACCAGATCAATATCTTCGGAGTAACGCGCTGGCGGTGTAAGATATAATTTGTAAAGAGCGGTACCGCCCCGGAATGCCAGGTGACCACGCAAATAATCATCGGCGAAGATATTCAGCAGGGCGCGGCTGATCACTAAATCCTGTTCTACCATCGCCAGTTGTTGCCAGGGCGCAGTGGTGGCGCGCCATTCTGCCAGATATGCCAGTGGGATCATACCTCTACCTCAATATCCTCATTTACAATAACATGCCAGCGCTGATCACGTGTGCCCGTTGGCGGAAGGTCGGGGCGTAGGGCTTGCCAGTTATGCCGATAGGCCTGCAGGGCATCGTGCAACTTGTCGGCGCCTGCCCAACCCACCAAATCAAGCATCCAACCCAGGCGTTGCAGCGTGGGAATCTCACAGTCCTGCTCGAGGAGAGATGCCAGGCGATCAGCGTCCATAGTTTCCACTAGTTCGGTAAGGATGTTTGCCGCCATATCGCGTGTGGGACATGCTTGAGGATAACGCAGCAAATCATAGGCGGTCATCTCCGGGGTACTAATCCGGTAATAACCGGCGGGTGACTGCCGCAATTCCCAGGCGCTAGCAGGGATATGCTTCTTATAGAAAAAGTGGATGTTGTAGAAACCGTGCATAACCGGACGAAGCTGCCGATCCACGATGATGTGGAATTGTTGTGGCTTTTGGTGGGATGCCCCGTAAAACATTGCGGCGGTGAGCAAACTGACGTAATAATTTACCCCCAGGTGCCGGGCCCAGTCATCGATAAACCACTCTACCGGCAAACCTCCCGCCTGGTGTACTGGATCCTGGATGACGTAGAAGCATTGACTGGGCGAGAACAGCCATCCCTGTCTCTCCAAGCGGTGCAATGCCTTCATCGAAGCAGTAGCGCCACCCAGCGATTCTTCCACTTCTTGCCGGGAGAAGGTATAATGCCCTCGTTGTAGCAATGATAGTATGTTTTCGCCTGCATTTACCGTAATCATATGCAAAAATCACCCTTATGTGGGTATTCCTGCATATGATTGTGCGCTGGGATGGGGTATTTGTCAATATAGAGTGAATTGATGCTGGTAGAAACTTCGCACAATCATATGCAAAAACGCCAGTAGCACGGGCAAATAGCGGAGCGTATCCCGGGGAGCGCAGATGCAAAAATCAAACCGCACTTTTTCCTGCTGGCAATATTATGTATAATATAGGGGGGGGATCAATCATGCCATATGCACTTTTTTATAGTTTATGCCCAACGGTGGCGGAGAATGAAACGCGCGTAGTAATCGTGCCACCAGGCATTGAAAGTGACATACCCGCAGGAGAATATGCCTTCTGCGAGATGTTCTGCGATGAACCGGGGTGCGACTGCCGACGGGTGTTCTTTGCGGTGATATTGAATAATAATGCGGTAGCGGTAATAACATACGGATGGGAATCGCCTGCTTTTTACGCGAAGTGGATGCGAAGTGATGACCCCGCCGATATTGCTGATCTGGTAGGAGTAGGGTTGAATATGGCCAGCCCGCAATCACAACTTGCCCCGCTACTGCTGAACTACTTCGAGACTGTGCTCCTACAGGACAAGCCCTACATCGAACGCGTAAAACGCCACTATAAGATGTTTCGTAGGCTGGTGAAGTGAGTCTGGGGGAAAACTGCTTTTCGCACAATCATATGCAAAAAGCACCCTTATGTTAGCCACCACCCCCTGAAGGAGGTGGCTAACTACTGAAAGCACGCTTGCTGTTCAAGTTGAGATAATTTGCGTGTGCGTCCCAGCTCAATAGCGTCGACGAGCGTCTGGTGCGCCCGAAGAAAATTATTAAAACGCTGCTTCCATCGGATATCCTGCAAGTTATTGTCCTCCCCAGATGCATTATTTTATACCTTTCACCCCAGTTGCGCTACCAGTGTATCAACCTTCAGCGCCGGCAGTTGCGACTCCAGGCTGGGGCGGGAGCCGGTGTAGAGGATGCCGATGGGGATATGCTCGCCCCACTGCAGGGCCAGCTCCAGCGCGGCGCGTTTGTCGCGCGGGTCGTGGGCGGGGTCGATGGGTTGCACGTGCTCCTTGTACCACTGGTAGGTGTTCACCTTGTTGAAGGAGACGCAGGGCTGCAGGATGTCGAGCAGGGCGAAACCGCCGGGGTGGTGCAGGGCGGCGAGCATCATGCTCTTCAGGTGCTCGAAATCACCGCTGAAGGAGCGGGCGACGAAGGAGGCTTCCTCGACAATCGCCAACGCCAGCGGATTAAAGGGCGTGTTCATCACCCCGTGCGTCTGAATTTTGGTGACAAAGCCGAGGTCGCTGGTGGGCGATGCCTGGCCTTTGGTGAGCGCATAGACCTGGTTATTATGCACAAAAGCCACCACGCCGATGTTGCGGCGCACGGCGTGGATAAAGTGGTTTCCGCCCTCGCCATACATGTCGCCATCGCCGCTGGTGACCACCACTTTCAGCTTGTGATTCGCCAGCTTGATGCCGGTGGCGGCGGGCAGCGCGCGCCCGTGCAGACCGTTGTAGATATTCACCGGCGGCGTAACGTAGTGCGGGAACTTGGCCGCCTGCCCGATACCGGAGACGAGCATTAGATCATCCGGCGAAATGCCGGACTCGGCGATAGCGGCGTTGAAGGCTTTCAGGATAGCGTAGTTGCCACACCCCGGGCACCAGGCTGGATGTTTGTCAGCGTTAGTCAGGCAGATCATCAGTTACCTCCCATAATGGCAGCGACGAGATAGTCGGCGGTGAAGGCCAGGCCGTCATAGCGGTTAATGTGCGCGCATTTTTTGATCAACCCCTGCTCGCGCAGCAGTGCGGCGAACTGGCCGGTAGCGTTGCCTTCTACCACGATATGCTGCTTATATCCCGCCAGCATGTTCTCGATCACTGGGATATTCAGCGGCCAGAGCTGAGTAAAGTGCAACATACCGTAGCTGTGGGCGGAGTCATTGAGCCGATCCACCGCCTCCAGCGCTGCGCCGTAGCTGCTGCCCCAGGTGATGAGCAGGTTCTCCGCATCCGGTGGGCCGTAGTATACCGGTGCCAGCATGGTGTTGGCCATGGGCTTCTCTTTGCGCAGGCGTTTGTCATATTGCTCCAGGTGGATGGCAAAGTCCTCGGAGAGATGCCCGGTGGCGTCGTGCTCGTCGCTATCCATCACCACCCGCGAGATACCACCCGGAAGGGCGCGCGGGGAGATACCACTATCGGTAACCACGTAACGCTGGTAGTCAGCGTGTACGTTGGGCACAATATGCCGGTCGATATGTGGCGCGTCGGTATCCAGTGGTGGGATATTTTGCTCCATATCCTGCAGGTACTGGTCGGTGAGCAGGATCACCGGCGTCTGGTACTGGTGAGCGACCTCCAGTGCGTGGCGTGTCAGCTCGTAGCATTGCTCCACCGTGCCGGGGGCGAAGATCGCGCGGGGGAACTCCCCGTGTCCGGCGTGGAGGGCGAATTGCAGGTCGCCCTGCGCGGTGCGCGTGGGCATCCCAGTGGCTGGCCCCGGGCGCTGCGCCAGCACAATGAAGGCCGGCACCTCCAGCATCCCCGCCAGCGACAGGCCCTCTACCATCAGCGCAAAGCCACCGCCACTGGTAGTGGTCAGCGCGGGCACGCCGGCGTAGGTGGCACCGCAGACCATATTGATAGCAGCGATCTCATCTTCTGCTTGCTCTACCACGATATTGTATTCATCCGCCATGCCAGCCAGTGCCGCCAGCGTCGCGGTACTGGGCGACATCGGGTAGGATGCCACCAGTTTCACCCCCGCCGTCGCCGCGCCCAGTGCAATGGCGGTGGCTCCGCTGGTGATCTTCACCGGAGCGCTGGTGTGGCGTGGTGAAAATATCTTTATTTTCAGCGCTTCGGCGTGGTCACACCCCGCCTGGGCAGCAGCAGTGTTCGCCTGGATGATCTCCGGGCCTTTTCTGGCGAACTCTTCGTTGATATATCCCTGCAAAGCTTTCGTGTCGTAACCCAGTATGGCGAAGATAACCCCGCAGGCGACGGTGTTGGCCATCAAAGTGGAGCCGCCACTTTTCTTGGCAATTTGGGTGAAGGGCACGGCGATGGATTTGTCGTCACTCTCCGCATCCAGCAGGATAATGCCCTCCGGAACCATCTCCCCATGCAGCACATCGCGACCAACAGTGGTGAAGGAGACCAGCAGATCAGCCTTGTCGCGGCCACCGGTGAGTTCTGCGTCGCCGATACGCAGATCTATCCAGTTCAGGCCACCGCGTATGCGCGACATGTAGCTCTGCGTGGACAGCACATGCACCCCCAGCTTCGCCAGTGCTCCGGCCAGCAGACTACCGGTAGTTTGCACCCCTTGGCCGGCTTCTCCGGCGATACGAATCAACAGATCCATGGCACCTCCTCAGCATGAAAACATGCTTATGTTGGTAATATACTACATTTTAGCGTCATTGTGGTGGTGAAAAGTTGACAAAATAGGTGATTATGAAGACATTTACGCCACGCGCTAAAGCACATGGCTATAAGCCGTCGCCATCCTGGCTATGGGATTTCAATCCCAGCGGCAACCCCATGCTACATTGATAACCAAATGGGCAGGATATCTCTATCCTGCCCATCCTGTACATCCATGTTAGTCTCTGACCTACTTTGTCAGCTCATTCACCAGCAACAGCAGGCTGCTGTTCACTGGGTACCCTTTCACGATGTCGCGCAGGTTCTCGCGCAGCGCCTTTGCCAGCGGGCCGCCCTGTTTTTTGGCGATGAGGGCGGTGAGGAGCAGGTTGTCCTCCAGATACTGCTGCCGGTTCATATTGTCCAATGAACCTTGTAGCGCAGCCACGTTCTCCTTGCTGGGGTCGAGTAGTGCCCGAGTGAGTGACTTATCAGCCCTCACTTTTCCCAGCTCTGCGCGTTGTGCGTCAGTGAGCATACCGGCCAGCAGCAGGTAATCTACCCCCAGCAGGTTGGCATTGTCCATGCTGTCAAAGTTGGCGAATTTGGCGGTATACGGGGTCATTACGGCACGTACTTGTGCGGCCAGCTTCGCCAGGTCGGCATCCTTCGGCATTTTTGTGGCAGCGGCATTGATCTGCCAGGCGGAACGGGCGAAGAGGAAGAAGTTGCCCTCGATCAGCTTCGCCATATCCGGGTTATACCATACACCCTCCAGCCAACCTAGTGCTTCCACGTCCATTTTACCAGCATAGGCGGAGGTGAATAGCCGCCAACCGTAGCTGTTGAGGATACTCGTCGGATCGCTTATGCCGGAACCCATCCGCTGGCTAATACGCTGGATCAGGTAGATGTTGGCGTACTTACCTGCAGTCTTTTGCAACTCCTGCAGCAGTAGCAGGTTCGCCTGCTGGTTTTTTCGCGCTTCCCGGGACTTCATCCAGTCGGTGAACTCCGACGGGCTGGGGCCAGCGAAGAGGGTCATGTCGGTGCCGGCACGTAACGCCTGCAGATAGGCGGCGATGCGCGCGTGGGCGGTGGAATCGCCGATCACCAGCAGGTTACTGTTCTCCCCGAGGAAGTAGACGCTGGCGTTGCCATCGGCTCCCAGCGCCAGGCGAGCGCCACGCAGGAATTTATCGGCATTCAGCAGATATTCTTCCTGATTTGCTGGTTGCTGGTAGTAATGCACCGGGTAGACCCACGCCGAGGTGGCGGGCAGCCGGTGGGAGGTGGCTACGATGATGCCACCATTCTGCGCCACCCAGTCGAGGTGGTTGCCGCTCAATATCATGTTGAGCGCCATCGCCACGTTGGCATTGCGCAGATCCAGATAGGCAATGATCGGCAATTTGCCGCTGGCGGTCATATCTGCTGCGTCCTCCAGACTCCCGCCGACGATACTCACGTCCATGCCGGAGATACCGGCCAGCAGCTTCACCGCATCGCTGATGCTGATATTGTGCAGCTCCTGCCCTACCATCCGGCCCAGTGCTGGATATTTCACCACGCGGGCATTCTCCTGCTGTTCTGGTAGCAAATTCATGGCGGCGCTTAGTTTGGCAATATCCTTGCCTAGCGCCATATTGAGCAGGATCGCCTGCTGATAGCACGCTATAGCGGTATCAAAGTGGCCGCGTGCCTGCTGTACGCCAGCTTCAAATTCTGCCGCAGCAGCTGCTTTTTCCATCTGTGCATACATCGTCGCCAGATTGTTGCTGGCGGCCAGCGCCGCGCCTGTCAACGGTGCGCCAGTTTCGTCCTTTCCATCTTGGCGTAGTCTGTATTTTGGTGATTCCTTCAGGCTAGCACCATCTTTCCAGAGACCTCCTGCGTCACCTGGCAGATCTATCGTAGCACGAGAATAACCCATTAGCGATGCCGCTCCTGTTGGGATAATTGCTGCGGGAGGAGCAGGCATCTGTTTATTAGGATAAACCACACTACCTATTAAAGGAATTGTCGATATCACAGGACTCGTTGATGACGGAGATATTACTCCAAGTGTAATGCCATACGTGTCGATCGAAGCATATGAATTAACAATGCCAGCAGTTGTGGTTCCCATTGAAGATGAGAACGGTGCCGTTGATGGTGACGCCATCATAAAACGTGCCGATGGTTGTGCTAATTCATACCTTGTTAAACCATTACTCCCTGCTATACCCGGCACAGCCGGATTATTCCAATGGTCGGCTATCAACGGAATTCTATCAGCATATTCATTACTCATTAGTTGAATAGCTGATATGCTCGTGCTAGCAAAGACGCCCGACCACTGCGTGTCGGCGGCCAGCGGTACCGCCACGTTGACGCGGCGCGGGGGTTTTACCGGGGTGGTAGTCTTCGCCAGGTCACGCACGTCCACGGCGACGAAGCTGGTGTACTGGCTCATCAGTTTGTACTCCAGCGCGGTTTTGGTGATCTCTTCGATGATCACCGGGTCGTTGCCATAGTACATCTGTTGCGACAGATCCTCTATCTTCTGCCGTGCCCACACCGGGGCCAGCACTTCGTTCGCCGGGTACTCGCCATAGGGCAGGCTGACCGTCAATGCCTGCGTGGACGTCTTATTTTCGATGGTGCCGTTCACATTGATGTTGGCCGTACCGCCATCTTCATAGCGTCCGTAGAGGATAATCGGCGCACCGGCCCACAGGTCGGGGATGCGGCGCGGGTAGATGTCATTCACGGACAACCCCTGCCAGTCGATTTGTACGTTGGCCAGTTGTGCGCGGTGCAGGCGATCCATCGTCTTGATCACCAGCTCCGCCGGGTCAGTGGTGAGGTCGATGATGCCGGATACACCCTTGCCCTGCTTGGCAATGTTATCCACCAGGAAGCGGTTGGCCGAGGTGCCGATGCCGAAGGCGGAGAAGCGCAGGTTGTCGCCCGCCGCTTTGCCGATCATCGCCGTCAGGTTGGCCTCGTCGCCGGTCTCGCCATCGGTGAGCATGATCACCATGCGCACCCGCTTCGCGTCTACCGGTTCATCAATCGCCATCTTCACTGCGGAGTGCATCTCGGTGCCGCCCCCCGTGAAGGGATAGTTCAGCGCTTTTTCCATGTTCTCTTTGGTGGCGGGCACTGACGCGGGGAAGAACTTCCGGGAAGTGCTGTCAAAAGTGATCACATTGATGGTGTCATCCGGGCGCACCTGCTTGAAGAAGAGCTTCATTGCCTCCTTCGCTTTGTCGGTTTTCGCTCCACCCATGGAGCCGGAGACGTCCACCAGGAAGATCATCTCGCGCGGCGGGGATTTCATTAGCTTGTCATCGGTGGCGGGCTGTATCATCAGCATGAAGTAGCCCTTGCCCAGCCCGGCGGAGTTCGCCAGCACCGCCATCTCTGGCTTGGAACCGGCGACGGTGTAGCGCACCACGAAGTCCTTGTTGGGGATGCTATCTGACGGGTCGAGGGTGATTTCCGCCAGCGTAGCGCCGGTCTTCTCGACCTTCGCCTTGTGGTTAGTCACCTTGATATCCTGCACCGGCACTCCCGTATTGAGCTTCAGCGAGAGGCTGATGTCCGCGCCGTTGCGCGTATCGGGGAGCAATATCGGCGGATTTACACCCACCGGGGCGGTGGCTCCTGCCGGGGCAATGCCCACTGGGGCGGCGATGGGTGGTGCTACAGTAGCGCCAGCCGGGACACCAGTGAACGGTTTATTAGCGTCGTAGCGCGGGCTGACCACCATGGGGAAGTGGAACTCATACCCGCCCATGTCGTAGGCCAGCACGTCCACGTAGGAGATAACGACTTTGATCTCGCTCTTCGGCGGGATGTTGCCCACTGTCTGGGTAAAGATATTGGGGCGCTCCTGCTCAAGTAACGCAGCGGTGTTGCCCTGGGCAATCGCCTGCTCATAGATATGCCGGGCTTCGGCACGGCGCTTGATAACGCCGACGATCTTCCGGTCGCCGATCATCATCGTCATGTCGTCCACCGCAGCAGTGTGCGGCAGCGGGAAAACGTAGACCGCTTCGATTTTGTCATCGAAGGGGTTCTGGAAAGTCTGGGTCACCGTCACCCGCGCGATGAAGCCACTGATAGACCCCACCACATCGGTATGCTTCAGCGGACATTCCACCAGCCGATCCTTCAACTGCACGCGCAACGCCCCCTGCGAGACGTTCTCGTCAATCGCCGGCACCGGCGGTGCCCCCGGAGGAGCAGCAGGTGCGGACTGCGCCATACCAGGCAGCGCCCACAGACAGAGCAGAGCCAGGCTCCAGAGAAGTAACTGGCCAAGTGTACATTTTTTCACGCTTTACCTCCTATTTTTTCCGAAGATACCCCTTTGACTGGCGGTGCGGGGAAAATGTTCCATTTATTTTGCGGAAGCAGGAGAAGCGTCGTTGAAAGCGACACTTCTCCGACTTAGTGATCCCTATCCCTGCAGGAATCACTAACCTAACGTCGAACAATCCTGTAACGTGAGGAGGAAACCGATGACTACATTTGCAGAGAACCGATACGAGAAGATGAAATACCGGCGCTGTGGGCGCAGCGGGCTGCTGCTGCCGGCGATCTCGCTGGGGGCGTGGGAGACTTTCGGCGGCTACCGCAGCGAGGAGATCGCGCGAGAATGCCTCTATCGCGCCTTTGACCTGGGTATCACCCACTTCGACTTCGCCAACAACTATGGTAAGCCGGCGGGCAATGCCGAGCTGGTATGCGGGCGCGTGCTCAAAGATATGCCACGCGATGAGATGATCATCAGCAGCAAGGCGGGCTATTATATGTGGCCCGGCCCCTACGGCAATCTGGGCTCACGCAAATATCTCATTGCCAGTTGCGATCAATCGCTGCAGCGTATGGGGGTAGAGTACTTCGACATCTTCTATCACCACCGCCCTGACTTCGATACTCCGCTGGAGGAGACGCTGGGCGCATTGGACACACTGGTGCAGCAGGGCAAGGTGCTCTATGCCGGCGTCAGCAGCTACTCTGGCGCGCACTTTGCCGAGGCCACACGTGTGTGCGAACGCGAGGGGCTGACGCGCATCACCATCCACCAACCTAATTATAGTATGCTGCGCCGCACCATCGAGACTGACCTGCTGCCGCAGACCGAACGCTACGGCACGGGCGTCATCTGCTTCTCCCCGCTGGCGCAGGGGATGCTCAGCGACAAATACCTGGACGGCAAAATCCCCGCCGAAAGCCGCGCCGCACAGATGCGCGGGGCAGAATGGGTACAGCAGAACCTCACCCCCGAGCGCCACGCCATGCTGCACAGCCTCAACGAAATCGCCATCAGCCGCGGGCAGACGCTGGCACAGCTGGCACTGGCCTGGATACTGCGCTTCCCCGCTGTCACCAGTGTACTCATGGGCGCCAGCAGCGTGCAGCAGGTAGAAGAAAACGTCGCCGCCCTCGACAACCTG
>JBBQQW010000080.1:0-11164 GCA_038215455.1 Armatimonadota bacterium
ACGGATAAACAACCTGGTAGCACTGGCGATGGAGACTAGAGATTTCGCCGGCGTCACCTTCCTGGACTGGTACGTCACCGAGCAGGTGGAGGAAGAAGCCAACGCCGACAATATCATCAAACAGTTCGCCCTCATCGGCGATGACCGCAGCGCGCTCTTCATGCTCGACCGCGAGCTGGCCACGCGCGTATTTGTGCCACCGGCGGTGGTATAGTAGCACTGGGTCTAAAATCTCGGCATGAGGAGACAAAATGACTAGGGTGACCGTATCAAACAGATACCAGATTGTAATACCAGCTGATATCCGAAAAGCTTTGCATATCTGCAAAGGACAGCACCTGTCAGTAGTAAATATGGGGGGGGTCATCGAAATTGTTCCCGACCGTAATATCCGGGAAATGCGTGGAGCATTTCCCGGGATTTCTCTGGAGGAGATTCGTAACGAATCAGACAGATTATAGGAAAGTGTGTTGTATATGATATTGGTTGATTCTGTCGGTTGGATTGCATATTTCACCAACGATTTACTAGCTGATGCCTATGAACCGTTTCTCTTAAAGACCGAGTTGCTTGTTGTTTCGACGATAAATATTTATGAAGTATGTCGTCGCATAGAGAATACTGCCGGTCGCCGTGCGGCTGCAGAAGCTATAGCGCAGATGCAGAAGTCGATTGTTATTCCTGTCGATGATACCATCGCTTTAGCGGCTTCTTCATATAGCGTTAAATGCAAATTGGCGATGGCAGATGCAATTATTTACGCAACCGCCCAATTGCACCAAGCACAGATTATCACGAGTGATGCGCATTTTACTAATCTCCCCGGAGTATTGTATATTCCGCATCATAGCATTAAATCTGCTGGAGATCAGCAGCTAGATGAATCATCGAACTAGGTTCTATTCTAATGCCATAAACGTACCAAAGGTAAACCATACAAGGAAACTATAAACCATGGTAAACACAGCATACCACGCGGTAAAAATTAGTGAGCACGTCTACTGGGTGGGGGCCATCGACTGGCAACTGCGCGACTTTCACGGCTATGCTACCCCGAAAGGCTCCACCTATAATGCCTTTCTGGTGCTGGGCGAGAAGATCGCGCTCATTGACACGGTGAAGGCACCCTTCAAGGACGAGCTGCTGGCGCGCATCGCCTCGGTGATCGACCCGACGAAGATCGACTATATCATCTCCAACCACACCGAGATGGATCACTCCGGCTGCCTGCCGGAGATCATCGCCGCGGTGCAACCGGAGCAGGTCTTCGCCTCCGCCAACGGAGTGCGCGGGCTGGCGAAGCATTTCCACCCGGGGCTGGAGGTAACGCCAGTGGCGGATGGCTCCACCCTAAGCCTGGGCAATCTGACGCTGCAGTTTCTGGAGACAAAGATGCTGCACTGGCCGGACAGTATGTTCACCTACCTGCAGGAGGACGGCGTGCTCTTCACCAGCGACGCCTTCGGGATGCATCTGGCCTCATCCGAGCGCTTTGATGATGAGCTGGCAGAGGAGACGCTGTGGGAGGGCGCGGCGACCTATTACGCCAACATTATCCTCCCCTACAGCAGTATCGTCCTCAAACTGGCGACGAAATTGACGGAGCTGAACCTGCCACTGAAGCTGGTCTGCCCCGATCATGGGCCGATCTGGCGCTCGCGTATCGGGCAGATCGTCACCCGCTACGTCGGATGGGCGGAGCAAAAACGTACCAACAAGGCGGTGATCGTCTTCGACACCATGTGGCACAGCACCGAGATGCTGGCGCGTGCCATCGGCGAAGGCCTCACCGACGGCGGCACCGAGGTGAAGGTGCTCTCGCTGGCGGGCACACCGCGCAGCGAGGTGGCCACGCAGATTCTGGACGCCGGGGCACTGCTCGTCGGCTCGCCTACGCTCAACAATAATATCTTCCCCACCGTGGCCGACGTCCTCATCTATCTGAAGGGGCTGCGCCCGCTCAACCTCATCGGCACGTCCTTCGGCAGCTATGGCTGGGGCGGCGAGGCGGTGAAAAACGTCCATGATATCATGGCCGGCATGGGAATAGAGATGGTGAATGAGGGCTTGCGCGTCCAATACGTGCCGGATGAGGAAGCCCTCGCCGCCGCCTACACGCTGGGGCAGGAGATCTCGGCAAAACTACTGGCGAAATACTAGCACCGCCCCCGCGTGGGCATATCAAAAACAAAGAAGGAGCAAAACCATGAAATACGAATGCATTCTCTGCGGCTACATCTACGACCCTGCCATCGGCGACCCGGACAACGGCATCGCCCCCGGCACCACCTTCGAAGCCCTCCCCGACGACTGGGTCTGCCCAGAATGCGGCGCGGGTAAGTCGGAATTCCAACCCGCGTAGTGTAAGGGCGGTAGGTTAAGCGTCGATTCCATTGACGCTTAACCTATCGTTTTTAGACGTTTTCGCAATCACCCCAGCGGACGACCTCTCAACATCACCCCGGCATAAATGCCCCACCTTTGACGCCTTCCCCCCAATCCGCTATCATTCTCCCTTGTGGGACAACGTGGGTTACTATCATTTCCGATTCGCCTGGAGTTTCCTCCCCTGACGCGACGGGCTTTGCTGGAGAGGTGGGGCGCGGCTGGCGGGTATCGGGAGGTGATTGTGCTCGCGTGGCCGTTGTTCCTCTCCATGGGGTCCACGACTATCCTGCAGTTTATCGACCGCATGTTCCTCTCCTGGTACTCGCCCGAGGCGCTGGCGGCGTCGGGGCCGAGCGGGATGCTGGCCTTTGCGTTGCAATCATTCTTCATCGGTCTGGTTGGCTACTCCTCGGTATTCGTGGCGCAGTACACCGGGGCGCAGCAGCCGCGCAACGCGGTGGCGGTGGTATGGCAAGGCTTGTACCTCGCGGTGCTATCTGCGCTGATATTGCTGCTGCTGTTGCCGCTGGGGGCGCAGGTATTTCAGCTGGCGGGTCATGCTCCGGGGGTGCAGCGGATGGAGCGCGACTTCTTCAGCATTCTCGTCATGGGGTCATTCACCGGCATCGGCTGTTCGGCGTTATCGGCATTCTTCATCGGGCGCGGCAGGACGCGCATCATCTTGTTCGTGAATCTGCTGGGCATGGTGGTCAATTCCATCGCGGCATATGCGCTGGTCTTCGGCAATTTCGGCTGCCCGCGGTTGGGGATCACCGGGGCGGCGCTGGCGACGGTATCCGCGCAACTGCTCGGGCTAGTCATCTACTTCGTCATCTTCCTGCGCGATTCGCACGTGAAAGACGGGGGCACTGCCTGGCATATTGAGTTCAACCTGATGAAGCGACTGCTGCGCTTCGGCACTGCCAACGGGGTGCAATTCTCGCTGGATATGATCGGCTGGACCACCTTCCTGCTGCTGGTAGGGCGGCTGGGGGTGGTGCCGATGGCGGCGACGAATATCGCCTTCCAGGTGAACACCTTCGCGTACTTCCCCATCGTCGGCTTCAGCATGGCCACCTCCACGCTGGTGGGGCAGAGCATGGGGCGCAAAAGTCCGGAGCACGCGAACTTCTCCGTCTGGTCGGCGGTGCACATCAGCCTGCTCTTCACCGCGTTCATCGGCGTGCTCTTTCTCGCCGTGCCCGGCTGGCTCATCAGCCCCTTCGCCGCCGAAGCCGACCCGGTAGCCTTCGCCCCGGTGCGCGAGCTGACGATAGTGATGCTGCGTTTCGTCGCCGCTTATTGCCTCTTCGACGTAGGCAACCTGGTCTTCACCGCCGCGCTGAAAGGTGCGGGCGACATCCTCTACGTCACGCTCATCTCCAGCAGCAATATGATCGTCACGCTGCTGCTCCCCGCCTTCATCATCTGCCTCCACCCCAACGCCAGCAGCATCTACACCGTCTGGAGCGCCCTGTTTTTCAGCGTCTGCACCGCCTCCACCTTCTTCCTCCTCCGCTACCTGAAAGGCCACTGGCGTGAGATGCGGGTGATTGAGGATGTGGTGATATGAAAAATGGGCGCACATGGTGCGCCCATTTTTCGTAGTTGCTCCGTATACGCTATTTCCCCCCACCCAGCGGCTGCACTAGCGGGCCGGTATAGAGCGTGAAATTCAGCGTGGCGTCGGCGTAGAGTTTCAGCCGGTACTGTGGCGAGCGTAGCTCACCCTTCGCGGCGTATACCGTGAAGATGTCCGATGGTACTTCGATAGAGTAGTTGCCCTGCGCGTCGGTGGTGGCGGTGAATACCGGCTGCGGGCGGATGCTGGCGGGGGACATGTAGGGCCAGTCGGGCGTCAGG
The DNA here is from genome assembly GCA_038215455.1 of Armatimonadota bacterium. Taxonomy (GTDB): domain Bacteria; phylum Armatimonadota; class Hebobacteria; order CAIYQO01; family CAIYQO01; genus CAIYQO01. The sequence goes on from JBBQQW010000080.1 coordinate 4,252, forward strand.
GTTACCGTGGCACCCTCCACCGGGAGCGCGACATTCATGTCGAGCGATTTCGGGATTGACACGTTGCCGCTCAGCTTCACCTTAATGCGCGGATTCACCACCTGCGCGGTGAGCGCGGCATCGACGGTGATGCTCCCGCCATCGACTACAGTCGCCGGGAGCTGCTGGATATCGTAGCCGTCCGCCGCGAAGATCAGCGCCGAGGTGGGGGTGGGGACGATCAGCTTATATTTGCCCGCGGTATCGGTCACCGCGGTGCAGTTGAATTCATCGGGCCGTATCGGCATGGCGTTGGCCGTGGTGGCACCGCCGGCGTCATTCGCCGCCATGATATGATAGATGACCGCCGAGACGCGGACGCCAGCTATCGGGTTATGCGTGGTGGCGTCGGTGACGGCGCCGATGACCGTGCCCACCGGGATGTGGCGCAGGTTCAGCTTGAAGTCCAGCGTGGCCGTCTCTTTGGCCACCACCGTCACCGGGCTGGTGACGGAGTCAAAGCCGGGACGCATGGCGGTGGCGGAGTACACGCCAGCGGGCACGCCATCCACCTGATAGCTGCCGTCATCTGCCGAGTAGCTGTAGTATTCCTTCCACACCGGGTCAACCGGATATTGGCTCACCACATTCCGGTTGCCATCCAGAGCACGCGCTGGCTGGGGCACGGTCGGAATCGGCGGCGGGGTGGGGCCATTATTCGGCACCAGGATGATAAAGGCACCGCCCAGCGGGAAGACTGTGCCGTCGGCGTTGCTCCCCGAGACCGTCCCCTTCACACTGCCCGCCGTAATATCGGCAGCTGTCAGCTGCGCGTCGCCCACGGTGGTGGCGGCAGCATTCACGGTGAGGCCGAGGGTAGCGGTGCTGTAGCCGTCTTTGCTGATAGCCACCATATATTCGCCCGTGGGCAGGCCGTCCACAGTGTAGCTACCAGTGGGTGAAGTACGCGCGGTGCGCACCGGGTGCGGCGTCTCATCGGTGACGGTCAGCACCTTCTCGGTCACCGTCACGCGCGCATTGGCGATGGGGGTGAGGGTTACGGCCACGGTGACAATGCCGGCGATCTGCCCCGACTGGCGCAGTATCACCTGCCCCACATTCGTCTCGCGCCCTTCCGCCACCGTCACCACAATGGCGCTGGCCTTGTTATTCGTCTTCGCCACCAGCGTATGCACGCCCGGTGGCACGTTATCCAGCAGGAAGCTCCCGTCCGCACCCACCGGCACGGTGGTGTCCTGCCCGTCGATGCCCACGGTCACCGTCGGGGTACCGCCATCCAGCGTGCTGGTATCCACCACCCCGCGCACCTGCCCGCCTCCCGGCGCGGGAGCAGAAGTATCACTACAACCCAGCAAAAATATCGCCACAACGGCAAGTAACAGGAAACCCAGCACACTTCGCATCATGATCATTACCTCACCAACAAATTCCCAGGGGAATATATACCCCTGCTTATGATTGTCCTGCTGAGTGGCGGATATGTCAAGGAGTATGTTGCAGGAATATCGGTTTTACCGTTCATCCACGTTGCCGAACCAATTCCCCTCCCGTGGAGGGGTGCCCGAAGGGCGGGGTGGTTCTTCGTCGCAGATCAAAGCTAAAAACGATACTCCTTGAGTATGTTGAGCAATTGTCGTTGCTGTATGATAATACTTCCTACAAAAATTGATTAGGCGGGCGCTTTGCCCATTGGTCTACCTAACCCCCAGCCCTGAAAGGGCGATATAACAAGCCGCCCTTTCAGGGCTGGGCATTTTTTGATACCCTTTACCCTGGGCGTTGCCCAGGGCTGCAACATACGAGCCCTTTGGGCTGATAGGATCTGCAAAATACGATTTTTCCGGGCCGGTCTTTTTCCGCCCGAAGGTAGTCCGCTAAGCTATAGCTAGAAGGGACTATATCTTACAAAATGACAGCAGTCAGACCAGCTAGCTGACCTGACTGCTGCCACCATCAACCGCCTTCCATCCTCCGACGAACAAAAATGAAAACAGCTACTAACCCCACCACCACCAGTATCAATCCCAGCGTCGCCCAGAGGTAGATGGCCATGTTATCTTTGATAATGTCGCCGGTTGCGATGAGGGGGTAGAGGCTGTGGCTGCTGATTGCAGCTCTTTGCGTTAGCTCCAGCGTGCCGATTGCGCTATTTTTGTCCAGTTTCCACGGATCAATCACCCCCAGTTTTACAGTCGTCACCGGGGTAATGTCGTTAGCGTAATAGTTCACGTCCTGTTTTACGATGAGGGGGATTTTGGCGAGCTTTTTCGGCCCGAAGTATGGCAGTACATTGTACTCGATTGTCGCTGTTTGTAAGGCGGTGCCGCTAGTGTACAGTGCAGCTTTCGGCGCGGCGTAGCTCCAATTGATCAGCTTTTCCATGTCGGCAAATACTATCGTATCTTGCGGGAGATTGTAGGTGGAATTCATCACCACGCCGATGATATGCCGGCCAGCCCTCTCATACATGGCGACAAAACAGCGCCCCGCTTTGGCGGTATAGCCGGTTTTGCCGCCGACACAGCCGTCTTTGCCCAATAATTTGTTGCTATTTTCCACCGTACCGACCAGGCCATGGGCGGAATGTACCTGGCTGGTTACTTTGGCCATACTCTGCTGTATCCAGGGATTGCGGTAGGCCGCTATGCCCAGTAATGCTAAATCATAGGCGGTCGCGTAGTGCCCATTATTGCCAGCATCTAATCCATTTGGCGTGACATAGTGCGTCCCGGCCATTTTCAGCTGCCGGGCTTTGTCATTCATTGCCGTGGCGAATTTGCTGGCATCCCCGCTGACATTATCCGCGATCAGGTAGGCGATGTCATTGCCGGAGAAGAGCAACAGTATATCCATGGCATCCGCCGCAGAGATAGTATCGCCGACTGCTACCGGGTGAATATTATGGTTGTACGAGTAAGGGGGCTGCTCTTTGGCCGTTTGGGTGTATACCAGGGCATCGGCAGGCTGCCTATGCTCTGCCAGCAGCAACGCCGTCATCAATTTGGTGATACTGGCCGGGTAGACCTTCGTGTCGATATTCTTCGTGTATATGATCTCCCCGGTATCCATATCCACAGATATCGCAGCCGTGCCGATAAGCTCCGGCGGTGCCGGGGCGGCGTGGAGGACACAGGGAAATAGGAGTAGCAAGCAGAGGGTATAGCCGAGTGAGCGTAGCGAAAATTGCATAATATGAGCCGCTTTTCAGACGGAAGTATCGGTTTTAGGCCCCATTCTGTACACCCAGCCGTGAACGACTGGGCTAGAGGGCTACGCCGAACGTCCTTCGGACGGGAACGCTTAACCATAACCGTCCCACCCGGAGGACATTGGCCGACCTGTGGTGAGTTTGTCGAATCAAACCTCTCCAGCCTGGTCGTTCACGGCCAGGCCAGGGAGGACGGTTACCCTCCTGTATTACAGATCAATCAGCGCCGTGCCAGCGCCCGTATAGTGGTGAGCAACAGCACTGCGAGGGCACCGCCTATTATTATGGCGCGGTTAACGTCAATTACCGGCACCCATTTTTCTTCGTCTTTGCCGATTACCAGGCAGCCCATGGGGCGGACGATTACACCGCCGCCACCGCCACCGCCGCCACCCTCGGCCATATCCAGCCGCTTGCCTGCCCCGCCTCCGCCGCCACCGCCGTACTGTACCTCGGCCACGGTGATGATAATGCGCTCGCCCACCTGCACCGGCTCTCCGAATACCGTGGACACCCGCGCATTAGCCTGCACCTGATCCAATATGTCTTTCACCTGCGTCAATTCCATCTTCGCCCTCCATCATGTTATGTGCCTTATAAGCAACAACATTCTGATTATAGCACTTGGGAACATAATAGATGTTGTTAATTCGCTACATAGTCGATGGGATATGTGACACCATATGGAAAAGCCGCCGGAGAGTTATCTCCGGCGGCTAAAAAATGGTAGCCCCAAGGGGATTCGAACCCCTGATCTCCTGGCTGAGAACCAGGCGTCCTAGGCCACTAGACGATGAGGCCATGGCCAGTCGCTTTTAACGACGAAATTTATTATAGCCGTTGTGGGTGAAAAAGTCAATAGTGAATCAGGAGTCTCGTTTTTAGCGACAAACTGTCCTTACGGGCCTGGCCGTGAACGACCAGGCTGGGAGGCCTACGGCCAATCGCCCATTCAGGCGGGACGGGTAGGGGTAAGCGTTCCCGTCCGAAGGACGTTCGGCGTAAACCCGCTAGCCCAATCGTTCACGGCTGGGCAAACAGGACGGGCGCTAAAAACGATACTCCTGAATAGTGAATCGGTGGGCTTTTCTGCAAAAATCATGGCGCCCCGCCCTAACCATATTTACAATAGCCCCACTATCCGGCATACTACCACTATAAACGATATACAGCTGGAGACATCATGAAAACTATCGGGTTTATTGACTACTTCATTGACGAGTGGCACGCGAACATTTATCCGCGTGAGATCCGGGCGAGCCGGTATCAGAGGCAGTTTGAGGTGACGCAGGCGTGGGCGGAGTTCACCCCGGCGGGGAAGAAGTCCATCGACGAATGGTGTCGTGAGCAGCAGGTGCAGCAAGCCACCAGCATCGAGGAGCTGGTAGCTAACTGCGATTGTATCGTGGTGCTCTCGCCAGATAACGCCGAGCGGCATGAGGATCTGGCCGATATTGCGCTACGCAGTGGGAAGCCAGTCTATCTGGATAAGCCGATAGCACCTTCGCTGGCGGCAGCGCAACGGCTCTTTGTAAAAGCAGAGAATTTCGGCACCCCGCTGATGTCCTCCTCGGCACTGCGCTATAGTTCGGCATTCGTGCGTGCGCTGGCTGGTATCAATGGGCAGCGGGTGAGCTACTGCGCCACACGCGGCAGCGCGGGGCCATTCGATATCTATGCTATCCACCAGATTGAGATGCTGGTGCTGGCGCTGGGCACCGGTGCTACCCGGGTGATGCAGTGCGGCAATGCCGCGGTGAAGCACGTGGTGGTGGACTACAGCGATGGCCGGCGTGGCACCTTCACCCTGCAGCCCGGCTATGACTTCCAGCTGGGGGCGGTATATGGCGACGGCCAGCACGTGGTCATCAACGAAATGAACGATTTCATCCCGCCCTTCATCGATGCCATGCTGACCTTCTTCGACACCGGCGTCTCGCTCATCCCCCCGGCAGAAACGCTGGAAGTAGCCGCCCTCATCGAGGCCACCAGCGCAGCCCTGGAGCAGATGGACACCTGGGTGCCAGTGCCGGAACGGTGAACACGCTAAACCAAGCTTGGAACATGGAGTGAAAGGTTGTATTTTAAGTAGCAATAACGACCTGATACGGTACCAAACAAAATAACTCGGAAAAAATATCGTAGCCCCGGATGAAATCCGGGGAGTGGGTTTATCTCTTGAGGTCATGCTTCGATAAGCGTACCCCGGATTTCATCCGGGGCTAGGATATTATTCTGATTGAATGGTAATTTACCGTATCAACGCATATTGAGTTTGGTTCTGGCTTGGCCGGGTTAGTCACTTCAGGGTTTTTTCCTGAACAACTTGTAGGGAAAGGCACGTTTTAAATGCTGGGTGGCGCTGAGAGGTCGTCCACTATCGTTATAATTCACAGGATATAAGAATATAAGGGGATAGTCAGGATAAAACAAACAAACAAAGAAGTATTATCCTAAGAAGATTATTCTACCTTTTTATCCGGGCTATCCTTGTATCCTGTGAATTAAAACGGTAGGCCAAAATGCCGTAACACGATTTATTGCAGAGCAGGAGGTAATTTCAAAACCCCGTATTTATGCGGGGATTTCAATCCCAGCGGGAAAGAGGTTTTGCAATTACCCCAGCAGATAATGTCATTGGGTTGCGGGCAAAGTCTGTGTTAGGTAGACTAGTGGGCAAAGCGCCCACCGAATCTTTTTTCGTTTGAGGAGCAATACTCAGCGTTGGTCTACCTAACCCCCCGGCCCCCTTCCCGGCGCGGGAAGGGGGTGTCCAATTGGACGGTTATGTTTTTTCGTACCAAGGTTTTACAGTCGGCCCCCCTTCCCTCGCAGGGAAGGGGCTGGGGGTTAGGTAGACTAGTGGGCAAAGCGCCCACCGAATCTTTTTTCGCAGTAAATACTCTAAACCAACCTTGGAATTTGGAATTTGGAATTTGGAACTTTTTTCGTTTGAGGAGCAATACTCATGAGCACATCAAACCTGCAGATCGGCGTGTTTGCCGATAATCTGAAGCTGCCGATTCACGACGGCATCTTGAAGGCGGCGGAGTTGGGGGTGAATTCGTTCCAGATTTACACCTCGGTCTTCGAGTTTTCCTCGGGCATGGTGGTGCCGGAGGAGATGACACTGGCGCAGCGGGACGAGTTCCGGCAGTTCTATGAGGAGCTGGGGATGACGCTCTCGGCTACCTGTGCGGATTTCGGGCAGGGTTTCGTCGATGCTGCGCGCAATGCGGAGATCGTGCCGCGCACGTTGGCGCAGATAGACCTGGCGGTGGATCTGGGCACCGACATCATCACCACCCATATCGGCGTGGTGCCCGCGGAGCCAAACGGCGTGTGGGACACGTTGCGTGCGGCGCTGGATACTATCGGCACGTATGCGGAGAGCAGGGGCGTGGTGCTGGCGACGGAGACCGGCCCGGAGAGTGGCCCGGTGCTGCGCGCACTGCTGGATTCGCTGAATACCGGCGGTATCCGCGTCAACTTTGACCCCGCCAACCTGACCATGGCCGGCTTTGACCTGGAAGAGGCGCTGGATGCGCTGCTGCCCTTTATCGTACACACTCACGCGAAGGACGGCATCCGCGATGCGGCGGCGTGGGCAAAAGGGAAATGGCGCGAGGTGCCGCTGGGCGAAGGCGATGTGAACTGGCCGATGTATATAGGACGGCTGAAAGACGCGGGCTACAGCGGAGCCTT
>JBBQQW010000081.1:0-11157 GCA_038215455.1 Armatimonadota bacterium
GCTGGCGCTGATGACGTTTGTGAAGTGGGTCAGATTGGCGCATCAGAAGATGGTGCAGCAGGGGTATGAGGAGGAGTTTGGGAAGGTCTTTACGCAGCCATCCTGCAGTAGCGGTATACCGATATTGGGGATGCCCAGGTCGACTATGCGGGTGAATGATTTCTCCAGCGAATCCAGGCAGGCAACGCCCAAAAGCGCATCGGCACTGCCATCTATCACCTTCATCAGCACCGATGAGGTGCCTTCGGCAACGATAACCTGATAGCCAAGCTCCACTGCGCGTGTCTGGTAATCATTAATGGAACAGGCACCACAGGCAGCACACTTTAAGCCCACGGAGTCGTAGCTGCCTGCACAGATATCATCATTGCTAAGGCAGTGTGGGAGCAGTAAGAGACGACGGTTGTAGGGGATAGCGGTAAACTGGCTTTCCCAGAAGCAATTGCTGATCGCCACCATAGTAAAGCCCTGGTAATCCAACGGGTATCCCAAGTGCGACAATACGGTTACCGCTATAATCTCCAGCTTCTCCCGATTCGGCGGGGTAGCCGGGTCAAGTTCAGACACGACGCTTTTCACAGCCACACGAATTGCTTCACGTTCCGTGGCTGTTACTGGTATAGATTTTATATCCGACAATGGTGTTTGTCCGGTAGTAGCTGTATCGAAAGTCATTTACACTTCCCTGGCTTTAATCTATTATCTTTGACACAAATTTACCTTGCTAGTTGCGCATTAGGCACATTTTCTTTCCGTTTATCGCCAGATTATACCGAGAAAAACGGCAAATTGCGAGAGTAAGGTGCAATTATGACTATGGGCGGGACTGTAGCAGTCCCGCCCATAGTGCTTTTCACTCTGCAGAGTGACTATTTCGTGTTTTTCAGGTTGTAGAATGCGCCCATGCCGGCGAACTGTGCAGCGCCGCCCAATGCTTCCTCAATGCGAAGAAGCTGGTTGTACTTGGCTACGCGGTCGGTGCGGCTAGGTGCTCCGGTCTTGATCTGACCAGCGTTAGTTGCTACTACCAGGTCGGCGATGGTGACATCTTCTGTCTCGCCGGAACGATGACTGACGATGGCGGTGTAGCCAGCGCACTTGGCCATTTCGATGGCGGCCAGCGTCTCGGTCAGGGTGCCAATCTGGTTGACCTTGATGAGGATGGAGTTGGCGATACCCAGCTCGATACCCTTGGCCAGGCGCTCAGTGTTGGTGACGAACAGGTCGTCGCCGACGATCTGTACACTGCCACCGATAGCATCGGTGAGCTTTTTCCAGCCATCCCAGTCATCTTCGGCCATGCCGTCTTCGATGGAGATGATGGGGTAGTTCTTCGCCAGATCTTCATAGAATGCGACCATCTCGTCGCTGGTCTTGAGCATTTTGGATTTCCAGAAGTAGTATTTGCCTTCTTCGCCGATCTTCTTCGCTTCGTCGTAGAGTTCGGTAGCGGCAGGGTCCATGGCGATGCGGATATCATCGCCCGGCACCAGGCCGGCGGCTTCGATAGCTTCCATGATCACGTCGAGGGCTTCCTGGTTGCTCTTCAGGTTCGGCGCATAGCCGCCTTCGTCGCCAACGGAGGTGGAGTAGCCTTTTTTCTTCAGTACGCTCTTCAGCGCGTGGAAGATCTCTGCACCCTGGCGCAGGCACTCGGCGAAGGAATCAGCGCCTACGGGCATGATCATGAATTCCTGCAGGTCTACGGAGCTGTCGCTGTGCTTGCCACCGTTGATAATATTCATCATCGGAACGGGCAGTTTGTAGGCGGCGGCACCGCCCAGGTACTTGTACAGCGGCATGTCGTATTCGGCAGCGGCGGCTTTGGCGACGGCCATGGAGACGCCGAGGATGGCGTTGGCACCCAGCTTGGCTTTGTTGGGGGTGCCGTCCAGCTCGATCATCAGTTGATCCAGCTCTACTTGCTCGCTGGCGTCCATGCCTTCAATCTCCTGGGCGATGATTTCATTGACGTTGTCCACAGCCAGCGAAACGCCACGGCCGAGGTAGCGCGTAGGGTCGCCATCACGCAACTCTACTGCTTCGTAGGCACCGGTGGAAGCACCAGAGGGGACGGCGGCGCGGCCCAGGGTGCCGCTTTCCAGTTGTACATCCACTTCAACGGTGGGGTTGCCGCGTGAATCAAGGATTTCACGCGCAATAACACGATCGATAATCATCGTAGCTCTCCTTACAAAAGAATGACCCCATCGCGACTATCGCATGGTGGGCACTCTGAATTCATCAGATAGTATATCAATTTGTGCAGTGTGTCACAAGTTTTATCGTACAAATGTGGCAGGATAAGAATTAGGTTGAATATAGAAGGGGTGGGTGCTAGCGTATTCCGAGGTTTGCATGTATCATATTATCAAGTAATTCGTCAGGGGGTGTTTTATGCGCGATGATGGGATACCGGTAGTGCGACCACAGGATATTCGTGTTACCCTTGATGCACTGAATGCCATCGACCGAACTGACGCCGTACGATATTCCGTATGCCCGATATCGCTGGTAGATCGGAGTGGTGCACACACTTTGACAGTGGCGGTGGCAGACCCGGGCAACCTGCCGTTACTGGATCAGCTGAAGAGATTAACAGGATACCGTATCGCCCCGGTGCGCGCCTCACAGCAGGATATTCAGCTGGCAATAGGCGTACACTATGATACGGTTCCTGAACGCCCAATGGATCTGCTGAAGGAGTTGGGTAATATCCCCCCGGCGGTGGACGAGAAGAGTGACGTGTCGAGCACCAGCCGTACCGTGGACGCGTTGCTACATCAGGCGGCAGCGGCACGGGCGACGGATATCCACATTGAGCCATACCAGGATCTGGTGATAGTACGTTTCCGCGTGGACGGGATGCTCTATGACCACACCACCTATGATCCCCCCAGTCACCAGCAGGTGATCTCGCGCGTGAAGATACTGGGGCAGCTGGATATCGGGCAGAATCGGCTGCCGCAGGACGGGCGTTTCCCCTTTGTCTACAACAAGAAGGAGTACGATGTCCGCGTGTCGCTAGTGCCCTCGATCAACGGCGAAAAGGCGGTGCTACGGCTACTGCCCAAGGGCGATATGGAGCTTGACTTCACTTCGATGGGGATCAGCCGGGCACAACAACAACTCCTGACGGATTTGCTCAATCGTCCGCACGGGATGTTGCTGGCCTCCGGTCCTACCGGCTGTGGCAAGACCACCACGCTCTACGCTTGCCTTTCCAAAATCGACAGCGTATCTCGCAATGTGATTACTATCGAGGATCCGGTGGAGTACCAGTTTCCGCGCATGACGCAGATTCAGGTGAACCCAAAAATTGGGCTGACCTTTGCCACCGGATTGCGCTCGATGCTCCGGCAGGACCCGGATATCATCATGGTAGGTGAGATACGTGACCCGGAGACACTACAGATGGCGATCCAGTCATCGCTCACCGGGCACCTGGTCTTCAGTACGCTGCACAGTAATGACGCGGTGACAGGTGCCACACGCATGATCGATATGGGGGCGGAGCCGTTCCTGGTGGCGTCATCGGTGAATGGCATCATCGCGCAGCGACTGGTGCGCAAAATCTGCGATAACTGCAAAGAGCGTGATAATGTAATCGACGATGTGCGGCAGAAACTTGGACTGAATGCCACTGATACCGTGTTCTACCACGGACGAGGTTGTGGACGCTGCCGCAACACCGGCTATAGCGGACGGATCGGTATCTATGAGATTATCCCCTTTATTGATCAACTTAAGTTCGCCATCATGCGCAAGCAAAGTTCCAGCGAGTTGCGCACCATCATCAACGATGCCGGCTATCCCGATCTGCGCACCGACGCACTAGCCAAAGCCCGCGCAGGGATCACGTCCCTGAGTGAGGTGATGCGTGCGGTGTATATGGATGAGGTTTAGGGGTGTATGCCGGTATCTCCTTGAATTGAAAAGCTCAACTTCGTAGCATGGGCGTCCCGCCCATGCGAACGGGGTTGCTGGTGATGGGCCAATGCGGAGATTGCTCTTCCCCTTGACACAAAGCCCGACAATGGAGACACTTAGGTGTATGTTTACCGGAATTGTGGAAGAGATGGGCAGTGTGCAGGTACTGCAGCGGAGTGGCAACACGGCGCGGCTGGCGGTGCAGGCGACGGTGGTGCGCGAGGGACTACGTATCGGCGATAGTCTGGCCACCAACGGCGTGTGCCTGACGGTGGAGAAGATCGAGCCGGAGAAGCTGTGGCTGTGGATGATGCCGGAGACGCTGAAGAGCACGACACTGGGCAAACTGCAGCCCGGGCAGCGGGTAAACCTGGAGCGGGCGCTGCAACTGGACGGACGGCTGGGCGGGCATATCGTGAGTGGGCATGTGGATGGCGTGGGCACGCTGCGGAATGTGAGCGGTGTCGGGGAAGAGCGGGTGCTGACGTTTGGCATCCCCACCCCACTGGCGCGCTATATCGCCCCCAAGGGGTCAATCGCTATCGATGGCATCAGCTTGACGGTGGTGGATGCCGGGGCAGAGAGCATGTCGGTATCGCTCATCCGCCACACGCTGGCCGTCACCACGCTGTCTACCCTCGGCAAGGGGGATGAGGTAAACCTCGAAGTTGATCTGCTGGCGCGCTACTTGGATAGACTGATGAGTAGCCGTGAAAGCACCCCCGGACTGACGTTGGAACGACTAAGCGAACTTGGATATTAAATGAACTGGAGAGAAGAAAAAATGCGCCTGTTATTTGCACTATCAATTGTCGTCGCCATGTTTTTACTTGCTGGCTGTGCGGGGAACCAAGCAGTGAAGCCGAAACTGCTGGCAGTAGAAAAGGTCACCACTGCTACGGTGAGTTATCCGTGGTTGGCGATGCAGCCGGATCCCATCACCCATAACATCAATGTCATCACCCCGAAAGCAGGCTACCTGCGGCTGACCGCTGTGCCGGGAACCTTCGGCGAGTGGGTGCAACATCTGCCGTTGAAGGCGGGCAACCCGCCGGTACTCACCTATGATGGTGTGGAGGCACCCAACCAGTATAAACACGCACAAGTAGTAGATATCGACGCCGGGAAGGACAACCTGCAGAAGAGCACCAATGCTATACTGCGGTTGCGTGCTGAGTACCTGTTTGCGAAGGATTGGCTGTGGCAGATAAACTTCCCTACAAAGAGTGGCAATAAGGTTGACTTCCGCAGCTGGGCAAAAGAGAAGAAGCTGCCCACTGACCATATGGCGCTGATAGAATACCTGAACGAGCTATCCCCACAAACCGATGCCAGTACCCTTGCCTCCATGCTGAAACCGGTGACAAACATCCATGACATGGAGCCTGGCGATGTGATGGTGAAGCAGACTGAACCCAGCTATGCAGTGCTGGTAATGGACGTGGTGGAGGACCCAGTGACGAAGAAGCGTTATTTCACGCTGGGCACCAGCCATATGCCGGCGCAGGATTTCTATGTGATAATCAACCCGAGTGACAGTAGCATAACGCCGTGGTACTCGCAGTCTCCAGGGAATACTATGGGTATGCCCGAGGGCGTATTCCAAGCTGACATGTTGATGAGGTTCTAACGTGGGCATGCTGGCGGAGTTGAAAGTCCGCGCACGGGCATTGAAAGCGGAGACCCAAGCGCTGCTGCTCGCTGTTGCCGATCCTCGCACGCCCTGGTATGCACGGGCATTGGCGCTGGCCGTTATCGGTTACCTGGCCAGCCCCATCGACCTGATACCGGATTTCATCCCGATCCTGGGTTACCTGGATGATCTCATCCTCGTACCGCTTGGGATAAAACTGGTGCTGAAGCTAATCCCACTCGAGGTGATGGCAGAGAGCCGCGCACGGGTGGCGGAGCAACAGGAGAAAAGCCCGAACTGGGTGGCGGGCGTGGTGATTATCTGCATCTGGCTGGCGCTGTTCACCCTCCTCTCTAGCTGGTTATGGCGAATTTTTCATAAATAGCCAGCAGAAGAAGGAATACAATCTTCCAGCACGAAGTTATTATTTAGAAGAGGAGAAACACTATGTATTTCGCTGGCATATCTGACGAAGCGGGCAGCTCTATCGAAGAGCAGATCGCCGCGCACCAGCAGCTGGGATGGAAGCATCTGGAGCTGCGCCTTATCAACGGCACGAACCTGACTGCCGTCGACGACGCCACCTTTGAGCATGTGGTGGAGAAGGTGGAAGAAGCGGGCATGACGGTGTGCAGCTTCGCCTCCGCGCTAGCCAACTGGGGCCGCCCCATCACCACCGACTTCGATGTTGATGTAACAGAACTGAAGACCGCCCTACCCCGGATGCAACGGCTGGGCACGGTTTTTATCCGCTGCATGAGCTGGCCCAATGCCAAAGAAGAGAAGTGGCCCAACGATACCTGGCGCGATGAAGCCGTCCGCCGCATGAAGATACTGGCACAGATGGCGAAAGACGGCGGCGTGATCCTCATCCACGAAAACTGCGACGGTTGGGGCGGCGACTCCCCCGCCAACACGCTGGAGCTACTGCAGCGCGTGGATAGCCCGGCGCTGAAACTGGTTTTCGACACCGGCAACCCGATAAATCACAACCAGGACGCACTCGCCTATCTGAAGGAAGTCATTGACCATGTGGTACACGTACACATCAAAGATGGCAAGATCAACGCTGAGGGTAAAAAGCAGTGGACCTACCCCGGCGAGGGCAGCTGCCAGGTGGAGAAGTGCGTCCAGACGCTCATCAACCACGGCTACAATGGTGGCTACAGCATCGAGCCGCACATCGCCAGTATCATCCACACCGGCGAGGGGATGGGTGATAAAAGCCTTGATCAGGTGAAACTGGAGAGCTACCTGCAATATGGGCGTAAACTCATGGCGTTGTATGATGGAGTGAAGATAGGTCTATAGTCCAATCTTGGTTATTTCTGAACACCTGGTATAGAAATCGTAGTGGTGTGCAGCGCACGCCCAGATCGTTTGTAACTTAAGCGGCTTGGAGATCATTTCCCCGTCCCTTTCTTCTTTCGCTACCACGCCAATGCGTGGTAGCGGAAGAAGAAAAGAGAAAAACATTGGTTCAATCCACGGGTTGCGCCCCATATTCGTTACGTTCATATGGGAGATGCACCCGTGGCTAACAGCTTTTGCCACTTCGTGTCAATCTCCTCTATGAGATGTTTCGCTAATTGCCCATTACAAAGCGGGGCCGTGCTAAGGCTTGGCATCCTTCCAGACATCCCAACATGACAACCTGTATCGTAGCTCCGCGCTCATGGGCTAATTCGAGACCCTCATAACCTTCGAGGAACGCCCATGCTACTATTTATCCGCACTTTCATTCTGTTGCTGTTCATAGACGCGGCGGAAGAGGCCTTCATGGGTGAGCAGGTCGGTGGGGGTGCCGAATTGGGTTAGACGGCCATCTTCTAAAACCAGCACCAGGTCGCTGGCCATAGCGGTGGAGACGCGGTGGGTTACTACGAAGCAGGTGCGCCCGGCCATCAGGCGGTTGAGAGTGGCGCGGACTCTCGTCTCGGTGACGGGGTCGAGCGCGGAGGTGGTGTCGTCGAGCAGCAGCACACTGGGGCGGCTAAGCAGGCTGGCGGCCAGCGCCAGGCGTTGGCGTTGCCCACCACTCAGGCTCATGCCGCGCTCTCCCACCACAGTATCATAGCCGTCGGGGAGCGAGAGGATGAACTCATGCAGATCAGCATCTTTTGCCGCGCGATATACCTCTTTCGCCTCGGCATCCAGACGGCCATAGCGGATATTCTCCGCCACGGTACCGCTGAAGATCACCGGCTCCTGCATCACCAGTGTGATACGGTCGCGCAGGCTGAGCAGTTTCGTGTCGCGCAGGTCGGTACCGTCCAGCTTTATGGTACCGCTATCGGGATCATAGAAGCGCATCAGCAGGTAGAGCAGCGAGCTTTTGCCCGCACCGCTGGGGCCCATGATGGCCACCTGCTTACCCGCAGGTATGGTGACGCTGATCTCATTCAGTGTCGGATGCTCGTCGCCTGGGTAGGTGAAGGTTACGTCCTGGAAGGCGATCTCCCCATGCGCATCCGGCACCTCCACGGCATCGGGGCGGTCGAGCGGCTCGGGAGCCTCCTCCAGCACGTCAAAAACACGGCGCATGATGACGCTAATACGTTGGAACTCCACCGCCAGGTCGCCAAAGACCATGGCGGGCTGGAATACTACCCCGGCGCTGATATAGAAGAAGAGCGCATGCCCGATAGACATCTCGCCGGTCTGCACCAGGTGCATACCGAAGAAGAGCACGAAACCGGTGGCGACGGCGCTGATGGTGGTAGCGATAACGTTCTGCCAGGAGCCCATGCGCACCAGATGCATCATCAGCCGTGCTAGATTGTTCACCAGCTCGGTGAAGCTACGCGCTTCGGCACGCTCGCGTCCGAATACCTTCACTGTACGCACGCCAGTAACGCGTTCCTCCATGCGCCCATACATAATAGCGGTGGCGCGGCGCGCGGCGATATTCCCTGCGCGAATCTTTGGGCGGAAACTATGGAAGGTATAGGCATAGCACGGCAATGCCGCCATTACGACCAGCCCCATCAACCAGTTCTGTGAAACGAGGATTACGGCACCTACCAGCAGGTTGATAAGGTTTACCACGATGCGCTGCAGCGTCTTGGCCACCGAATTGCGGATAGTCTCCACGTCATCCACCACCACGCTCAGCAGGCGTCCCGTCTGGATGCCGTCAAAGAAGGAGAGCGGCAAGCGCTGCAGCTTCTCGTGTAATGCCTTGCGCAGCTCAAAGACCACCTTCTGCCCGACGTAGGTCATCTGGAAACTGTTCTGCCAGGTGAAGATGATGACCAGAATATGGGCGCTACTGTTGATACAGAACAGGTATATGGTCCAGCGCAGATGCATCGGCAGCTCCGCTGCTGGAATAGTTCTCCCGGTGGCTATAATATAGTCGCAGGTGATGGCATTGCCCATGTAGGCCCAGAAGTAGGGCTGCAGGTTGAGAAATATGGCGAACATCAATGCCAGCAGCAACTTGCCCCGCAGCGGGAAAAGATATTCATGCCACAGGCGCAGGATATGCCGACGCTCCGCGCCAGGGCGTTGTTCTTTGTCGGCGTATTTATCCAGGATGGCGTCCAGGCGGAGCTGATGCGCACTCGGGCGTTTAGCTTTCATTGCGTCACCTCGCCGTCAACGTGCTTGCCCTGCAACTCATGGTAGAGACGCTGATATAGCCCGCCTTCAATTTGCATCAATTCGTCGTGTGTTCCCTTTTCGATAATTTCGCCGTGATCCATGGCGATGATCTGGTCCGCCGCCACGATAGTGCTCAGGCGGTGCGCCACCACCACGCTAGTGCGCCCTTTCAGCACGATCTTCATGGCCACTTGAATCGCGGCCTCGGACTCGCTGTCCAGTGAGCTGGTGGCTTCATCCAATATCAGCACGGCGGGCTTCAGCAAGATGGCCCGGGCGATGGCAATACGCTGCTTCTGCCCGACGGAAATTTGCACCCCACCCTTCCCCAGCCAACTGGCGTAGCCCGCGGGGAGGGTCATGATGTGCTCGTGGATCTGCGCCGCGCGCGCCGCTTCCTCGATCTGCTCCTGCGTCGCTTCCGGCATCCCGTAGGCGATATTGCTGCTGATGCTCCCCTCGAACATCACCGACTCCTGCGGCACAACGCCGATATGCTTGCGCAGGCTGCGCATGGTGATATCGCGCACATCGTGCCCGTCCAGCGTCACCGCCCCACCCTGCACCTCCCAGAGGCGCATCAGCAGGCTGGTGACGGTGGTCTTGCCACAGCCGGTGTGCCCGACAAGCGCCGTCATCTTCCCGGCGGGGAAGGTCATATTCAAATGCTGAAAGAGCGGACTCCCCGGAACGTAGGCAAAATCTACATCCTCAAAGCGCAACTCGCCCGAAGCCTCCGAAAGCTCATATGCACCTTTTTTCTCTTTGATATCTATCGGCTCGTGGGTGACGTCGAGAATACGATCCAGCGAGGCCGTCGCCTGCACCAGCGTATCCGCCACTATAGTCAGGTTGATGGCCGGGTTAAGAGCCATCCATAAATACGCGTTAATAGCCTGCAGCTTACCGAAGGTCATGCCATCCTCACCCTTGAGGATGAACCATACCGCACCACACCAGACCACCGTGGAGATCAACCCGGCAATGAGGCGCGCGGAGGTGTTGAGTGAAACGGAGAGCATCTCCGTGCGCATGCCGATCTCCAGCGCTTTGTCGGTAGAAACGAGGAAGGCGTTGGTCTCGTCGCGCTCACGGCAATAGGTCTTCACCAGCCGCACCCCCGCCAGCCGCTCTTGCAGCGTGCCCGTCACCTCGTCCATCATCTCGCGCAGCTCCAGGTTGGCGGAGCGGATCAGGCGCGAGTACTTGCGATAGTTAAGCGCACAAAGGATAATAGCGAGAACGACGCCCCAGGCGAGACGGGAATTAATGTGGAAAGCCATCGCCACACCGAAGATGAGCATGCCACCGCTGCTCAAAGTGGACAGCGTCTCGCCGGTGACCATATTCTGCACAATACTCACGTCGGTCATCAGGCGGTTCATCAGCGGTCCGGCCCCGACCTTACCGTGAAAGCGCATACTCAGATTGAGCACATGCTCATAGAGGGCGGTGCGCAGATCCACCACCAGCCGTTGGCCGATGGCGGCGATGTAGACGCGATTGAGGAAGGTGAACCAGGCGGACCAGATGGGCAGCAGGGAAACGAAGAGCACTGCCGGCACCATCATGTGCCAATTCTTCTTGGTGGCGACATCATCAATGAGGTACTGCATCACCAGCGGTGGCAACGCCGATAAAAGCGTCAACACCGCAGTTAGTAATGCAGCAAGCAACAACCGCCCCCGAAACGGGCGGATCAAATCCCATAATACACGTAAACGAGCCATAAACATCCGTAACTATGCCAGCAAAATACACTGACCTATTACTTCTTTGCTACGGCGTATGGTATCTCCTGCCCGTTTTCTGCGTTTTTTAGAATTTTTTTGCTAAATGGGAAGAAACAAGGAATCACTCGCTAAAATACTCATCCAAAGACCGTACCGTCATCTCCTCACCGCTACGGCGGGATTCCATGGCTATCAGCAGCGCTTCGGCGGTGTCGAGGGAAGTGAGACAGGCGACGTTGTGCTCTACGGTGGAGC
>JBBQQW010000082.1:0-11114 GCA_038215455.1 Armatimonadota bacterium
TGGGCAGACACTTATCGAGTTGGAGTTCATGAAGGATCCGGCCATCCGCCAGGTGTGCAGCGAACAGCAGCTGGCACTGGTGTACATCTACCCTACTATCAACTTTGAGGTAATGGCAGATGGCGGTAAACAACTGCAGCAGGCTCTGGATGACCTGGCGAAAGTCTCCGGTTATCAGGAGCTATCCATCGCTCCTTTGATGAGCATCGGCCACTCTGCCGGACGTTCCTTCGCCGAACACGTCCCTTACTGGGCACCGGTACGAAGCTTCGGCACAATATATTTCAAGTGCGGTGCGCCGGGATTACCGGCATACGCCGGCGAGAAGCGCCTGTATAATATTCCGCAACTGTCCGTCAGTGGTGAATTTGATGAATTCGGTGGCCCTACCAGACGTGCCAATGGCCACGAACCATGGATGAGTACGCGCGATAACGGGATGCAATTCCGCGCCCTGGACGAACGATATCTAGTAAGTGCTATTGCGGAGCCTGGAGCCGGACACTTTGCCTGGTCACAACGCATCGCCGTATATGTGGCGAAGTTTATCGGCAAAGCCGCTGCTGCTCGCATCCCCAAAAGCTGGCCAGTCGAGAGCAAAGAGTTGAAGCTCATCGATATCGACCCCAACTCCGGCTGGCTGGTAGATCCAC
This sequence comes from Armatimonadota bacterium, assembly GCA_038215455.1. Taxonomy (GTDB): domain Bacteria; phylum Armatimonadota; class Hebobacteria; order CAIYQO01; family CAIYQO01; genus CAIYQO01. The sequence continues at coordinate 654 of JBBQQW010000082.1, forward strand.
TTTTCGAGCCTAACCCGGAAGTGAAGCCGGTAATTGGACTGGCAGAACAACTTACAACGGTGACCGTATCCACCTATCCCGCCCCACTAATTATGAACGTTAAGGATCCGGTAATCAAACACCCCATCTCGGCTGCACCCTATGCGCAATATACGGGAGATAAAGCCACTGCCTTCTGGGTATTTGATGAAGAGATGGCAAATGCATACACAGCATTCCATGCCGGGCAATTCAACAAAAAGGATCAAGTCATCAAATGGAATGACCCCTACTGGCTGGACGCCGGCGTGCGCCATATGATAACCACGCTGAAGTGGGTCGGCGACGGGCAGACATTTGAACTTCATCCGGTATACGACACCATTTTCCCAGATACATATGAAGCGACGAAAGGCAAACCGGTGGGCAATAGTGGCGGGCCAATATTGCTTAAGCATACCAGTGGTGCCTGTGTGCAGGTAGGGCCGAATACCTTCCGCATCAAAGAGGACGGTTTTGCAGGAAACCGCATGGTGTTGATGGCCTACAACGTGGGCGATTCCGAGTATCGCTACACAGAATCAAACGCTATCATCAAAAACAAAACCACCATGACCAACGGGAAAGCGCAGACCATCACCTTCCCGGCTATCGGAGATATCAAGGCCAACAGCTCCCTGGTGGAATTAAGAGCTACCAGTGACAGCGGGCTGCCGGTGGAATACTATGTGGCCTATGGCCCCGCGGTTATTGAAGGCAATCGACTGCGGATATCCGAAATTCCGGCACGCGCAGATCTCCCACTGGAAGTGAAGGTAGTGGCCTGGCAGTTCGGCAGTGCGCTGGAACCACTGGTGAAAAGTGCAACGAGAGTGGAACAGATTATCCATATCGTGGCCCCCTGAGAGTTCCGCTGAACTATTCCAGATACAGTTCACCCCCGGCATATTAAATGTCCGGGGGTGAACTGTTTATGGGAGCTAGTTATTCAGGCTGAAGAAGAGGACGTCGGCCAGTTCGGCGGAGTCACTTCCCTGCCAGGATTTATGTGTTGGATCCGGTACTACCGCTACCGGCGGTACCGCAACCGGTGCCACCACCGGTGTAGTCAGTGCAGTCGGTGTGCCATTTTTCGGTACTGTCGCTGCCGGAGTGGGCTTCGCTCCTGGCTTGCCACCGATAGTCACCTTTTTGGTCACCACATTCGCACCCTGATCTTTCACCTGAATAGTAAGCTTATGCTCGCCATCGGTGAGGGTTACCGGGCCATCCGGGGAGATCAACAATACCCATTCATCCTTCGTATTGAAGATGCCGTCTTCTGCTATCAGGGCTACCCACGGGCCATCATCAAGGCGGTAGCGTCCACCCATGATGGTACACAGATTGTCTTTCACATTCAGACGGCTCACATCGGCCCACTTCGCTACATTATCGGCTACATCGATGGTCGGCGGGGTGTTGTCGATAATGAACGGTGTCGATATACTCTCGGCTGACTTTGCGTCCGTCGGCTTGGCATACTTATCGGAGGCAACGATCTTCAAAAGATAAACGCCGTCGGTCGCTTTTTTGGTATCCCACATGAAGCTAGTCTGGTAGGTCTCGGTTTTGCTGGAGGACTCATCCATGCCGCCAGACATACCGTCCGAACCGCCGTTACTGCTGCCACTATCCATGCCATCGCTTCCGCTGGAGTCACCACTGTCAGCATTTGCCCCATCCATATCTGCAGCGCTATCATCCGGTGACGCTGTAACATCGCCATCACCCTTGGCAGGAGTAGAACCTGCTACCGGTTTAACATCAGTTACCGGCTTGCTTGTTGATACCACTAATGGTTTGCCGTCTGGTCCCATGCCGGGTTTCTTCGGCTCGGGCTTGTCCAGCTTCACTTGCACAGGAACCCAGGTCTTGCCATCATCAATTGAGGAGAATGCGGTGTAGACGACTTTGTCGCCTTCCGGATCATGCCCCATCCAGTTGACCATGCGTTTCCCATGCCAGATGCTGTTGGGCTGAATGTTGATTTTCACTACCGGAACAAGGTTAATCGGCAGGTAATGCACCTTGACGAAGTCCATGACCGGAGATGCCGTCTCGGTTCCGGTTAGCGACACGCGCAATTGTGAATTAGGAGCTGGTGCGTTGGTGAGAGTCGCGCCATTGGCGCCAATAGGTGCCCAGTTGCTCCAGGTGACGTCAGGAATGGCAGTGAGGCCACCGCGGCTCTCTACCACAATCTTCTGATTGTCTTTAACAGTTGAGCGTATCTCAACCTGGCCCCATTTGGAGACAGAGGGAGCGGTGAGAATATGTGAGATGAAGGTACCGGAAGTACGTGGCTCCATCTTCAACACCTGTACCGGAGCGGAGGTGACGGCGAGGAGTTCACCCTTTGCCGATACTGCCAGCGCGTTCACCATGATTGATTCCGGTCCTACCGGAGCGTTCTCATCCGTGCCATCGCGCAGATCCTGCCGGGCATAGATGGGGGTCACAATTGATTCAACTTCCAAAGGCTTCTCGATGCGATAAACGCCGCCACCCGGTGCGGTGCTGGCGTAGATATCGCCGTTAAGCATCTTCAAATCGCTGACGGAGTCTTCATTGCCGATGCCGTTCATGATAACCTTGTGGGTACCATTTGTCATCACACGGGTGACTGTACTGCTGATAGCGGAGCCGATAAAGATCGTTCCATCTGTGCCTACCAGCAAGCTGGCTACCGGGCCATCACCTTCGCATACGGCTTCCAGATAACCCATGGTATTCAACCGATATACTTTGCCGCGCGGCGATGTCGCCAGGTACAATGTGTTGTCGGGGCCGGCAGCTAGTGCGTATATGGTTTTGTCGGGAACAGTGGCTCCCACCTGCACGCCACCATCGGCGCGTAGTTTCAAGATCATGCCTTCATAGGCTACTGCGTAAATATCACCACCATTGGTGACGGCCATATTCCAGACTGCATCACCCGGTAAGCGCCAGCTTGATTTTATCGCGCCATCCGCTGCGATGCTGCGCACCATATGGTCGGGCCAGCTAGCGACAATGAGGTTCCCGGCGGCATCTGCGGCCAGTGCGGTGATGGAAATGATCCCGGTGCCATCAGCGGCGATCTTCGGGAATAGCACCTCGGTGGTGCCGTCATCTTTGATGCAGGTTACTTTGTTACTACCCCAGCCGGCTATATAGTTACCATTTGCGGTGGCAACTAATCGGTTGGTGATTACTTTGGTATCAGTGGCAGTATAGATATTCCGCATCGCTGGTACCAGCGTCAGCTCACCCTTGGAGTTAACTCCGGTGCCGATATGCTTGCCACTCATGAAGTCGCTGCGGTTGCGCAGGCCCCAGGCATTTTCCTTGGCAGTCATGGTAATCGGGTCAGTGCCGGTATTCGGGCCACCCGGTCGGCCCATATCGCCGTTCGCGCCGCCAGGATGGCTCGGTCTTCCACTACCAGGACCACTGGGGTTATCGTTGGGATTACCAGATGGTGGTGGTGTATCCCCACTACCACCTTCACCAGTGTCTGCACCGAACTGCTTCGATACGATACCACTGGAGAGCGGCAATATCTGGGAACTCTTCACCGCTGGGGTAAGCTTGGGTAAATTCAGTGTGTGACGCGGTTGAATGTCTTTATTGAGGAATTCCTGCATAATACGCAGTTGTTCACGTTGCATTTTTGTCATGCCGTTACCGAATACCGCCATCTCGCCATCGTACTCGGAAGAGCCACCAGGACCGTCAGGGCCATACTCGGAACCGTATCCGCCACCACCATGTGCGGAGGTGGAGAGGAAGGGAGAGGAACTGCCCATCATGTCCATAGAGAATAGTCCCCGGCCGTAATTCGATTCATTTGTCTGAATCGTAATCATCGTCACCTCACCGCCGGTGAGGATATACGGCATCGGAGTAACCTCCATGGTCGCTGTTGGCATACTCGATGAGTACCCCATGCCCATACCCATTGAACCATATCTATTTCTGGCCATGGCATCACTAAGGTCTTCATAGCGCAGCAACTGAGCAATTTGTGACGGTAGATTAGTCAGTCTATGACCACGATAATCGTAACTCGGGGATGGAGATGCTTTCAATACCAGCAGGTTATTGCTCGTCGGTGTCCCCTGTAGGAAGCGGATTACCCCTTGGACGCCTTCTTCATCATCTGGGCTGGCTTTGAGTAGTTCCATCAGTCCCACTGCTTCATTCCCACCGGCGATGAGGACGCCCATGGCCTTATCTACGGTATTTTCGGGAATGTGAACCTTCACCATACGCTCTTCCAGCGGTTTACCGTAGGGTCGGATCTTCACGGTGAAATTAACATCTTCACCTGGACGAGCTACCAGACGGTCGGGGATGACCTTTTCGATAGTTGCATAGTTGCGTCCCGGGACAAAGGACATGTCGACAAAAACGCTCTTAATCCCTACTTCCTCAAACTGATTCTGCATGAGGAAGCTGCTGAGCTGATACAAGTCGAATAGTGGATAGCTCCATCCATTCAGCTCTGGTGTGAAAACACTACTGGTCTCGTAATCACCATACTTGTCCGTAGAAATCCGCAGCTTCCCGGTGTAGGTACCTTTCCCATAGCCTAAAATGTCGCCCAGATCAGCCGAGCCACTTGCCATGAAGTACAAATAGAGGAGGAATGGCGCAAATTCAGGATCATTGACAACCTCTGTATAATAACGTTTTTTCAAATTGCGCTGAGTATCACTTAAAAAGATCGTTGCTGGAATAGTTTTAGCGAACTGGCCGATCTTTCCTGCGAGGGCGAATCTGCGGTCAGAGGTTGCGGCACCCACTGGCTTGCCGATGGGGGTGCCTAATTTGAAGGAACTTTGGGCAGAGTTAACGATACCTTCAACATAACATACCGAGAGTGGCATATCAATATCGCCACGCCCCATGAAGGGGTGGCCAAAGCAGAGGACGGTGTCATCCTTCACGTATGTCACGGTGCCAACCGCAGCCACACTCACATCGCCAGACATCAGCGAGACGCCAACTGCAGAACCAGCTTCCAACTTTGGCGCATCCATGTCAACGCGGCCACCTGCCCCAGGGCCTTGGGCGGCTATCATGTTATACCGGTCGAGAATTTTCTGTAATGGCTTCAACGTGCGCTCGTTCATACCACTGACAAACAGCGGGGTTGAAACCGGGGTCATGATCATAGTGTTGTCGGTCAATGTACCTTTTAGCTGCAGTGCATCGGCAGCATTTGATGCGACTTGTGCACCGGTAAAGGTCTGGTTGCCGATTTTGATACCACCAGCATCTGCTATCATTCTGCCCGTGGTTTTAAAATCACCAGTGCCGGGTTCGGCGCTATCCAACATCGCCGAGATTGGCGTTACGCCAGCAATCTGCTCCTGCTGGAAGTTCCATCCGTAGGCGTAAGCACCGATAAGTCGGTCTTCAATGTAGATCGGGCTACCGCTCATTCCGGCGACCGTCTGGAGCCTGCGATCCACCACCGGGCCATCAAGAACCTTAATGAGAATCATATCAAAACCGAAGTCGACCTTGCGCAGTATGCCGATAACTTCGATATTGAATTTCTCAATCTTCGTTCCCTGGAATACCGTTTTTCCGTAACCACGCATCCCGGGGACAATCTCCCTGGTACTCATGAACTCTTTGTCATCCCAGGTGAGCTTAGCTGATGCCGAGAACGCACTCGCGCCAAGCAGCAGCAACATAACGCCGAACAGCCAATTAATACGTCTCACAGAAGTCTCCTTCTCCAGTGTCGGCAGCCTGTCTGACCACCTGACAACCCCAAACCAATGGGGTAATAGTTCATGATCCCGTGGCTTGTCGTCATCAAAAAAACGACATGGACAATCCACACGTTGTTATTTTTCTACACGAAAGCTCTGTTTCCTTCTTAGTGAAACAATGCTTTATGCATAATACCATGAATTTTTTAGAGAATTGGGAAAATAAGGGAGTAAAGCCCTGTTTACGTCGCAGGCCGGGGGCGGAATACCGCAATCCAGGCTTCACACCAGCCGACATTATCGGAATAGTCCGGCCTTCCCAGGGTGTCGTTCAACGTCAATTTCAGTGTCGTATTGGCCGGGACCGCCGGTATCAACATGGAAGCACGACTTCCCAGCGGAAAAACGTAGGTACTATCAATAGCCTCATTTACATCACCTATGTAGCCGATCAACTGGCAATGCGGGCCAGGGCCATAGAGCATTGTGGGGTTGGAGAAGCCACTCGCTATCTCTACCGGGTCACCTTCGGGGGTGAAAAATATCTTCTGCTGTTCGTTGAAGAGCAAGGTGTATTTCACATCATTGAATGTCGCTCTATCATTCGTATTCCACGCCCACTTGGCATCAGCGACTATCATTACATAGTCACCTGCTTCCACCGGTATGCCGGTATCATAGAAACCATAGCCAGACAAATTGAGCGGATCATTGGCACTTTGCTTCAGGACACCATCAGCGGTGAAATTCCGGTAACTCACCTCTACCAGGGGCATGGCAATAGCCTTATTATTCAACAGTGAGTCGCCGAAATAGTTCATGTTCTCTGGCTTGTCGCTGAAGGCTTCCTTGTTGATGCGCCAGTCGATAACGGGAGTCAAATTGCTCGGGCTGGGCTTGCGCAATACGTAGCCGGACTCGGAAGCATGTCCACGCCCCGGATGCAACATCATCGCCTCGCCCCCCAGCGTCACCGCCGGGATGATATCCGGGTAGCCGGCACCGTTGGTATGATTCTGGCAGAGGGTGATTATAGTATCGGAGGGGGCGCGGTAATTCCACAATCCCTGATAAAGTCCGCGGGGGACATCGAAGGGCTGATTATTCTTCTGCTCAATTAAGCCCAGATCCCAATTGCTACCCGGGTTATTAATCGGATCGATAGTGTCGAAGTTTGGATCAACAAATCGCGGATTGCCAAAGAAATAGTTCGCCGCCTCCACAGTAGTCACCGGAAAGGGCAGGCCGTCATAGGTGGTTACATACCCGTAATCATTATAGGCGTACTGGTAACTGGAGCCGGTCTGGTCACGGCTGATATCGGTACGATTCAGACGCTCTGGATAGGTATCACGCGGGCACCACAGATTGCTCTCGGCGATATTCACCGCCGAGATGTTAAGACCGGTGACGCCCCCCTGCGGTATCCCGCGCAGGCCTATTTTCCCGGGCATTTCGGGGAAGGCATTGTGATCTTGATGGTAGATCATCACCCCTTGCGAGATGACGCGCATATTATGGATACAGGAGTTGCGCACCCCCTGCTCTTTCACTTTGCTTAAGACAGGAAAAAGCAGCGCCATCAAAATGGCGAGGATAGCGACGACGACGACCATCTCTATCAGCGTAAATCCTTTATATGAGCGATACGACATTATACCCCCCGCTTGTGTGAACAGCAGGTTTATTATTTTGATTATACCACACACCGGGTGATGTTAAGCAAATACGATGTTCAATGTTTAATGAATCTACATCGCGTACGGCAACCGTTCCGATTTATCGATATCTTCCATCACGTCACCGTCAATCTTATAATCCTTGAGGACGAAGTGTGTGGTGGTGCTGAGCACGTTGTCGAGGGATGCCAGTTTGGTGGTGACGAAACGGGCTATTTCGCGCAGGTCTTTGCCCTTCACCACCACGTGCAGGTCGTAGCTACCGCTCAACAGGTAGAGCGAGTGCACCTCCGGGAAGCCCATGATGCGATCTGCGATCTGATCAAAGCCAACCTCACGCTGCGGGGTGACTTTCACCTCGATAAAGCTGAAGGTGATATCATGGTCTTCGACTTTCTCCCAGTTGATAACCGCTTTATACTTGCGGATAATGCCCTTCTCTTCTGCATCAGCGACAAAAGCGCACACCTCATCCACCGGCCTGCCACTGCGCTCCGCTAGCTGCTCCGCCGTCAACCGGCCGTCCTGCTCCAACATCCGCAAAATATCATTCATTGTACATCACCTCGCATTTATTGTACCCGTTGCACCAACGGTGGGCAAGCGGTATGATAGCGCCATGGCGCATGAAGTCGATGAATATCTGGAATATCTGTCTGAAGTGCAGCGCTCCTCACCGCACACGGTGAAGGCATATGCGGAAGATTTGCACCATTTCACCTCTTGGCTGGCGCAGGAGGGCAAGGGTGACCTACGTGCAGTGAGTGTGTCCGAGGTGCGGCAATATCTGGCGGGTTTGATGCAATCGGGCCTGGCACGTACCAGCATGGGGCGGCATCTGTCCGCCTTGCGCGGGTTGTTCCGCTTCTTTGTCAGCCGGCGATACCGCGATGATGACCCCACCACGGGGGTGCGTGCGCCGAAATTACCCGAGCGCCTGCCGCATTTTCTCGAGGAAGATGAGATGAATGAGTTGCTGCATGCGCCGGACCTGGGCACACCGCAGGGGTTGCGCGACCGAGCGCTGCTGGAGGTGCTCTACGCCTCCGGTATGCGCGTGAGTGAACTTGTCAGCCTGGAGCAACGCGATATTGATATCGCCGACACCACCGGTGGGCTGGCCGCCCTGCGCATCACCGGCAAGGGGCGCAAGCAACGCATCGTGGTGCTGGGTGAGGAAGCGGTAGCGGCGCTGATGGCCTACCGCGAGGGAGGAAGGCCGGCACTGGCAGTGAAGAGCGCCCCGGATACCACCGACGCCCTTTTCCTCAATCGCTTCGGCGGGCGACTGACAGCGCGTAGCGTGGCGCGGATGCTGCACAAATATGTGATGCTCACCTGTGCACGACGCGGAATCAGCCCCCATTCGCTGCGCCACGCTTTCGCCACCCACCTGCTCAACCATGGTGCCGACCTGCGCACGGTGCAGCAATTATTAGGCCATTCCTCGCTCGCCAGTACCGAGATCTACACCCACGTCTCCGCCCGCCGCCTGCGTGAAGTATACGAACAAGCACACCCGCGGGCATAAATAAAGATGAACTTTGCCGTTTACGATTGTACAAACTGGTATTGCATGGTAGTATTTTGAGTAGTTAATGCTTAGTCGCAAGCAAAGAAAAGGTGTGCATGTCACAACTCACAGATTTTATTGACGCATTGGCTTCGACAGATTCGCTACGGGCAAAAAGAATACTGGTAGAAGCACAACAGGCTGCTACCGACGGCGAGTATGTAGATTCATTGATTGTACCAGCGTTGGAGCATATCGGCACCGGATGGGAGCATGGTGAATATGCGCTTTCGCAGGTGTATATGAGCGGGCGCATCTGCGAGGATTTCATAAATACCCTGTTCGTACCGCTAAAAATATCACCCGTTCGTCCCTTGTTACGCATCGCCGTCACCACCCTGAGCGATTACCACTCCCTGGGCCGACGGATGGTTTGCGCTACCCTCATCGCCAGTGGCTATCCCTTCATTGATTATGGCAGAATGGATATTGAAGAATTGGTGGCGCGGATAGCAAATGATGAACCCGATATCCTGCTCATCTCGGTGCTGATGTACTCCTCTGCCCTCGACGTCCTGGAGCTACGTCAGGAGCTACAGGATTCAGGAATCGACATTAAGATAGCCGTCGGCGGAGCGCCTTTTCGCCTTGACCAGCAGCTGTGGAAACAGGTCGGGGCGGATGCAACGGGTAATTCATCTTCCGATGTGATCTCCATTATACGTTCGCTTGATGGAGGAAAATACCATGACTAACCGCACCATGACCTCTATGCAACGCGTGTTGACGACACTCGGCCACCAGGAGCCTGACCGTGTACCCCTGATGCTTTTGCTCACCATGCACGGTGCCAAGGAGCTGGGGCTATCGATCGAACAGTATTTTTCTCGTGCAGAATATGTGGCCGAGGGACAGCTGCGCATGTTGCGTAAATATGGCCACGATTGCATCTACAACTTGTTCTATGCTCCGGTAGAGTTTGAAGCGTGGGGCGGTGAGGTGATCTATTCTGAAGATGGCCCGCCTAACTCTGGTGAACCGATAATCCTTTCTCGCGATGCCATACCCAAGTTGTGCGCTCCCCGCATAGCAGACGCGCCGTGCCTGCAAAAAGTGCTGCAAGCCACAACATCGCTGAAGCAGCAAGTAGGTGACGAAGTGCCGATCATTGGCGTAGCTATGTCGCCCTTCTCCTTGCCGGTAATGCAAATGGGGTTCCCCGCCTACCTGGATTTGCTCTATGATGCGCCCGACATCTTCTGGCAATTGATGGCGGTGAATGAGGAGTTCGCCGTGAATTGGGCCAATGCACAGCTGGCCGCCGGGGCGACGGCGATCTGCTATTTTGATCCGGTATCATCTTCTACCATCATCCCTCCCGCTTTGTATCGCTCAATTGGGGCAGTGATCGCGCAGCGCACTATCGCACGCATCCAGGGCCCCACCGCCACGCACTTTGCCAGTGGGCGCTGTCTGCCAATAATAGACGATGTGGCGGGTACTGGTACGGCGATTGTCGGTGTGAGCAGTGACGAAGACC
>JBBQQW010000083.1:0-10982 GCA_038215455.1 Armatimonadota bacterium
CAAAATCATTGGGCAAGACCGCCCTCATTGTTCCCTACGATAACGCCTCAGAAGCGGCGGTGGTAGAGGGCATTGATGTCTTCCCGGTGAAGAATCTGGCGGAGGCTGCGGAACTATTTTTCTTACCCGAGCAGCGCAGCCCATACCCCGGCGGTGTCTCTGATTGGTCACCAGAACAGGTGGAGTTCGATGTCGACCTCTCCGAAGTGAAGGGACAGGCGCATGTGAAGCGGGCGCTGGAAGTGGCTGCTGCCGGTGGCCACAACATGCTCATGATCGGCCCACCCGGCTCGGGGAAGACCTTGCTGGCGCGCCGCCTACCGACGATCCTCCCACCGCTTTCGCTACCAGAGGCACTGGAGATCACGAAGATTTATTCCATTGCGGGCATGCTCCCAGGTGATGTCGGGCTGATTCGTAGTCGTCCCTTCCGCTCGCCCCACCATACTATCAGTAGTGCGGGTCTGGTCGGCGGTGGCTCGATGCCACGCCCCGGGGAGATCAGCCTGGCGCACCAGGGAGTGCTCTTCCTCGACGAATTCCCCGAGTTTGATCGCCGCGTGCTGGAGGTATTGCGCCAGCCGATGGAAGACGGTGTGGTGACGATCTCACGTGCGGCCGCTAACCTCTCTTACCCCGCACGCCTGCAACTTATCGCCAGTATGAATCCCTGTCCGTGTGGATTCCTTGGCGACCAGGGGCGTGCCTGCACCTGTTCGCAGATGCAGGTGAATAAATACCAGACGCGCATCAGCGGCCCAATTCTGGATAGACTGGATATCCATATTGAGGTACCGCGTCTGCGCCAGGATGAGCTGCTCTCGAATCGCCAGGGCGAGCCATCATCAGCGGTTCGGGCACGAGTAGCCGCGGCACGCAAGCGCCAGACAGAACGGTTCATCGGTACCAATGTGATGAATAACGCGCAGATGCGTCCGCGCGACATTCGCCAGTATTGCCACCTGCACGATGACACGCAGTCGCTATTACGTACTGCTATCGAGCAGCTGCATCTCTCTGCGCGTGCATATGATCGGATATTGAAATTGGCGCGTACCATAGCAGACCTGGAAGCCAGTACCGAGATCGCGCTTGCGCATCTGGCAGAGGCAATCCAGTATCGCAGCCTGGATCGCGGAAAGATGGCAGGGTAGCATTCAATGTCATCATTTGTGGTATCATATGCACAATACCATGAGTCTGAGGTTGTGTATATGCTGCTTATATTTCGTTTGATTATCGTTTTTTTCATCGCCATGATGGTAATTCCTGTTATGGCTTCTGTGCCGTTTAACGGCGGACGTGGTGCCAATAATATCGGAGCTTTCGCGGATGTTGCCATTCCGCAGACACCGGCGCTGGTGTGGAAGGCAACTATTTACAACGGTGCTGATTCGCCATCTAATGTAATAATCACCGATGGATTAGTGATCACAGCTTTCGGGCGCAATCTGGTAGCGGTGACGGCGGAAACGGGTGAGCGACGTTGGACGCAGACGTTACCCCTGGCACCGCTGGAAGATATCCTCTTTCTCGATGGCAAGTTAATCATCTCCATGACCAATGGTGTTGTGCAGGCGCGTGTACCGCTGACAGGTGAAGTGGTGTGGCAAACAACGCTGAACACCTCTATCGTGAATGGGCCGACTTTCGATGAGCAATACCTGTTCTACGCGTTGAAATCCAGCGGAATTCAATTGATCGAACAGCATAGCGGTAAATTGCTCAATCCCTTAACACTCGGGCATGAAATCGCCGGATCTCCGCTGCCACAGGGCAATAACCTGCAACTTACTTACCTGGATAATACCCAGGCGCGCATAGAGATGAATGATGGCCGTGCGTACCAACGCTGGTCGGCGAAACTCCCGAGTACGCCTTTACCCATCACTGCTACTGCCGATGGTAACCAGGTATATGTTCCCGTCTCCGGTGGAATTATCGCTATTGACGGTAATGATGCCACGAATCCGATTTCATGGCGTTATGCGGGTGATCTATTGCCGTTTCCGTTAACGCTCGACGGCAATATGCTTTATGCAACAACACGCTCGGGGTTGTTGTTGGCGGTGGACGCTGCGACCGGCAAAGATATCTGGAAGCGCACCACCAGGGATGGCAAAACACTGCCGGGTTCCGTGCTGCCGGCATCAGCTACTGCATCGCCACTGGTTTTAGGTAATCTGCTGGTGGTACGTATGAAAAACGGGATATTGGGAATATTCACCAAGGATAACGGCAAATTACTCTGGCTATACCGTGTGCCGGGCGTGCATCAGACCTTAAAGTTCGGTGTTCCCGGTGTCAACGGCAACGACTTTTACATGGCCACCTCGGCTGGCAGCCTGCTGAAAATGAGCTCGGTAGCCCCGGATGTGGATGGCCCGCAAATGAGCAGCACACAGCTGTTGAATTGGAACGAAGGGGTGAATGACGTTAAAATGCTGCGCTACCTGGGGGCTACCATCGAGGACGAAGGCTCCAGTGTGCAGGTTGGGCAGGTGACTTGCATGTTGGACGGGACTGATTTTTCGCGTTCGCTGCAGTATAATGCCAAGTCTTCTTTTTACTACCTGGAGCTAAACCCCTCTGTACCGTTATCAGTTGGGATGCATCGCCTGGTGATGACCGCCAAGGATTGCCGTGGTAATGTGAGTATCTTCACGCGGTCATTCCTGGTGGGTGATAAATCCGGGGCGGTGACGGAGATAACGATCAACGGAGATTATTTCCCCAACGAGGCGACCATCATCCCCGGTACGATAGTTGTCTGGCATAACACCACTGGGGCAGTACGTACGGTAGTTGCCGACGATGGTTCTTTTACTTCTGACACTCTCTTTCCGCAGGGGATTCCAGATGGTGAAGTGTTTGCGTGGGTGGCCCCTGCTACTTTGGAAGCGGGCAAGCGCCTCGCTTATCATTGTCGCATCAAGGGCGCAGCGGCGAATGGGGCGTTGCTGGTAGGGAATTAACAGCGCTCAGCTACCTGCCATTGCGTCGGCGCAGAACGCTGGGCCAGCTTTTATCGCGTGCTACCTGGGTGAGGATTACCTGGGCCAGCTTCTCCGGGTCGTGGCGGGCTACGTGATCTTCGGTGAGCAGGTTGCCGGTGATGGGGGTGACGCCGAGGGCGCGTATCCGGGCCAGATCTGGTTCTACATACTGTTGCCCCTTGTCGTCGTAGATTGATACCACGTGTTCAAGTGGGCGCTGCAGGTTCACGACGGCATAGTTGAAGGGGTTATCCCCGCCCATCTGCTGCAAGACGACTTCCAGATGTTGGGCGGCGGTGAACGATTCGCTTTCACCGGGCTGTGTCATCACATTGCAGACGAATATCTTGATAGCCACGGAATTACGCAGGGCGTCCGTCATCCCGTTGATGACCAGATTGGGAAGCAGGCTACTGTAGACACTCCCCGGCCCGACGATGATCACGTCAGCGGTGCGGATAGCTTCCAGTACCTCAGGTAGTGGCCTTGTATCTGCTGGTTCCACTTCCAGTGTTGCTATATTACCTTGTTGTGCCACTATAGAGGTCTCCCCACGGATCACTGTGCCATCTTCCATGGTAGCCTTAAGCATGACAGCCTTTGCAGTGGTGGGAAGTACGGTACCACGAACAGCCAACACGTGACTCACTTGTTCGATAGCTTGGCGGAAATCACCGGTCATCTCCAGCATACCGGCGATGATAAGGTTGCCCAATGGATGACCTTTCAGCTCCTCGCTGGCATTGCTGAAGCGATATTGGAAGAGGCTCTCCATCACTGGTTCCGCTTCCGCCAGTGCCACCAGGCAGTTGCGGATGTCTCCGGGAGGCGGCATGTCCAGTGATCCACGCAGACGCCCACTACTACCGCCATCATCGCTGACAGTGACGATGGCCGTTAGGTCAAGCGGGTAGGCCTTTAATCCGCGTAACAAGGTAGATAGTCCGGTGCCGCCTCCGATACCCACCACGCGTGGTCTCGGTGTCGCTTGTCGCTGTTCCAGTAGCGTGTAGAGCAGCTGCAAGCTGGTGGCATTGGGGCTGGTGATAGCGGTGAAAGCACCGATAAGTTTTTTTATGCCCCAGGTAACCAGAGCTATTCCTCCGATACTGATGACTACTCCGAGTGCTATGGGGGCATTTTCTGATAGTCCCTGATGTGTGAGGCCGAACCAAACAAACCACATGAAGGAGGAGATGGCGATCTGCAGACTGACAGCCAGCGAGAAACCGATGCCAAAGATAATCATGCCGATTAGCATCAAGATGATCCAGCGTTTAATATGTAAGCCTGGTAAGAGTAGACGATACATTATTTTTTAATGTCCCGATGCTCCAGCACCACATCATATCCCAGAGAGCGCACAAAATCCGCTAACAAACGCGCGAATACCACCGAGCGGTGCTTCCCACCGGTGCAGCCGACGCCTACGGTAAGATAAGATTTCCCCTCGTAGTCATATTTCGGAAGGGAAAATTGCAAGAGCTCATTCAGTTTTTGCAGTAATTCTTCGGCCCCCGGATCTTTCATCACGTAATCTACTACGCGCTGATCTTCACCAGTGAGTGAGTGCAATTCCGTTATATAGAACGGGTTATGCAGAAAGCGCACGTCGAAGAGCAGGTCGGCATCCATCGGGGTGCCGTGTTTATGCCCAAAAGAGAAGATATCCACCAGGATACGGCCACTGCTTTCACCCGGCGAGAATAAAGCCGCCATCTGTTGCTTTAAGGCCAGGGTGCTGGTATCGCTAGTATCAATTATCTTGTCCGCATAGGCGCGAAGTTCATTCAATTGCTTACGCTCAAGACGGATCGCATCTGGTAATGGACATTCAGTAGTGCTCAAAGGGTGGCGGCGGCGCGTCTCTTTGAAACGACGGATAAGCGTATCCTCAGATGCCTCCAGAAAGATGAGCGTGGGCAGAAAACCTAGTTTGCAGAGTTCCCCGGCAATCGGTGATAGATCGGCAGAGAAATCCGCCCCACTGCGAATATCGGATATTACCGCGACCTGCTCAATACCATGCTCATTACAATGCTGCGCCACCGCAGGGATCAGCTCCTGTGGGATATTATCGACACAATAGTACCCCATATCCTCCAGTGAATGGATGGCGAGCGTCTTCCCCGCCCCCGACAAACCGGTGACAATCACAAAGCGATGAGTATTATTGCATTCCAGCTGCTCAGGAATAAACATAGTGACACCCCAGACGATTAATATACTGCACCTGCAGTTTAGCAGATTTAGCGGCTTTTGGGGAGGTAGTTTACCCGGATAATCCTGAACAGAGCCATTTCCCAATTAATATGCACTTGACGCGAGCAGATGCTAAGGTTATAAGTATACCGACCCTCTGACGGGGGCAATTTTTTTGAAGGGTCGGGGATACCTCGATATATTCTGGTGAAGTTATGACGTTACAAGGTACTGGTGAAGAATGGCGCGACATGGACGGTGGGTCGCATGATTACAACTCCGCAGACTCGCAGGCGGCGTTGGCGCGGGCGAAAGCCAATATCAAGGACATTCGTATGCGGGAAGTTGAAATCCGCGTGATAGATCGCAACGGTAAACCGGTGTCGGGTATGCCTGTTTCCGCTGTGCAGACGCGCAATTCCTTCCCGGTGGGTGATCAACTGTGGGAGCTGGACGCGAAATTCCGTTATCATGAAGAGAACAATGACACCACCAAGTATTATTCTAAAGCCTTCTCGGAGGTGCTGAACTCCGCCAATGCACTCTGCTACTGGACCGAGCGTCCGCGCAACGATGGTGCCAAGAGCGAGGATATCCAGGGTGACAACGTTACGGAATTCTTTGCCAAGTGTGTCGATTGGGGTCTGGCACATGACCTGACGATGAAGGGCCATCCGCTCTTCTGGTCGATTCAGAAATGTGTGCCGGAATGGGTGAAACGCTATGATTACGAGACGCAGATGAAGTTCGTCGAGGTGCGCGTGCGCAACATGGTGGCGCGCTTCAAGGGCAAAGTGAAATACTGGGATGCCATTAACGAGCCGATGTGGGAGCCAGCCTTCAAAAACCTACCCAACCGTTACTGGCCGCATATCGACCCTATTAATGACATCGCCGATTATATCGCTCCGATCATCACCTGGGCGCGAGAGGAGGATCCCGATGCCTGCTTCACCGTTAATGACTACGGCATGGAGATCGACCCGGCGGGTGGCAATTGCCCGAAAGATATCAACGGCAATCCGGTGACTGCGGCCAACCAGCGCATCCGCTTCCGCGAATTACTTGCAGAATTAGAGCGTCGTAATGCCGCGCCCAACGCTATCGGCTTGCAGTCGCACACCGGTGGCTGGCTCGACTACGCCACACAGACTGCGGTGTATGACGAGATGTCTACCACGGGTCTGCCAGTGCATATCACTGAATTCTGGGCGGAGAAGGGCGATTTTATCAAGGCTGGTATGAGTGAGGAAGAGGCGGGCCTGCTGCAGGCAGAATACGTGCGCGACTACCTCATTACCGCCTACGGTCACCCGCAGGTAGGCGCATTCTTCTTCTGGGGCTTCATGCGCGACGCGGTGAAGTGGCGTCGCGACCGCTCCAGCCACGATTTGACCCCGCTATATTACTCTGTGCAGCAACTGCTGCGTGATGAGTGGATGACGAAAGAGGAGCTGGTCACCGACCGTGACGGCGTGGTACGCTTCTGCGGCCATCTGGGCGATTACTCGCTCCGCTACCAGGTGTCAGCGAAGAACCAGCATGGTGTGAAGTTCAATGTGAACAAGCAGGACTCCATGCCGTTGACGCTGATGGCACAGTTCGCGGTGAGTAAATAGTGAAATGAAAGGGACGCCCCGGTGGCAATCGTCACTGGGGCGTCCTTTTTTGTGTCTACACCGCAGGATTATTTCGCTGGCGGGTAGTTGATAGTGTCACCGTCGATAGTGACATCGAACTTACCAACAGTGACTGTGGTCTTCGGGGCTACTCCCCAGTTGTCGGTGCAGCTAACTGCCGGGTGCTCTGTACCCTTCTTTTCCAGCGTCAGCGCCACCAGGTATTTTCCATCAGCACTACTGAAGTGGATATATCCATTTTTGTCAGTGATGAAGGTGGAACCGCGCAAACGCGTGCCAGTGGTGAACTTCACATCTGCAGTAGGATAGAGGACGGTGCCTTTCATGGTATTGCCGTTCTTCGCAGTAATGGTGAAAGTATTGCCATCCGTGGTGATGCTGTTCTCTTCCAGCGTGCAAAGCTGCCAGAATTTACCGTTATCGCTGGTGTCAGCGATGATTACGGTACCGTTGGTGCCGGTAGCAGCGGAGAATTCGTTGATGTACCAGCGTTTCTGATTGGCAGTGCCGATGTTATTAGCATTGATACTCATGACGACATTACCGCTACCGTCCGGCTTACTCAGTGGATTACCTATGATTTTGCCGGTGTTGCTGTTAGTCATCTGCTTATCTTCCGGATTAATCGGATAGAGCGTGTTCATGGAGCACCGATATGCATCCTGACCGTTGAGTTGGGGGCCATAGCGTCCACCACCTACGGCCCAGGCAGTATCCAGCCCCTGGATGCGGAAGCTCAATGCATCCGGGCCGGCATGACCTTTGTCACCACGTAATTTGGCATTGATCTGTGACACGATATCGCTATCATCGAACATGTAGCTGTTGCGATAGGTGAAATAGCCGTTACCGTCTTTGTCGATGAAGCCGGCGCGCCACTCCGGGATAGTCATGGGGTCTTTTTCCGCCACGGCATCACCAGGGTGGTAGAGGATAGAGTAAATGGTGCCTGCGCGATTAGAATCGTAGGTTTTATCACCTTTTGCTCCCCACAGGCGGTCATAGGAGTACGCCAGCCCTGGCTTAATTACATCGGGGCAGAAGTAAAATGCCTGTCCGGCACAACCCTCGGAATTAGTACCAGCATTATCGTCACCGAAGTCCGGGCGAATGTTCGTATCCAGCATTTTGACGTCGGTAGCATAGGTAGTCCAGTAAGTCCAGCCAACGCTGGCCATTTTACGAACATCTTTCTTCGGGTCTACCCGTGTGATAGCGATACAGAAAGGGCCGACGAAATTGCCCATCGGGTAGTAGTTATATCCCAGGCCCTCAATGTTCCATCCGCGTGAGTCTTTGGCGCTGCCTAAATTCTCATTCAAGTAGCGGTTGACGCGGCTCCAGCAATTATCGATATCGGCAGGTAACACAGCTTCGTCAGTCGCCAGCAAGCACTGTCCACCGGCTCCAAAACGGCCGCCTTGCCAATTGCTTGCATTGGAGCGGGCTTGACTGGTGCCGCCACTTTTGATGATAACGTCGCCATGTATTTTCAGTGCTTGCGATACTTTGGCGCTGAAAGCGGCATCCCAGGAAGGCGCTCCGTAGCACCAGTCATAGGCCAGCGCGATACGTGACCCGTGCCAATAGAGCGCCAGCCCCTTAGTACCGCCGTTAGCCCAGTTTTTTGCGTCACCGATGCGTTTTTCCACCTGCGTGCGGGCGATCTTCGCGTATTTGTCGTCACCCGTCAGCAAATAAAGGAAGCCGTTGCGTTCTGCAATTAGTGATTCACTGTAGGGGTGATCCAACTCTGTCATATCGTTATGAAAATCTTTATTGGCATTTTCCAGTAAATTCTCATACATGGTCTTCCATGGTTCCTGGGTGATCTTCTTCTGCAACGCGGGAATCTCATCCGGGCCAAAGAGCAAGCGGGGGTGCTTGGGGGCGGCCCCCTGCGCGAATGCTGTTGTCAGCATCGCCAGTGCACAGAAAGCGACTACTACTGCACGTATTATTGTCGTGCCAGTTCGAGTAGTTCGCGGTGATAGGGAATCTTTCATTCTGTTTCCTCCTGTTGTCAGTTCCTGCAATACTGCAGGCGATTCATGACTTATATATCAGACACAATTGAAGTTGATTAGTTGCGTTTATTGTAGGTTTCGTATCACATGATACTCCTGCCAGTCACCTTACCTTCAACCCGCAGATATGTTATTATTTCACTAGCGCATAAGACTAACAATATGAAGGAGAAAACTATGGATATATCAGTACAACAGGGCGAGTTGACGCAGGTTAGCTGCGACTTGCTGGTGGTCAACCTCTTTGCTGGCGTCTCTGCCCCCGGTGGCGGCACCGGTGCGGTGGATAGTGCGCTGGGTGGGTGGATCAGCAAGGCTATCGCTGAACAGGATTTTAAGGGCAAGCTCAACAGCACGCTGCTGCTGGATACCCACGGCAAAATTCCCGCCACGCGCGTGCTGCTGGTGGGGCTGGGCGAGCGCGCGAAGTTCGGGGCGGAGCAGATCCGCCAGGTCTCTTCCGCCGCCATCAAAGCGGCGCAGAAGGCGAAGGCGAGGGCAGTTGCCACGCTGCTGCACGGCGCGGGCATCGCCGGGCTGCCGGCGGAGAGCTGTGCCCAGGCAGTGGCCGAAGGTGCATTGCTGGGTGGCTATAGCTTCGCCAAATATAAGAGCAAAAATGAAGATGTGCAGGTGGCGAAACTCATCATCGTGGAGAGCGACGCTGATAAGATCGCTGCTATGGAAAATGGTATCTACCTGGGCACCACTATCGCCACGGCGGTGAATACCACCCGTGATCTGGCCAACGAGCCGCCTAATGTCGTCACCCCGCAGTTCCTCGCGGAATACGCCCGCAATATGTCGGCGGAGCTGGGGCTGCAGTGTACTATCTGGGAGGGCGAAAAGCTGGTGGCAGAGCGCATGAATTGCCTGCTGGCGGTGGGTCGTGCCAGTGCTAACCCGCCGTGCTTTATCCGGGTGGATTATACCCCGGAGACCGCCAGCAAGCGCGTGGCACTGGTGGGCAAGGGGCTTTGCTATGACAGCGGTGGGCTGTCGCTGAAACCGGCGGAACATATGCGCCACATGAAGACGGATATGGCCGGGGCCGCTGCTGTGCTGGGTGCTATGAGTGTCATTGCCAGGCTGAAACCGGGCGTCGCCGTCTCCGGCTTCCTCCCCATCTGCGAGAATATGGTCTCCGGCACCAGCTACAAGGTGGATGATGTCCTCACCGCGCGCAACGGCGTGACTATCGAGATCGACAACACCGATGCCGAGGGTCGGCTGGTGCTCGCCGATGCGCTCTCCGTCGCTGCCGAAGGCGGATTTGACGAGATCATCGACGTGGCCACCCTCACCGGCGGCTGCATGGTGGCACTGGCGCGCCGCTGGACGGGTATCATGGGCAATAACCAGCCGCTCATCGACGCTGTGAGTGCGGCAGGCAACGCCGTGGGCGAGCGCATGTGGAACCTCCCGCTGGACGAGGAGATCCGCGAGATGCTCGACAGCGACATCGCCGACATCAAAAACAGTGGTGGTCGTGAAGCCAGCGCCAGCCAGGGAGGCGTCTTCCTGCAGGAATTCGTCGGCGACACCCCCTGGGCACACCTGGACATCGCCGGCACCAGCATGCTCGACAAAGAACGCGCCTACGAGCCAAAAGGCTGCACCGGAGTACCAGTGCGGACGCTGGTGAAGTATATTATGGGGTGAAAGTAGCGTAATTTCATCCCCGGAGGGACGGCTGAAATAGATCAGCCGTCCCTCCGGGGATGGGTAATTTAACCATGTTCCCAATCTGGGCCTATACCGTATTAATCTACCGCAATGCGGTGACTGCGACATTTTTTAGTAGATTGTTACAGTTTTTGTACTATTTATCATACAAACACCCTTGACATCCATAAATACATCGATTATTCTATTAAAGACAGAGCGTAAACCGCACGGTGGTATTATTGCTGATGATGGTAATGATGCCGTTCTACTCCGTGTCTGTTGTGTTTTACCAATGGTTTACAATACCCGAATTTGCAATGAATTTGCAATGAATTTGCAATGAATTTGCAATGAATTTGCAATGAATTTGCAATGAATTTGCAATGAATTTGCAATGAATTTGCAATGAATTTGCAATGAATTTGCAATGAATTTGCAATGAATTTGCA
>JBBQQW010000084.1:0-10912 GCA_038215455.1 Armatimonadota bacterium
CCGCTTGCGGCGAGAGCAGGTGCTCGTTGTCGAAGCGCAGCACTATCGTGTCCCCGAAGGCGCCGATGTGGCGGATGCCGGTCTGGTAACAGAGCAGCTTCACTGCAATCAGCCGGAAGAGATTGTCCACCGGGGTGGGGATATCTTTGCCGAAACGGTCGATCAACTCGGCGCGGATCTCCTCGGCGCGTTTCGCCTCGCGCACGGCGGCCAGCCGCCGATAGAGGTCGATGCGCTGATTCAGCTCTGGCACATAGGACTCCGGCAGGAAGGCGTCCAGCGGCAGGTCGATTTGAATCTCGCGCTCCGGCGGGATATATTCGCCCTTCACCATACGCACGGCGTCCTCCAGCATCTGCACATAGAGGTCAAAGCCCACCGCAGTGAGCACCCCGCTCTGCTCCGCGCCCAGCAGGTCGCCCGCGCCGCGTATCTCCAGGTCGCGCATGGCTAGCTTATACCCGCTGCCCAGCGCGGAGAACTCCTTCATGGCGGCTATCCGGTGTTGTGCCGTCTCGGTGAGTTTCTTGCGCGGTTTCCAGGTGAGGTAGGCGTAGGCCTGGCGGTCGCTGCGCCCCACACGGCCACGGAGCTGATACAGCTGCGCCAGCCCGAACATCTCCGCCTCATCCACGATGATGGTGTTGACGTTAGGGAAGTCGACGCCATTTTCGATGATGGCGGTACACACCAGCACGTCAAATTTATTCTGGTAGAAGTCCATCATCACCTGGTCCAGCTCGCCCTCGGCCATCTGCCCGTGGGCGATCTCCACCCGCGTCTGCGGGGCGATGCGGCGGATGCGCTCCGCCACATGGTGGATGGATTTCACCCGGTTGTGCAGGATGAATACCTGGCCGTCGCGGTCCAGCTCGCGCAGGATCGCCTCGCGCAGCACTTCGTCGTCCGCCTCCATCGCCATGGTGCGCACCGGCAGGCGTCCGCGCGGGGGCGTATTGATGATAGACATCTCGCGCAGTCCACTCAATGCCATATGCAGCGTGCGCGGGATGGGCGTGGCCGACATGGTGAGGATGTCGACATTGGCCTTAAGCTTTTTGAATTTTTCCTTCTGCTTCACGCCAAAGCGCTGCTCTTCGTCGATGATCACCAGCCCCAGATCCTTATACTTCATATCCTGCGAGAGGATGCGGTGGGTGCCGATGACGATGTCCACTGTGCCGCCGATGATATCGCCGACGATGCGCGTCTGCTCGCGCTTGGGCACCGAGCGCGACATCAGCTCCACGCGCACCGGGAAGGCCGCCATGCGTTCACGGAAGCTGCGGAAATGCTGCGAAGCTAACACGGTGGTAGGGGCGAGCACCGCCACCTGCTTGCCACTCATCACCGCCTTGAAGGCCGCACGCAGCGCCACTTCCGTTTTGCCGTAGCCAACGTCGCCGCACACCAGCCGGTCCATCGGGTTGATATTCTCCATATCCACCTTCACATCCTGGATGGCGGTGAGCTGGTCGGGGGTCTCGGTCCACGGGAAGCCCTCTTCCATCTCGCGCTGCCACGGGGTATCCGGCGGGTGGGCGAAGCCGTGCTCGCGCGAGCGGATGGCCTGCAGTTGCAGCAGTTGCTTCGCCAGCTCCTCGGTAGATTTCTTCGTCCGGCGCTTGATTCGTTCCCATTCGGCCCCCCCCAGGCGGTGTACTTCCGGCGGGGCTTCGCTCAGGTTCATGTACTTCTGCACCCGGTCAAGTTGATCCACTGGCACAAAGAGTTTGTCCGCCCCGGCGTAATCAATCTGCAGGAATTCACGCTCTATCCCCGATACCTCGCGCCGCACCAGCCCGGTGTATTTGCCGATACCGTGGTTAATATGCACCACATGGTCGCCGGGAACCAGCTGGTTCACACTGGCAATTGCCTGCCCGGGTGCCTGCGTGCGGCGCGTGACACGGCGTTGTTTCTGCCAGCCCAGCAGCTCGCCATCGGTGAGCAGTGCTAGCCGCGCAGTGGGGATAATCACCCCCTCGCTCAGCTCGGTGCGGCGAATGATTATGCCAACCCCGGTGCCCGCATCGCCCGGATTCACCGGCAATTCCAGCTCGGAGAACATCGTCCGCAGCCGGTGCTCCTGGTGGGTGGCGGCCGCCACCAGATAGTCTTCCTGCAGCCAGCGGCGCAGGTCCTGCGGTAGTTGCTCGGGCATCAGCATGTAGTTCACCGGTGGCTGACATACCAGCTCGATATGCGCGCCATCAAGCAGACCATCCGGGATCCCCCCACGTGCAGGTAGCTCATCATCCTCGTCGCGTGCCACGCTCTTCACCGGTGGCGCGGTGAAGCTGGCATCGGCACCTGGCGGTAGCAACGTCAGCGCAATCTCGGCATGTTGCGCCAGCAGTTCCAGCCCGTCGGCCAGCGGCAGGTAGAGCGGATGCGGCACCGGCAGCAATGCGCCGCGCGTCAGTCGCGTGGTCTCCAGCTGTGCCAGCCCCTCGCGGAAGCGGTGGCTGCCATGCGCAATATGCTCTGGCTCATCCAGCAGCACCACGGTGTCCGCCGGCAGGTAATCCAGCAGCGTGGCCCCCTCGGGGAAGAGGAAAGGCAGGTAATACTCGATTCCGTTAAAATACGCCCCCTGCAGCATCAGCTCCAGTTCCTGCTCCACCTTGGAGGTCAGGCGTTCGGCGGGGGAGAGCAGCTCCTCCATTTTGCCGTCGTCGCCCGGCACCTTGATCGGCGAGGCGGAAATCTGCAGCAGTTGCCGTGCCATCGCCGCACGAATTTGCGGGACCGCGGTATCCACGCGCTCAGGGATCAGCAGCACCTCGTGCGCCGGGAAGAGTGTGATCTCGGAGATTTCATGGACTGAGCGCTGGGTATCTGTCTCAAATACCCGCAGCGAGTCGATCTCGTCGCCGAAATATTCCAGCCGCACCGGCACAGTATCGGTAGAGGGGAAGATGTCGAGGATACCGCCGCGCATGCTGAATTGCCCCGGTTTATCCACCATCCCCAGCCGTTGATAGCCCGCCACGGTGAGCCACATCGCCAGCTCATCCGGGGCAATATCCTCCCCCTTGCGGAGAGTACGCACCGCGCGCCCGAGTACCGGGGGTGGCAGTGTGCGGTGCAGTGCGGCATCGGGGGTGGCGATGACAAGGAGCTTCTCCCCCGCCGCCAGCCGCGTCAATACCGATAGCCGGTCACGGATCAGGTTCACATCCGGCGAGGTTTCCTCGTACAGCAACGACTCCAACGACGGACAAAGAACAGGCTGCAGCGGGCACTCCAGCCCACAAAGCGCCTGCAGATCAGCGAAGAGATTCTCCGCACGTTCCTGGCTGGGGGTGAGGAGAAAATGCACCGGCGCATCAGTGCCCCGCGCCTGTGCCAGCGCCGCCACCGCGATACTCTTGCCGGTGCCGCGCACGCCAGATATCCACTGCCGCCGCGCCCCGCCGGCGATCCCAGCGCATAAAGGGATGAACAACTGCGCCGCCAGTAATTGAGCTATTACATCGTTGAGCATAAAAAACTTTCCAAAAACGTTCCCCGGATATCATCCGGGGCTATGATATTATTTCTCTCTAATCGCCTCTACCCGTATCAGGTCGTTATTATAACACGGGCTGCTACGATTAATTACCAAATAACTCGGATAAATATCTTTGCCCCGGATGAAATCCGGGGGCGCATGACTCTCCCTATTTCCACAAAAAAGCAAACACCACAGTAGCAGTCCAGACCGCCACCGTGAGATACATCGGTTTGTCGGTGTAGAAAAGCTCCTCCGGTTGCCCGCCTTTGTCGCAATAGAATACCAGATAGAGGTAGCGCATTACGCCGTAGATGACTACCGGGACTGTCAGCACTAACATGGGGTGGAGCAGGGCCGCTGACGAGGTTATCGCGTATATCGCATAGGTGACTACCGAGGCCGAGGACATCATCGCCAGCGCCTGGTCGATGAAGGCGCGGTTGTAGTCATCCAGCACCGGGCGGTGCGATTTGGCCCCATCCTTAAGCAGGCACAGCTCGTGCCGGCGTTTGCCCAGGCCCAGCAGTAGCGCCAGCAGCAGCACGCAGACGAACATCCACGGGGATAAATATACCCCCAGTACGACGGTGCCGGCGTAGGCACGGAGCACAAAACCTGCCGCGATACACATCAGGTCGAGGATTACCTGATGCTTCCACATGGTACTGTAGGTGATGGTGATGAACATGTAGGCCAGCGCGACATATAAGAAATTGAGACTGATGATGTATGCACCACCCAGGCCGATGAGCGCCAGGAGCACTGCATAGGCAATGACTGCGTGCGGTTGCAGCCGCCCGGATGCAATAGGCCGGTTCTTCTTCACCGGGTGCTGACGATCCTTCTCGATATCGAGCAGATCATTTATCAGATATCCCAGCGAAGATATCACGCAGGTGACCGCAAATGCGCCCACCATGGCCCACAACATCCCCGCCGGGTGGTCAAATCCGGTGAAGAGCAGCGCCGCGAAGACCACCAGGTTCTTGATCCATTGGCGGGGGCGTAGCGCGAGTATCCAGTCGCCAAGTCGGGGGCGTGTGGTGCTGGTAAGAGCATTATCTGGCATCAGTTGATTCCTTTTTGATTTTTTTCCATGGTATTAGTGTGAGGGCGGCGGCAGCATAGATGATCATCCACGGGATACAGCCGAATGGCGCTACCGACCAGACGTGAAGCGAAGGCCTCGCGCCCGAGCAGATAAACAGCAAAGACTGACGGAACAAAACATCTCGATTTAAACGCATTTAACAGCGTTATTCTTAGCCATACCATAAATCTGCATCCCAAAAATGTAATAGCTAAGTATACAGTATTTCCCGATGATTGTTCCAGCGTCAGCACGTGTACCGCCGTCTGAAGGCTGAGGGGGTGGTGGCGAGGGCGCGTTGCATGGCGGTTTCCAGCGAGCGGGAGGTGACGAAGCCGGATTGCCGGGCCACTTCCGGGATGGGCAGGTCGGTCTCCAGCAGCAGTGCTTTGGCCTTTTCCACCCGGGTACGGATGATCATCTCGTAAGGGCTGCAGGCAAAGGTGGCACGGAAACGCCGCTCCAGGACGCGGCGCGATATCGGGACGGCTGCCAGGATATCCTCTATGGTTATCTGCTCCAGTGCATGAGTGCGGATGAAGCGTACTACATTAGCCAGGTCGCTGTCATCCACCGGGATAGTATCGGTGGATTGGCGTGATATGATGCGGGTGGGTTGCAGCAATATCGGCTCTGTGGGCGGGGCATTGCCATGCATCAGCCGGTCCAACAATCGTGCTGCCGTATAGCCCACGCGTTCACCAGGAACTTGTACTGAGGTCAAAAGCGGGCGATTCATATTCACATATAATTCGTCGTCATCCGCCCCGATTATAGCTACTTGATCGGGGACGCTTATGCCAATACTGGTAAGATACTCACACGTTTTACGCGCGAACTCATCGCTGGTTACGAATACCCCCATGGGCTTGGGAATTGAATGGTAGAAGGAAGAGAGTGAAGCATTTAATGCTGCAGGCAGTTCATAGAGCCAGTGTTTGATAAGGCGCGACTGCTGGTATTGCATGCCATATTCCAGCGCAGCATGTTTAAAACCGGTTTCGCGCAATCCAGCGAAACCGTGTTCAGTAGATATAGAGCTTACGTTGCGGTAGCCGCGGTTGTAGAAGAATTCTGCCGCCATGCGCCCAATTTCAATATCATCTACGCCAACACGAGGGAAGTCGATATCCAGCCTGGTGGCTGATGTATTCACGATAGGAATGTTAAGCTGGCGTAATGTCTCGGCGGCACGATGGTTCACAATATGCCCGATTACCCCCCGGA
Source organism: Armatimonadota bacterium (assembly GCA_038215455.1). Classification (GTDB taxonomy): domain Bacteria; phylum Armatimonadota; class Hebobacteria; order CAIYQO01; family CAIYQO01; genus CAIYQO01. Next base: position 5,817 of record JBBQQW010000084.1, read on the forward strand.
TACCATGCTCGCGGGTATAGGCGATTAGTTCATCTGTTATTCCTCCGGGCACGATCTGCCACGGGACGGCAATATCGATCCTGTTGGCATAGCGGTATATACCCCGCAATATATTACGCCCATAAGCATAACTATATGCAGTAAATACAGCTACACGTATTACATGTTTCATATCTGCATATCACCCATGGACTAATGATAGCTATTTGTCATGGTAAATACTACACCTCAGACGAAAAAATGGGGCACCGGAGTTATCCGAAGCCCCATCTTACGTTCACGATGTAGTTAATGACTACGGTGATGTCAGGATCGCACCGCGTGGTCCCCACCAGCCGCCGCTGGTCTGTTGTCCCAAGTTTACGGTGAGGATGTCGGTATCGTCGTTGCCGACGAAGCTAAGAGTTACCGCAAAGGTCGCTTTCTTTGAGCTAGCATTGATATATATCGGATATGTCGTCGTTGGCAGTGTCTTGATGTTGGTACTGCCGGCGGTATCAAGGGTTGCAGCGACTGATCCTTTACCGCTTGCGTTATTGCCGGAGTCCAGGTATACGACATAAAGGGTCAATGTCTGTACGATGTCTTTCTTCGCTTTCACCTTGCAGGTAAAGAGATTGGTGTTGCCACTATAGTATGAATAAGCAGCATTGCCGGCGAACTTAAGATTCGGAGCATCCTGATTCGATTCTGGCCCGCCGGTAAAGAACGTATTCGATGTGGTGGTAATGTAGCCGCCTGCACTCAATGAATAGTCTTTTGATCCCCAGTATTTGGAATCAACAGCGCCAGTAATGACCATGTCCGTCATCTGACGTAGCGTGCCCACCAGTGTCAAGGAAGCTGGCGGAGCGGCAACCAATATGTCAGATTCAGCGCTCAGGCCGCTGGCAGTCTCGGTCACCTTAACGTGATAACTAACAGGAGTGGGGAAGGTGATGTTGAACGGGCTGCTACCGGCGGCAGGAGCTGTCACGCCGATGGGGGTGAATACCCAGGTGATCGCGCCTGCAGCTACGTCAACGCCGTTGTTGCGTACCTGTATCTGCGCCGGGGTGCCGGCAACTACGGGGGTCGTTAGTACGGTGATGCCGAAGTTGACGATGGTAACTTTCTTTGAGATTGTACCGGATTTAATCCAGTAGGATTTACCGACAGAAGCATCGGTGAAAGTAATATTGGCAGAGAAGGAGTTAGTACCCGGAATCCCACTAACTTCTGAACCAGATGCGGCCATGCCAGAATCAACACCAGCATTATCTGCATTAACTGACCAGGCTACGGCACCAGCACCCATGAAGTCGATGGTGCCTTTGCCGTAGGATTTAGCAATAGCATCGATCGCTGCTGGAGTCGCAATGTCGAAGGCCAGGCCGGGGTTCGGGTTGGAGGTGCCGCTACCAAAACGGGTAGCTTTTGCCGTATCGAGGATCATTTCCGTATGGCCGTCCAAGCAGCTGGCGATAAAGCTGGCAGCATGCCGGGTACCCTCAATGCCGTCTAAGGCGAAGATCACATTATAGGCATTCCCACTGTCAGCGGTAAGCAATGCACCAGTTGGATCGATGATGGTGTTGTCACCCAGCGAGATACCAGACAGTTTGTTGTTGTACCCGTAGCCATTTGCTTTGGTGCTGTTGGGGCATTTGAAAGCTGTCGAGGTTGTCCCCTGCAGCAGTGCCGTCGCAGTCACGGTCGGCTGGGCGGTGAGTTTGATGTCGCGCCAGATGCTGGCTGCGTCGGGCATGGTTTCTTCATGCTCCTGGGCATACATCAGTATTCCCAGGGCAATTTGGCGCTGGTTGTTGGTACACTGGGTCTGGCGTGCTTTTTCTCGCGCTTTGGAAAAAACAGGGAAGAGGATGGCCGCCAATATTGCTATGATAGCAATCACGACCAGTAACTCAATGAGGGTGAACCCTCGGCGTTGTGGATTATTCATGATAATCTCCTTTAAAATAGTACTGAGGATTTAAACACCTCATGAATACTATTGTAGAGGAAGTGCGATAATTTACGTAGTAACAATGCGAGGTAACCCGACATAAAATGCGATTGATCGCGCCAATGTTGTCAGAATGAAAAACATGGGCGGATATGATATCTGCCTAGCGTGTAGGTTGCGCCGTCTCCGGCGGTTTTCTCATCTGTGACGGTTCTTTAGTTCGCACGCACCTTTTTTGCTCAGTATTACGGTATGGTGGCTGCGGGTTCGAGGTTGGTGAATTGGGGAACGACAAGCTATTGGTCAGATAATAAACCGCTACTGTCGCTGCACAATTACCCGATGGCAAAAGTTGGCATAAGCAGCTACGCGTTCATCTTTGCGCAAGTGAGAAACGTATAGTTCTGCGCGAGTTAGTGAGATTGGCGCGTCACGCTCCCACAGAGGCCGGTAGGGCTGCTGCCCGGCAATGCCTGGGATATCTTTGGCGACATCGGACACGACTCGATTACGCAAAAGTGATAGCATGTGGGTACCCGATAGGAAGTGGCCGTATTGAATCAGCCTGCAAACAGGTAGTGCAAATGCGTTGCAAAGGGCCAGGAATGCGCTGGGAACATAGCCATGCAAACGCCGTATTGCATGTGCCACGCACCGGTCGTTTTTTCACGTCTACCTCCAAGCAATGATCCTCACCGCGATGCCGTCCAAAGTATACAGATACATTATCCGTAAGTTTTGCCTACACTCGCCATCCCTGCGTTATTGACACAATCGAAGATTTTTTGTATGCTATTGATTGTCTTTGGGGCCATAGCTCAGTTGGGAGAGCGCTTGCATGGCATGCAAGAGGTCGCCGGTTCGAGCCCGGCTGGCTCCACCATAGTTTTTCGGGGCCGTGCCGGATTCGGCGCGGTTTTTTCTTTACCTCTTGGAGCTACACAAGTGCAAATATGCGGGTTAGCCGGGGTTATTAACAAATGCGTCCGCAGCAGGGCGTCGTACCTTTCGGCATTCATCTTGCTGCTGGCGCTTTTCCCCTGTTTCAGTTTTGCGCAACAATCTGCCTCAGTCGCCGCACCAGTCGCTGAACCTATCGAAGTCGGCATTATGTGCGATCTCACCAATACGGCATCCAGCCTGGATGTGGTCAGTATTCGCCTTCCTGATAACATCGACGAGAAGAAATTGTACGACATTGCGGGGGTGCTGGGCACCAAGTTCAAGGCGCTGCCGCAAAATATCAGCATTCAGAAGGGTGATCCACTCACCATCAAGGATCCGGGCATCGGCATCCTGCTGCAATTGCCGGTGGTACCGCGCGGTACGTCGGGTGTGTTGCCCTTGTCACCATTTATCGAGACACTGGCGCAGTACAGCACCAGCATCAACCTGGTGTATATCATCAATGGGCAGTTCACCTATAATGGCTATGAGCAGTATGAGGACAAGGATATCAAGGTGGAATTCCCCAGCCCGAAGATAATGGATGGGCAGGTACCGGCGGCGTTCTACGGGGCGAATATCACCATTCGTAATCAACAACTGGTAACCAGCAATATTCCCGATGTAAAAATACAATTGGCGAAGAAAAGCAATTGGCTATGGACGCTAATATTTGGTATCCTAATTGCGGGTATAATAGGCGCGCTGGCGGGGATATTTATCACGGTTTTCTTGCCGCGTATGAAAGCCTGGGCTGCTGCAGGAAATGACAGCCCTAAGGGAGATAAGAAATGAACGAATTGGGTCTTGAGGAATTAGTCACAGAGATTCGCGAGATTGTGCAGCCATTAAAGTCCGCAGCGGAATTGCAGGATTTGCTCTATAAAAGTCCGAAAGAATTCTTCACCGCAGTGTGTATGCAGGCGGTAAATTTGAAGGCGGCGGACATCTTCTGGAAAGCGGGTGCTCCCCCGTCATACCGCTTGTCATCACGTATCGTTCAGCTGGACATTGAGCCTCTCACCCCCGAGGACATGGATCATATCTTCTTTGATAATGTCATGAGCGACATACAGCGCAGGAAGTTTGTCGAGCGCCCGGAGATCGACACCGCTATGGAGATCCCCGATGTCATCCGCTTCCGCGTGAATATCTACCGGCAACGCGGTTCCATCGCTTCGGTAATGCGCCTTATCCCACTCGATATCCCCACGCTGGAGGAGCTGGGCCTGCCCAAAGTGCTCTCTTCGCTGGTGGGGCATAAGCAGGGGATGATCATCATCACCGGGCCTACCGGCTCCGGCAAGACTACCACGCTGGCGGCGCTCATCGACTTGATCAACACCAACCGCCGTTGTAACATCATCACCATCGAAGACCCGATCGAGTTCACCCACCGGGACAAGCTCTCCGTGGTCAGCCAGCGCGAGGTGGGGGTGGACACCAATAACTTCGCCGACGCCCTACGCGCGGTACTCCGCCAGGCACCAGACGTCATCCTTATCGGTGAAATGCGTGACCAGGAGACGGTATCCACCGCCATGACAGCAGCGGAAACCGGCCACCTTATCTTCACCACCCTGCACACCAACAGCGCGCCGGAAACGGTGGAGCGCGTGGTGAATATGTTCCCCCCCGGCGAGAAGATGCAGATATGTCTCCGCCTTGCCGACACGCTGCTGGCGGTACTCTCGCAGAAACTGCCCGCCACCGTGGACAAAAAAGGCCGCGTCTGCGCCATGGAGGTCATGATCAACACCCCGACGATCTCCAAGTTCATCGAAGAAGGTAAAGCGAGCCTCATCGGCCCGGCAGTCACCGAGGGAGCGTACTGGGGCATGCAGTCAATGAATATGTCACTGATGGATCATTACAAAGCCGGCCATATCACCGAGAATACCGCCATCCTCTACGCCGGTAATGCCACCGAAATGCGCCAGGCCATCCGCCGTCTCGCCCAGGCGAACATCAAAACGCAGGCGTCAACGCGGTAGAGTTGCAGGTTCCTGGTTGCTAGTTTCAATTCCATCGGGCGCTTTGCCCATTGGTCTACCTAACCCCCAGCCCCTTCCCTGCGCGGGTAGGGGTGCCGATTCAATGATTATCCATTGAAATACGATCATCCTCCCCCTTCCCGCGCCGGGAAGGGGGCCGGGGGGTTAGGTAGACCAACGCTAACGCCAAAGATACCACACCAGTTTTTCAT
>JBBQQW010000085.1:0-10884 GCA_038215455.1 Armatimonadota bacterium
ACTTCCGGATTGGTGTTGTTGTTGGCAGCGCGGATTATCGCGGATTCGCCGGCTTTGTCTTTATCATTAATCTTACCAGCAGCGTTTTTAATGAAATAGGACACGACCTCGGCACTCGGATTGAATTCTGCGGAGAAGAGCAGCGGGGTGGTGCCACCCAGGTCGGTGTCGGTCAGCTTCGCACCAGCATCAAGCAATTTGGTGAATATCGCCATATTCGGGTTATTGCGCGCGGCCAGCAGCAGGGCCGTGGTGCCGTAGCGGCTGCGGTCGCCAATCTGCGCTCCGACATCCAGCAGCGCGGTGATGATTTCCACAGTAGTATTCGGGTTGCCCACAGCATGTATCAACGGGGTGTAGCCATTCTGGTCACGGTTGTTAACTTTTGCCCCGGCTTTCAGCAGCGCACTGATCACTTTGATTTTAGTATTTTTACTCGCAACAGCATAATCCAACGCGGTCTTACCCTGACGGCTCCGGAAATGGACTTTCGCACCGGCAGCCAGCAACGCCAGGGCAACTTCCTGATTCGGGTTCTTATCCGCTGCATACATCAGTGCGGTACACTCGTCAAACATTTTATACCGAGAATAGCCACCGTTATAATAACCTTCTTCACCATCATAATAATCATTACTCTCCCCCTCGGAAGTTGGTACAACCACCTTAAGCACATCGGGGTCGACATACGCTTCGAAAGAACTACGGGCATCGATATCTGCCCCCGCCTTGAGCAATAATGCGATAACGGCAACGTCTTTATTGCTCTCTGCTGCAATCATCAGCGGGGTCTTCGCAGTGTCAGCATCCTTGGCGTTAACATCAGCGCCAGCCTTGATCGCTACATCGATCTGTGCCGGTGTGCCAGACTTCACCAGTGTGAAAAGGCTGTTGGCTACGACGGTCTGTGCCATGGCACCCGTGGCCAGCACGATTAGGGTGAGGATCGCCAGGTAGAACTTCATCATGATCTCCTTTGTGTCGAACTTCCTTCACTCCATCAAATGGAATGACTAACAACAAAACGAACGCGCATGATTGCGCGCGGGTACTACATGGAACTGAAAATATTATAACATATCGTTTGGAGGTTGTGGTTGGTTCTGAAAAATTATTTTGCTGTGCGGTACTACCTGCTGCCGAGTAACTGCGCAGCCTTGGTTTCACCTAACTCCCCAGCCCCCTTCCCTGCGAGGGAAGGGGGAGCAAGGTCGTTTTTCAATAGATAATCATTGAATCGGCACCCCTTCCCTCGTCGTATATCATGAGCTTGCCGAATGGCAGGAAGGGGCTGGGGGTTAGGTGAAACAATGGTATTCGATGAGCTATTCTTACTCTTCCGAAACCAACTATGGACAGGATATCAAGTGGTCAGATCCCCCCAAACCACGTACATAACAACCACCATGGCCACATACCCGCCCCACGTGTTAGAATATCGCCAGTTTACGGTGAAGGTGGGATTTGATGCTGGTACGACTTGGGCGTTTGGCCCCGCAGCTGCAATATGTGTTATTAGTGCTGGTTTCGCTGGCGCTGTTTCTGCCTTTCCTGTGGATGATGCCGATAACTGAGGCGGATGAGGCCATCTATGCGGAGGCCACGCGGGAGATGGTCACCACCGGCAACTACCTGATGCCGCACTTCAACACCGCACCGTTTTACGAGAAGCCCATCATGACTTTCTGGCTGCAGTCGGCTTCATGCAAAGTTTTTGGCGTCAGTGCCTTCGCCATCCGCCTTCCTTCGGCAATCCTGTCACTGCTTCTCGTTCTCATACTCTTCGCCTTCCTCCGCCATTGGCTCCCGGCACGGGCGAAAGACGATGAGGAGCTGGGCCGCCGTTCCGGTGCGGCGCTAATGGGCGCGCTGGCGTTGGCCAGTATGCCTTTCATCGCCGTGTGGGCACATGCGGCAACTATGGATATCCCCATCACTTTCTTCATCACCCTCACCGTGCTGGCGCTCATCTCCGCTGATCTGGAGGGACACGCTGCCGACGACCCCGCCGTGGGGCTGCGCCGCAGCCGCCGCTGGTATCTGCTGGCGGGTGTCGCCGCCGGGCTGGCTATCTTGACCAAGGGGCCTATTGGCCTGGCGCTCCCCGGGCTGATCTGGCTGGTCTACCACATTTCACAACGCAATCTGCTGGCGGAGGCGCGGCGCATTCCGTGGCTACTCACGCTGCTCATTGTGGCGGCAATCGGCGTACCGTGGTATGTGGCGACCTACTATTTCGATGGCCCGGGCTTTGTGCAGACGTTCATTGTGCGCGAGAACTTCGGGCGCTTTGCCGGGGCCGCGCGCGAGGGGCATGGCTCACCTATCTACCTGCGCATCTTCTACTACCTGCCTATCGCGCTCCTGCTGTTATTCCCCTACAGTGCTGCACTTGTGCGCGAGATCATCACCCCCGCTGCCTCGGCGAAATCACTGGGAGGCGATGCCATCCTGCAGCGCCTGCGCCGTTTCGCCTGGTGCTGGGTGGCGGCGGATCTGACGCTCTTCTCGCTCTCGTCAACGCAATTGCCCAGCTATATCCAGGCCATCGCTGCTGGAGGCGCGATCCTCTTCGTGCTACATATGCTTGGGCGTGGGGTGGCTAATGAAACTACTCCATTTTTGAACTCCAAGCCGGGTAAGCGCTACGCCTGGGGGCGTGGGGTCGAGCTGGGTATTCTGACGTTGTTTCTCACCATATTCACGCTGGGGCCGATAGCGGTATTCTATATCCTGCAACCGAAGAGTATCGATGCCGACTTCGGCGCGATGCTGCCCTATAATCCGCTGCTGGCCGCCAGTGTCACCGGGGTGGTGGTGGTCTCCGGCCTGGCCGCGCTCTTCCTCTACTGGCGCAATTTCCTGCGGCGGCGCGACAGCGATGCAGCTGTGTGGGCTACGCTACTCTGGGTTCCGCTCTTCGCGGGCTTCCTCGTCACCGCCATCGCCTTCGCCACAGCCAAATGGGGCACCGTGCAGGAGGTAGGGCGATATCTGCGTACCATCCCCGCCAGCGACCGTGTGGTCTGCTTCTCCAACGGCCACCCGGAAAGCCTGACCTTCAACGCGGGGCGCAAAATTGAATACTATCGGCAACGTGTGGAAGAAGAGAACGGCAGAAACGGCATGCCACCGCTGGATGTAACCTGGCTGAAGCCGTCAATGTCCGCCTACGGCCAACTCGACGAAGAGATGCAAAAAGTCATCGACAACGCCGGGCGTATGGTGATAGTGACGGATGCAAAAGGTGTGGAATTACTCCGCCAGCATCACCCGGTGACAGAGATCAAGCGCATCGGTGAGGCGATAATAGTGGTGTATAACAGCCAGTTCATACCACCGACAACACCGGTGAGTGAGCAAATGGGGCAGATATCCGTGCCCTAAAGGGTGAGATCTACTCGCCCTCGTCGTCCAACAGCATCCCACTATGCTCTTTCAATTTTTCATCCTTCGTTGCTCGATTGAAGGTGACATTCCCCTGCCGATAGGGGAAATCAACTCCCTTGCCGGAGAGCAACTCTTCAATGCTGAGGAGTTGTATCCGCGGGTGGCGCGTGCCCCAGGGTGAATCATAGAAACCGGCTTCGGCAGCATCAGCACGCATCGGCTTGGTGGCGGGCTGCATGGAGATAAGCACCGCTATCTCCGCCTTTTCGCGCTCCAGTACCCCGCGCAAGTCACGCACATGCGCCGCACCGGTGTGCCCGGCCTTCACAGATATCACCACTTGCCTGGTGTTAGCATGAGAATCATCGTGGAAATACAATCGGCCATCAATTCCTTTGTCAGCGCCCTTCTTCTGCTCCACCGGGCGCGCGCCCACCAGCCCCAATGCCCACCACTGGAACTGATACGGGTCATCCGTTGCCAGCCGCTGGGCGTCTTCCATACTCACCGGCTCCCCGACAATATCAAACTCCATTTCCTTGCCGAAGGTATCCCACAGCCGGTGTTTCATCAGAGTAATGGCCAGATGAGTGATGTCGATGCCGATCCAACGTCGATTGAGCTTCTGCGCGGCGACCACAGCGGTGCCACAACCGCAGAAGGGATCCAGCACCACGTCACCTTCATTCGATGAGGCTTTGATAATCCGCTCCAGCAACGCCAACGGCTTCTGCGTGGGGTAACCGAGGCGCTCGGCTGCTCTGGCTCCGATGGGAGGGATGTCTGTTATCATGGAATTGATCGGCGTTCCTTGCTGTTCCTCCAGATATCTTTTCAGGTACGGTCTTCCCGTGGTGCTCCACTGGATACGGTTTTCCATATCCAGGGCTTCCAATTTTTCCTTATTAACGCGCCAGCCCCATTGCGGAATATAGCCTTTGAATTCATAGGCCAGGTTTGGCCGTGGCCCCATGGATGACGACCTGATTATATGATCAAGTCGATATACTCCCTGTTCATCACTGTGGCGATAAAAGTCCGCCACATACTTCGGATCATGCTCGGTGAAGACACTATTCCAGGTGGGGTTGTTGTTCCTCGAATAGTAGAGGATCGTATCATGGATGCTGGCCCACTTCTTTGAATCGTTATGGCTGCTGGTACGCTTCCAGAGTATTTCATTCCGATAGAATTCGGGGCCAAATATCCCATCCATCAGCAATTTCAGGTAATGGCTCGCGGTTGGGTCACAATGCAGGTAAATACTTCCGCTAGGTTTCAACACCCGGCGCATCTCTTTCAGGCGTGGGGCCATCATCGCCAGGTAGGCCATCATGGTGTTGTTGCCCAGCAGTGTATGGAACGCCTGCATGGCGCGCGACGCCTGGCCACCTGCCTCAACGACATCTTTGTAGGCTGACGCCGCCGTCTGATCCCAGTGCCAGGTGTCATCGAAAGCGAGGATTTGTGCGGCGGCCTGCGCCCCCGTCTCTTCCTTGAAGAGCACGTTATAGGTCGCATTGGAGTTAAACGGCGGATCGAGGTAAATCAGATCAACGGTCTCGTCTTTGATATACCGCGTCAGAATCTCCATATTGTCGCTATAATACAATGTGTTGTTCATATTACCCTCACACCCGATGCATCGCCGTGAATATCTCCTCATGCTGCACGCGCACTTCTACCCCCAGGGAGGCGCCCAGTTGGCCTAAGGAAGCGGCGAGCGCGGGGATGGAGGGGTTCTCGGCGGGCATCTCTACCAGCATGATCATGGTAAAGAAATCGCGCAGGATGGTCTGGCTGATATCGAGAATGTTGACGTTGTTGGCCGCCAGCATATTACTCACCCCGGCGATGATGCCCACGCGGTCTTTGCCCACAACGGTAATTACGGCTTTCATAGTTCGTCCCCCATCTGGTAGATTCGCCGGCGTTGCCGGCAACTCCTGCGTGGCCTATAGCCAACCAGCGCGCTTGAATAACCATAATTCGATGAGGGTAATGAGAATGATGACCAGCATTACAATCCCACTGCCATATTCCACCGGGGATGCGATGCCCAATCCGCGCAGGTTCATACCGTAGAACCCGGTGACAGCCGTGGTGGTGGCCAACACGGTTGCCCCCACCGTAAGGTGCTGCATATTCTCATTCAGTTTGTTGGATATAGAAGACTGATAAGCCTCCATTGAGCCAGAAAGCATGTCGCGGTAAGTATCCACAAAGTCGGTCAGGCGCAGTATGTGGTCATAGACGTCGCTAAAGTACAGGCGCACACCCTCGCCCGGCTCCGGTCCCTCGCTTTCTTCGATACGCAGGTATTCGTTGAAAGCATCGCGCATGGGACCGAGGATACGCCGGATATTCAACAAACTACGCCGCAGCCGGAAGATAGTGGCAAAAGAACGCCGGTCAGGTTTGTTGAAGATTAGCTGATCCTGTTCATCAATGATATCACCGATACTGTCGATGATGGGAAAGAAGGCGTCGATAATGGCATCCGCCACCAGGTAGAAGAGAAAGGACGGATTCATGCGACGATGCACGGGCAACTGCTCCCACCGCGTGCGTACCGCCTCCAGCTCGGGACATTCCGCTCGATGCACCACCACCAGATAATTAGCGCCAATGAAGCAATCCACCTGCTCGGACTGGATGCTGTGACTTCTGGGGTGGTGGACGATACGTCGTAGCACGAAGAAATTGTAGCTGCCGTAGCTGTCCAGCTTCGGGCGCTGGTGCGGATTACGCACGTCCTCCATCGCCAATTGATGGAAGCAGAAGGTCTCCGCCAGCCAGGTTAATTCGCTATCCTCAGGAGCGGATAACTCCACCCACAACAACGTCTCCTGATCAGCCAGCGCTGCCGGGATGGCATCCTGCTTAATCCGCGCCAGTTTCTTCTCCCCCGGGCGGTATACGTCACAGATTATCATTACACGTGAACCTTCTGGCTACAGTAGCGGTAAGATAAATCAGTTTAGCACTCGCGCGGGGGAAAGTCTATATTGGGGTGAAGAGTATCGGTTTAAACGGCAATCCGCCCTCCTTGGCCCAGCCGTTTACGACCCCATCAGCGATAGACTCATAATGAGCTTCCCCAAAACCTTTCCCATAGCGACTCTAAAATGGAAGGGGCGGTCTGGGTGGTAGCACTATTCACGCGTTGATTTGACTCCTTGTTAACTGGCGTAAAGTAGAACTCGCCGGAATACTGTTTATTCCCTCGTGTATCGACGAAAAAGGCACGGGCGGTGTGCAGGCCATCGGTGAGTTTGTTGGTATCAATGGGGAATTCTATGTTCTGCACGTTGCCCGCCATGCCCGCCATCTGGTTGTCGAGCAGCAACACGGCGTAACTGAAATCTTTTATATTCGCCGGGAGTTCACAGCTGAGGATGATATCCCCTTGCACCAGGTTGATATTCATCTCGTAGGATATCGGCGGCCCGACGTATGGGGTTTGTGCATACGCCAACTTCAATTGTGCCGCCCCCGGGAGACAGGCCAGCGCCAATATCGCTACCGATGAAAGAAAAATATTTATTCGTGGCATATTACACCTCCATTTATTACTGCTCTATTTTAACACCATCATAGGTGGTTGTGGGTACATTATTGTATCTAATGACAGCTAATTGTGCTATTTTTTGCATAAATTTTAAATGTGGCATGGACAGAGATCCAGGCCACGCAGGCGCTCGGATTCTCCGCCGCTTGCAGTAACCGGAGAAAGTGTGTACTATTTTTCCCGTCCATGCATGGACGAAAGGGAGACACTGTGGCGGATAAAACGCTTATTATAGTAGAGTCACCGGCGAAGACGCGGACGATCAAAAATTACCTGGGAGCCGACTACGAGGTCATGGCCTCCATGGGGCATGTGCGCGACCTGCCGAAAGACGGCCTGGGGGTAGATGTAGAGCATCACTTCGCCCCTGCCTATGTGAATATGAAGGAAAAGACGGAAACGCTGGCTAAACTGCGCAAGGCGGCTGCAGCGGCGACAGTCGTCTTCCTGGCAATGGACCCGGATCGCGAGGGAGAAGCCATCGCCTGGCATCTGCATGAAGCGCTGAACTTACATGACGCCAAGCGCATCGAGTTCAACGAGATCACCAAGTCGGCGATCACCCACGCGCTGGAGCACCCGCGCGACATCGACATGCAGCGCGTGAATGCACAGCAGGCACGCCGCGTGCTCGACCGCCTGGTGGGCTACCAGCTTAGCCCGCTGCTGTGGAAGAAAGTGCGCCGCGGCACCTCCGCCGGGCGCGTGCAGTCCGCTGCGGTGAAGCTGATCTGCGACCGCGAGCGCGAGATTCAGGCTTTTATCACCGAGGAATATTGGACGGTAATCGCCCAGCTCACCCCGCAGCTACCCGAGCCGACGCCCTTCTCCGCCAAGCTGATCGAGCGCGACGGGCACAAGATCAAGCTGACCAATGGGGAGGACTCCGCTGTCGTAGTTGCCGATCTTCGCGAAGCCAGCTACCGCATTACCAAGGTGAAGGTATCCGAGCAGAAGCGCAACCCAATGCCCCCCTTCATCACCTCCACGTTGCAGCAGGAGGCGTCACGCGCCTTTGGCTACACTGCCAAGCGCACCATGGCGGTGGCGCAGCAGCTCTATGAAGGTCTGGAGATGGGCGAGGAGGGCCACGTCGGTCTGATCACCTACATGCGTACCGACTCCACGCGCATCGCCGAGGAAGCGCAGGAAGCGGCACTGAAATATATCAACGAAACGTTCGGCGCAGAATATGTGCCGAAGGTAGAACGCAAGCAGAAAGCCGTGAAAGGTGCCCAGGACGCGCACGAAGCCATCCGCCCCTCGGACGTCTTCCGCACGCCGGAGATGATGGCCGCGCACCTCACCGCCGACCAATTGAAGCTCTATCGCCTGATCTGGAAGCGTTTCCTCGCCAGCCAGATGGCCAGCGCCCGGCTGGAAGTGATGGTGGTGGATGTGCAGGCGGGGGTGTACACGCTGCGTGCCAACGGGCAACGCGTGAAGTTCCCCGGCTACCTGACGCTCTCACCGGATCGGCAGGAGTCGGAGTTCCTCCCCCCCATGAGCGAGGGCAATCCGCTCGACCTGCTGGAGCTGCTGCCCGAGCAACACTTCACCAAGCCACCGGCGCGCTTCACCGAGGCCACGCTGGTGAAGTCGCTGGAGTCGCACGGGGTAGGCCGTCCGTCCACCTACGCCACCATCATCGGCACTATCCAGGACCGCCGCTACGTCTCACTGGAGAAGAAGAATTTCCACCCCACCGGCCTGGGCATGGTGGTGAACGAACAACTGGAGAAGCACTTCGCCAATATCGTCAACGTGGAGTTCACCGCCGACATGGAGGGCAAACTCGACGCCGTGGAGAATGGCGAGGAAGACTGGGTGACGCTGCTGGAGCGCTTCTACGATCCCTTCAGCAAAGCGCTGGAGCTGGCCGGGGAACAGATGGAGCGTATCAAAGTGCCGGACGTCGCGCTGGAGCAAGTATGCCCGGAATGTGGCAAACCGCTGGCGCTGCGCGAGGGCAAATTCGGCAAATTCGTCGCCTGCACCGGCTTCCCCGAGTGTAAGTTCACCGCGCAGGAAGAGGATTTCTTCAAGGAGAAGAAGGACGCGGATGGCGAAGGCGGAGAGCCAACTGAGCCACTGCCCGAAGTGCTCTGCGAGCTATGTGGCGAGCCGATGATAGTGCGCAGAAGCCGCCGTGGCCCGTTCTACGGCTGCAGCAAATACCCCGAGTGCAAGGGCACCATGGCCATGCCCAACGAAGACGGCACCGTGCCGGTGAAGAAAGAACCCGCGCAACTGACGACCATCGCCTGCGAAAAATGCGGCAAGCCCATGGCCATCCGCATCAGCAAACGCGGCAAATTCCTCGGCTGCAGCGGCTTCCCCCGCTGCCGCAGCATCAAGCCTATGCCTGAAGGCGAAATAGAGATACTGCCCCCGCAGCCAGTAGTGGAAAAGGTGAAAGCAGTGCGGAAGACGGCAGTGAAGAAAGTGGCGAAAGCCGCCGATGAAACTGCGGTAGTAGCTGAAAAGAAACCGCGGAAGAAGGCGGTGAAGAAGGTCGCGGAGTAGGACTCTACTAGTAACAACTGCGAAGCAGTGACGGAAGATAGCCAGGGGCATACGCCATGGGCTAGCGTTGTTAACGTCCGTCCGTTTCTGCCCAGTCCTGAAGGACTGGGCTGGTAGGCTTCGCCGATCACCCTTCGGGCGGGTACGCTTGCCCTTAACGGTTCCGCCCGAAGGGCGATTGGCCGAAGGCCTCCCAGCCTGGTCGTTCACGGCCAGGCTCGAAGGGACGGCTTGTTGCTAAAAACGATACTCCAGGGGCATACGCCATGGGCTAGCTTCCATCACAACTTCGTGGTGAAAACTTACGCGTTAATGGACTGAGTTGCTCCCTGGGAGATATTATAATCCTAAAATTCCCCCGCTACCGCACAACCTTCTCCGTAATTCTGTGTCTATAAATATAGTGTGAAAAGGTTTTTGGCTTTGCGACACTACGGAGGAATGGATGAAACGGCTATTATCGGCGCTGGTGTGCCTGCTCTTGCTGGCAGGTGTCAGCTGGGGAGAAGAATTTAAGGCGGATTTACTCGCGAAAGATGCGCCGGAACATACTGTCTGGCTCAGCAGTCTTAACATTACTACCATGACTGCCGGGTGGGGCAGGCCACATGTCGACAAATCCATCGATGGCAATCCGATAAAATTGGACAAAAAAGTATATGCCCGTGGGGTGGGCACTCATGCTTTAAGCAATATCACCATTGACTTAAAGGGTGTGGTTACCCGTTTCCAGGCGATGGTAGGCATTGATGATGAAGTGAACGACCAGGGTTCCGCCACCTTTACCGTCTTCGCCGACGGCAGGAGCCTGCTCGAGACCCCCATACTTAAGGGGGGCGACAAACCTTTCTTCATCGATCTCGATCTCACCGGCGTGCGCACGCTGCGGCTGCATTTGGGCGATGCTAACGGAAATATCAGCTGCGACCACGGCGACTGGGCCGGGGCATTGCTCTGGCTGGATGCTGAGGCGAAGGTGACTCCAGAGGTGATCACCCCACCGGCACCGCCGGCACTCTCCACTGCAGAGCCGATAATCAACTCCCAATACTCTACCTCGTTGCGCATAAACGGCCCGGATATCACCGGGGTCACCCCCGGGCGTCCGCTGCAGTTTTACCTCCCTACCGCCGGCACCGCACCATTGGTCTTTACTGCCAATAAACTGCCCGCGGGGTTGCTGCTTGATCCGGCTACCGGCATCATCAGCGGTACCCTCACCACTGCGGGTGAGTATCCTGTCACCTTCACCGTCACCAGCGCGGGCGAAAGAGCCACACGCACTATCACCTTCGTAGCGGGCGCGAACAAAGTAGGACTGACACCCCCGATGGGGTGGAACGCGGGCAATGTGCTGGGCCGCCGCACCGATGCCGCCAAAGTGAAAGAATATGCCG
>JBBQQW010000086.1:0-10873 GCA_038215455.1 Armatimonadota bacterium
GCATATCTTTGGCGCTCCACCTCATATTCAAATTACAACAATGGCGGCTGGGAGAAACAAAATGGATATGAATCTCCCATCAAGAATATGGAGCAAACTGATCTTAAAACACTTACGGCTGATGGTCAGGAGAATATATCTGAACGATGGTATAAGCCCTTTGTGGAACAAGGTGATATAGCAATACCGGCACTATTTCAAGGTATCGAAGATTATGACCCGGGGATACTGGCTGGGATAAAAGAGAAAAAAATTGAAATTGGCTTGGGTGAAAAAGGCGCAAGGAGTGAACTCCCGCGCGATTTATTGTTTCAGACAATAGTGTTGAAAACACCAGTGCAACCAGGCCCAGACGAATCCGTGCATTGTGCCGCGCAGGCCGTGCTGGTAAATGGCTCTAATTTTGCTACATTTCAGCCGAATATGGCGCAAGACGGCTCGATATTTATGGCGCGGAAGAAGTCATTCAATGAGAAAATCGAGAAGTACCAGGTTCTCTCCATCACCAAGCCGCCGCCCATGAATATGATTTTAGACAAAGAGGTGAGTTTGTCTGACCAGGAGAGAAAACTTAATACTGAGATGCCGGGTAAAAATGCAGACCCCAACGATCCTACCGCACAATTCTACCGCAGAATTCACGAAAAGGCGCTGGAAATTATTGCCGAGAAGAATATTAAAAATGATGACAAGTATGATTATAATGTGATAAATGCATTCCAGATGTATCTGATGTCTAATTATAAATACACCTTGAAACCGGGCAAAGCAAAGAAAAATGAAGACCCGATAATCGACTTTCTCTTCAATACAAAAAGGGGCTATTGCGTCTATTTTGCTGGTGCTATGACGATGCTCTGCCGTTCGGTTGATATTCCTGCGCGTTTCACGGTGGGGTTCGCTACAGGAGAGCTGGCTACTGGCCCAGAAGTGCCAGCAAACGTAACTACATATACTGTGAAAGCAGACGATGCACACGCCTGGACAGAGGTATTCTTATCTCATTACGGCTGGTACACCGTCGATCCAACGGCAGGCTCCACTCCGATACCTACAGCGTGGGAATCTATCTGGGGTGGGGTGGTAGACGGATTGACCAACGCGAAGGATTTTATCGCAAATCTGTGGACGAACTTCCGTACCAATCTGCGTTTCCGTATCTATTCCATTATAGTGATATTTTTACTCGGGGGAATAATCGGCCTGATAGTATATCTGCGCAGCCCACGACCGCCGCGCCTGCCGAAGGAAGAGATGACGCCGAAACAGGCAGAGCAGGTGATCAATGCCTGCTACCGCTGTATGCACCGTTGGCTGGATCAATGGGGTGTGGTGAAGCCAGCGGGATTGACGGCGGGCGAATTTGAAGCGAATTTCCGCGAGATAAATGAACCGATGGGCGTGCTGGTGGCGGAGATATCGGAGCTGTATGTCAGGACACGTTACGCCGGGGTAGATCCGAATGATACCGAGGCGCGCCACTGCGTCGCCGTGCTGCGCTCATTGGCAGTAGTGGCGAAGACGGAGCGCCGCAATCTCTACGCCGAAGCTGATAAAGCTCTCAATACTTGACAAACTGATGTTTGTAGTTAATAATAAACGCAGGAGTCCGGTAATAAATGGCTGTATCACGCGAATTCGGTAGGGAAGTGACCACCACGCTCATTCGCCTGGGGATATCCCAGCGCGAGGCGGCAAAGCGTACCCGTATCAGCCCCGGATATATCAGCAATATGTGCCTGGGGCAGACGCCCAGCATGGGCAAACTGCTGCAATTCACCGGCGCACTCGGCATCGACCCCGCTGCCTTGCTGGCGGCGGCGAATTACCCTCCGATGCAGCAGGTGACTGGGCTACCGCGTGCGGCAGCGGCCCAGCAGTTCTCCACATCATTCGCTGCCTCACCGCTATTGGGCGAGGTGCCCGGCGGTAACTGGCGGTTGGCGACGATGGCCGCCACGGAAAGTTTCCCGGTGGCGCAGGAGTTCGCGGAACGCACGGATTTCACGTTGAATGTGGTGGGCGACAGCATGTGGCCACACCTGCTCCCCGGCGACGTAGTGGGGGTGCGCGGGCAGGATAGCGCCGACTCCGGCCAGGTAGTAGTGGCGCGATTGGGGGACGAGGTGACCATCAAATGCCTGGCACGTGATGCCGACCGGCTGGTGCTGATGCCCTTCAATCCCAAGTATCAGCCGATCCCCATCGCCGCAGGTGACCCGGAATTCGCCATCATCGGCGTGGTTCTCTGGCATATCCACAGCTGGGTGAAGCCCGACACCACCGTCACGCGCGGAGTGCCGAAGCGTTGAGCTGCTCCAGTGCCTGACGCATCTGCTCGACAGCTGGCGTGTCGGGCATAATCTGCACCGCGTGCCATCCTGCGGCCACCGCGGCTTCCACGTTTTCGGCGCGGTCATCGAAGAAGAGGATCTCCTGCGGCTCCAGATGCTCCTCACGCTCTAACATTCGGTAGATCTGCAGGTCAGGCTTGCATACCCCCATCAGGTGGCTGGCGTAGCGCACATCCAGGGCAGTGATGGCAGGATATCGTGCCGGGTCAGTCAGCGCTGGCCAGTGCAGTGCGTTGGTGTTGGAGAGGCAGGCGGTGCGCAGACCACCCGCATTCAACTCCTGCACGAGTTCCAGTACGCCGGGGATTTCATCCTGGATGATACAGGTATATATGCGCTCGAACTCCTCCGGTGAATACAGATTACCATACAGTGGAAGCTGTTGTTGCATGAACTCACGAGTGGTGATCTTATTAGATTCTGTTTCAATTAATAGCTGCGCAATTTTTTGTTGAGTATCAGGTGTGATGTCGAAGGGGCGGTAGTCTATGCCCGCAAATTCACACGCCGCTGCCCAGCTATGCGCCAGCTCAATCATCACCCCGCCGATGTCAAAAACCACGATTTTAACGCCATTATTATTCATACGGATAGTCTACCGGGAAAATGGCCGGGTGGGCAAGGGGCAGTGAAGCTACCGTCGCAGTTTTCCGCGCACCTTGGCCACTAATAGGCTCATTTCGTCGACTCCTGAATAGTATAGTGCGATGAAGTACATCGCTAATGCCATTAAACCAGCCACGCCGAATTTTGACATCGCTTTGATGAGCGCCAGTTTGCTGCCGACCACCTTTGTCGGGTTGGGGAGGTAGTGTACCGCCAGCCATAGTATCACCAGCATCGGCAGTAGCGCCACGACAACCTTGGCGAGAGTCCACAGGGTCTTCTTCATTTCCAGCGTGCCCAGACGCTGGCGAATCAAGCCATAGAGGATAATGACTTTGGTGCCTTTGGAGATGAACAACGCCAGCGCGATACCCACCGTGGCCAGGTGCCACTGATACACGCCCAGCCAGGATACCATAATGTGGAAGGGGATAATCACCAACCCGATGATGGTGGGCCACAGCGTCTCGGACATGGCGAAGAAGAACTGCAGTACCACGATCTCCAGTGCATTGATGAGCATTCCCAGCGCGTAGATCTGCAGCGGTTCCACGGTAGCCATCGCTTTGGGGCCGAATACCGCCATGACGATGGGGATACGTAGCATCCAGAGCAGCACGGTGATGGGCACAAAGATGATGATCATCATGCGCGTCACCGTCATCAGCATGGTGCGCAGGCGTTCCTTATCACCGCTGACAGCGATATCCGCCAGGAAGGGAAAGAGGGCGATCCCGAAGGCGAAGGGGAAGAATTGCACCGGCATGTCGCAAAGCTGGCGGGCGAACTTCAACGCCGACATGCTGCCTTCATTCAAAGACGAAGTGAAGCCGTTATCGAACATCTGCCGTACTATAGAACCCATAACGCCGACCAGCAGTGGAGCGGCGAGCAAGCCGAACTTCTTCAATCCCGGGTTCTTCAGGTCGAGCACTGGCCGGTAATTAACCAGTTGCGCCCGCAGGCCGAAGGCATGTACCGCCAATTTTCCTACTGCACCGATGATGAAGCCCAGCGCCAGCGCGTAGGGCCCCCAGGAGCCAGCGAAGAAGACGGCGAAAACCAGCACGGTGCCCTTGAGCACGATATCTGCCGCGGCGGGCAAAGCGAATTTCTTGTAGGAGTTGAGCAGGCAGTAGGTGAGTGAAGTGGTGGACATGAATACCACCGCCACCAGCATCATGCGTGCCAATTGAACTGTCAGCGGAATCAGTTCCGGATTCTGCTTGGGGTTGCCGGTATACCAGCCGGGCACGAAGAAGTGCATCATATCGGGCATGAAGAATACGCCCGTTACCGCGACGATGCCCATCAGGATGATGAGCATATTGATGGCGGTACTGGCCAGACGCCAGGCATCTTTCTCCCCTTTTTCGCGGATATTTTGCACAAATACCGGCAAGAAGGAGTGCATCACCACCTGGTCTACCATCTGGAAGACGTAAAAAGCTATGTCGCGCGCCTGGCTGTAGGCATCTGTGAAGAATGATGTGCCAAAAAGATGGCCGAGGATCATTTTTTCGATGAGGCCGAAGAATTTCATCACCACCTGAATGAGCATCAATGCTCCGGTGGCGCGCATAATCCGCTGTCCTACCTGTGCCGAGGGTACTTCTTCATGGGAATCATTTTCTGTTTGCACGCGTATGGTATCCTTCTACGAAAAAATATTTTGTGGGCGCTTTGCCCATTGGTCTACCTAACCCCCAGCCCCTTCCCTGCGAGGGAAGGGGTGCCGATTCAATGATTATCCATTGAAAAACGATCATCCTCCCCCTTCCCGCGCCGGGAAGGGGGCCGGGGGGTTAGGTAGACCAAGGCTAACCCCCATAGATACGGTATCAGTTTTTATTCCACAAGTAATGAAGTGCGCTTCATTACTGATTCCATCTAATTGCTTTCTTATTCGACACCAGAGTCGGAGTTTTGTGGCACCAGATTTTCTCCCCGCCAACTAAGGCGCAATAGCACCGGAGTTATCATCGTGGTGGCCAGCACCATGATTATCATGGCGGTATATTGTGCGGCACCCAGTAATCCCGCCTCACGCCCCACCTGGGCGATAATCAACCCCACTTCACCGCGCGAAACCATACCGAATCCCACACGCCAGGAATCAGCAGCAGAGAAGCCAACGACTTTCGCGCCGATGAAGCAACCGATAATTTTGGTAACGATTGCCACCAGCACAATAAGTATGATAAAAGTCCAGTTGCCCCCACTGAAAGCGTTAGCATCCACCCCCAGTCCGATATTCACCAGGAAGATCGGCACAAATAGTGCGTAGGTGAACGGAGCAATTGCGCGCATAATTTCATCATGGTATTTCGTCCGCGCCAGCATCACACCAGCGATGTATGCCCCGGTGATGGCCGCCACCTGTCCCAGATACGCAGCCCCGAGGGAGAAAAGCAGCAGGAGGAACAGTGCCGTGGCTGGGATGATATGCGCCGCGTGCATTTTTTCTGTCCAGGCCAGCAATTTATCCAGGTTCTTTCCTACCAGTATGGCCAGAGCAAAGAAGATCAGCATCAGGATTAGCACGCAGATAATCTGCAAGATACCCACCGCCGCCGGTATCCCCAGCAAGGTGGCTGACTGTACCGCCAGCAGATGTGCCAGCGACACTGAAGCGGCTCCAGCGGGAGTGGCCAGCGCCACCACAAAGGAGAGAATGAGAATACCGAGTATGTCATCAATAACCGCCGCCCCGAGTATCGTCATCCCGGCACGGCTACCCAGCTTGCCCATTTCCATCAGCGTCTGCGCCGAGATAGAGATGGAGGTAGCGGTGAGCACCGCCCCAATGAAAAATGCCTCGCTCCACTGTAGCCCGAAAGCACGCGCTAGCATCACACCAAAGGAGAGTGGAAAAAGTACCCCAAAAATCGCCGCCCAGGTGGCGGCACCGCCTACCCGACGCAACTCTTTGGTGTCTGTCTCCAGCCCGGCGATGAACATGAGTAATAGCACGCCCAGATTGGCAAATACCACCATTAACTCATGCAGCCAATCCTGCGCAGACGCGAAGGGTGGCCATGCCAGCATATTCAATACTGCCGGGCCGAGGATCACCCCCACCATAATAACGCCAAATACCGTGGGCAACCCTGCGTGTTTGGAAAGATGCCCGGCGAACTTCGCCATCAGTATTATTACTGCCAATAGTAGCAATAGCTGTAGTTCATGTGTCATTGTTATATGTGCCTGCTGTCCTCTTCGTCTTTAACGGTGTAGCCAGACTCCTGTCGCTGCATGTTCACGGCATTCTTCTTCAGATACGCTTGGTAGATATCCTCGGCGCTCATCCCCAGCACCTGTGCCATGGAGACCAGGAAGTGGAATAGATCCACCACCTCCACCCGGCAGTTCTGCTCGTCAAATTGCTGATATTTCGCCCACCATTTCCAGGGCACACTGTCCGTTAATTCGGCCAGCTCCTGGTTCATGGCACGCACATAGTTCAGTATCCACAGCTTGCGCGTTTCCTCATCCATGCCCTCTGTCTCCACGCCGATACGTTGATTCAGCGTCTGCTGCATGGCAAATATCTCTTCAAGGCGGTCGCTCATCGTGCATTTCCTTTCGGTGATTCTCCTATTATTCTTCGCGAAATCCCTGTGGGAAACCTTTTTTGAAAAATTTCCTGAATGTGCTAAGAATATACGTATAAATCCGAGAAATAGTGGTATAAATAGATACAGTCCATTGAGGACAGACAAAGGACGCGGCCAGTAAAGGCGAAACATGATGCGGAAGAATTGACTAGAGTCAGGAACCCGCGCCGATGGCCGAAGGTGTTATGAAGTAAAGTCCATTGTTTGGAAGGCTGAGAAAGGAGAAAGAACAAATAAACACGATAAAAGCGCCTGGTCGCTTGAAGTTATGCTTACCTGCAATTAGCATCGTTAATTTGGCGGGAGATATTGTTCGATCTTCGAACCCACCCCCGCAGTACGAGAAGAGTTTTCTTCATTAATTGCGGCCGCAGACACCCGGAAAGATTTGGATGACCCCGGGAAAAGTGACCAAGGTATTAAAAGGAATGCGAAGCATCGCTACGAGCATGCTTCGCTTTCCTTTTGCGTATTTTACTCCCCAAAGTCGGTAATAGCAGGTATAATTCACTGCAGGAGGTATTTTATGCGAATTATTTCCGTATTATCCGCACTAATTATGCTGCTCTGTTGCTCTTCCTGTGGCAAAAAGAGTGTGACGACACCCCCGCCGATATCCTCTGGTAACCCCAGTACAGCGACGCAGAAGGCTGCCGATGTACCTGCAGTACCAATAATAGTGCAGACACCGCCTGCTACTGTCGCTAGTGGAACCGACTGGCCTAACTTCCTTGGGCCGAATAAAGATGGCATCGCCCCGGGGATTAAATTGACGAAAAACTGGAGTAAACCACCGACGCAGCGCTGGGCGGTGAACCTGGATGACAAAGGCCACGCCGGCCCGGCAGTTGCGGGCGGTGTGCTCTATATCGTCGACCATACTGGTAACCAGGATGTCATGCGGGCGCTGGATGTGCATACCGGCACGGAGAAATGGCGTCAGGCATATCCGACAAGTTCACGCGAGAACTACGGCTTCAATCGTGCCACGCCCAGTGTTGCCGCTGGTGAAGTATATTTCATCTCCTCCGCTGGCATTGTCCGTTGCCTGGATGCGGCGACCGGAACGCTGAAGTGGGAGTGTGACATGGTGAAGAGCTTCGGCGGAAAGAAGCCACAATGGGAATACACCGCGTCACCGCTGGTAGATGGCGACAACGTTATTGTCTGCCCGGGTGGTGCCAATGCCGGGGTGGTAGCACTGGATAAAAATTCCGGCACCACTCGCTGGCGTGGTGGCGGGAGTGATATACCCGGCTATGCCACGCCGGTGGCCGCGACACTGAACGGGAAGCAGCAGTATGTTATTTTCACCGCGAAGAATCTCATCGGTGTTGCCGCAGACAGTGGCAGCGTCATCTGGCAATTCCCCTGGGTTACCCAGCATGACGTCAATGCGGCCACCCCACTGGTGAGCGGCGATAGCGTATTCATCACCAGCAATTATAAGCGCGGTTGTGCCCTGGTTGACGTCAAAGGCAGCAGCGCGAGTGCCCGCTGGGAGAACAAAGAGATGCACAGCCATTTCAGCACGCCATTGCTGGCGGATGGCCACGTATATGGTACAACCGACCCCGGTGATCTGGTCTGCATCGAGCTGGCGACTGGAAAAACCAAGTGGCGACAGCAAGGCTTCGAGAAAGGTGGCGTCTGTGGTGCAGATGGTACCATTATCGCCATGAGTGGAAGTTCCGGTGCCCTGACCATGGCAGCGCTCTCGCCCAGTAGCTATCAAGAGCTGGGGCGATTCACCCCGCTGGGCGGTAACGAAAGCTGGACTGCCCCCATCATCGCCAACGGCTACCTGATCGTGCGCAATAAGCAGAAGCTGGCATGTTTCAGCTTGCCGTAGGACATGATGCCAATATTTGGTTATAATATAGGCACCCGAAACCAGAGGAGTTTATACCTGTGAGTGAAGTAGTAAACGATACCCCGCAGCCGACGATTGTACCGCTGTCGCCTATCCGAAAAGCGATTGCCGAGCGCATGGTATTGAGCAAAACCACGATGCCGCACGCCTATGTGATGATGGATGTGGACATGACCACCGCGCTGAAGTTCCGCAGTGAATTCAACACCCGTGGGCACGGCAATGACACGGGCGAGAAGATTTCTGTCAACGACCTGGTGCTGAAAGCCGCCGCGCTGACGCTGCAGAAGATGCCGGGTGTGAATGCCACCTTCGAGGATAACGCAGTGGTGCTGCAGCCGGAGGTGAATGTCGGTGTGGTAGTAGCCATCGAAGGTGACGAGGGCATCCTGGTGCCGGTGATCCGCAATGCCAACACCCGCCCCATCGGCGAGATCGCACAAGAAGTGCGCGACAAAGGTGGCCTGGCGCGCAAGAAACGCCTGCGCGCACGCGACAGCATGGGCGGCACCTTCACCATCTCTAACGTCGGCATGTTCGGCGTAAACTACCTGATAGCCGTGGTGCAACCCCCGCAGGTAGCCATCATGGGCGTGGGCGCGGTGAATAAAGTCCCCGCCGTGGAAGGTGAGCAGATCGTCATCAAGTCAGTAATGGGTGTCACCCTCTCCTTCGACCACCGCGCAGTAGACGGAGCCGTAGCCGCAAAATTCCTCAACGCCTTCGCCGAAGTGCTGCAGACGCCAACGCAACTGCTGTAACTTCTACTATTGATAGCACAAAGGGCACAGAGAAAAATACTCTGTGCCCTCTGTGGCTTAAATATCGCCCAGCTTCCCGGGCTACTCCCCATAGAGCCGGATTTCCCTATTCTTTAGGCTTATTATTCTTATGCAGTTGCTTGCGCTGTTTGGCCTCGATTTCCTTAATACTTTCAACGGTCGGTAAATTTTCTGGCATGGTACCGCCCAGTTCCTTGATTGTCTGGCGTACCTTCAAGCCCACTTCGTGGTGTGTCTTGTTTGCTTCGTCTTTTCCCTTGACTCTATCACGACGCAGTTTTTCTTCCGCCTGGGTTGCGCGAAACAGGTTTGCGGCCAACTCAGCGCTACCCATGTGATCAAGAATTTTCTGACTTTTCTTTAGGCCTTTTCGCTGATGGATGTCATTTTGTTTCAATCCACCGTAAAGACCCATATAGCCATGATTTTGAAAGATAGCATAGTCGATTGGTTCGACTACCCCCGCGTTATTTGCTGCATCGGCAAGTTGAACATTATGACGACGGATCTCCTCACGTATAATTATCCGTCGTTCATCCTCGAGCAGTTCATCCTCTAATTCCTGCCGACGAGTCTGGATAGCGAAATAGGTCTGCCCTTGCGCGACGATTTCTTTTTGAGGATCAGCATTTTGGATTGTAAGGTAGCAGGCATACCGAGACATTAGAATCGAACTAACAGCCCTCTGGCCACCTTTGCCAATGAAGATCATTTTGCTGACGTCAGCAAAATGATCTTCAATTCTATGTCCACTATTGATGCAAGCCAGCTTCGCCTTTTCGATAACAGCCTCGAAATTTCTGTATTGTGTGTATTCGAGGAGTTCTGCCAGGTCACGACTTTCCCAATATTCGTTATCTGTCTCATTTACTCGCTTTATCCGCTCGAATGGCGAAATATGACTAGGCATGTCTTTCTCGACATTTTTGCTCATATTTACTACTCCCCTTCTTTTTCCTTACCCTCCGGTATTTCCAGGGAGCGGATGAAGCTGCCGAGGATGCCGTTGACGAATTTGGCGGACTCTTCGGCACCGTAGCGTTTCGTCACTTCTACCGCTTCGTTGGCGGTGACGCTGATGGGGATGTCGGGGACTTCGTGGATTTCGTAGATCGCCAGGCGCAGCACATTGCGCTCCACGCCGGCCATGCGTTCTATCGACCAGCCTTTGGCAAAGCGGGTGATGACTTCGTCGATATGGCGGCGCTCCTGGATAACGCCATTCACCAGTTTGCGGGCGAATTCCAGCGCTTCTTCCTGCGTGGTGATCGTTTGTTCAAACCACTCTTCCAATGCATCCGGTACAGTAGCCATCACTTCTTCAGGCTTCAGCCGTGCCATATCTATTTGAAAGAGCCACTGGAGCGCCAATTCGCGCCCCAGATGCCGTTGCTTTTTATCCATTTTCAACCTTTTAGTTTCAACAAACTAGTCACCCCTTCCCTTGGAGGGAAGGGGATAGGGGTTAGGTTTTCCGATCACGTGTGGAATTTGCGCGGGACGAAATCGGTATTGATCTCGCCACGGATAAATTCCTCGTCTTCGAGAATCTGCAGGAAGAGCGGGATGGTGGTAGGCAAGCCTTCCACTACCGTCTCACGCAGGGCACGCTTCATGCGGGCTATCGCCTCCGGGCGATCC
>JBBQQW010000087.1:0-10845 GCA_038215455.1 Armatimonadota bacterium
TGCGCAACGTCTCCGCCGCCACCTCGCACAGCTCTTCTACCAGCGGGAATTCTACTATGTACCAGGGCATAATTTTTGTCCTTCTTATTTGACATATGGAAGATGCTTCTGCACCATATCAACGTAATCGGTAATAATTATTACCGATTACTGCCAATACCTGTCATAATTATTGACGATTTTGGCTATTATTAGGGAGAATTGTAAAAACGCGCCACGGCGGGCGCGGGGTTTGCTTTTTGAATGTATAACAAATAGCTTTGATTCCTTCCCCGGGCTTCCCCCGGGGCTATGTTAGCTACACATTATTTGACTATTTCCCGTAGTAGCCCGTCCAATAATGTACTAAATCACACTAATCCCCACCACCATCTCCTCGCCCCCCAACTCTACCGTCGCATTGTATACATCAGCAGGGACGGTGTCGAAATTCACCACATCAGACAGCGTCTCGGACATCAGATAGGCTAGATTGTCGGCGATGGCCGTTGCCAGCTCCTCGGACATCTGCAATGTCAGCGTTATATGGTCACTGATCTGCAGGGCGGCGTCTTTGCGCGCATCCTGCACGGCGCGCACCAGGTCGCGTGCCAACCCTTCGCGGCGCAGCTCCTCGGTGATCTCGGTATTCAGCGCCACCACGTAGCCGCCGTCTTCTGCTACGGCGAAACCTTCGGGGGAGGAGGTCTCGATGAGAATCTCTTCACCAGTGAACTGCATCACTTCGCCAGCGACGGTGAGCGGGAAGCTCTCGCCGGCTTTTGCTGCGGCCACCATCGCTTGCGCGGTCGGCTGGTCGATAAGCAACAGGGCCGCTTTCATGGCGGGTACCAGCTTGCCATATTTGCGCCCTACCACCGGCAAGTTCGGCTTGAAGCTGTACTTCACCAGCCCGCTCTCGCCATCGAGGAAACGTACATCTTTCACATTCAGCTCATCACGCAATACTTCGATAAACTGCGCCAGACTCGCTTTCTCGGCATCACCAGGCACGTGTACCAGCAGCTCTGCCAGTGGCTGGCGGATCTTCCAGCCGGATTCGGCACGTGCGGAGCGTCCCAGCTCCACGGTCTTCAACAGCACCGACATGTCGGTGTCCAGTTGCGTGTCGAGCAGACTCGCATCCACCACGGGCCATGCGGCCAGATGGACGCTCTCCGCCCCACCCTGCCCGTCGGTCAAGTTGCGGTAGATCTCCTCGCTGATGAAGGGCGCAAATGGCGCGGTCAGCTTCGCCACCGTGAGCAAGCAGGTGTAGAGCGTATAATATGCCGCCTGTTTGTCGGCGTCCGCCTCGCTCTTCCAGAAACGACGGCGATTGCGACGCAGATACCAGTTGGAGAGCAGATCGACGAACTCCTCCACCGCGCGGCCCGCCTCGGTGACGCGGTAGTGCTCCAGGTGCTCGGTCACTTCGCCGATGACTAATTGAAGCCGTGAAAGCGCCCATTTGTCGATTTTCGCCAGCTCCGTCGGCACCTCGCCCGGCGTCCAGCCGTCCAGATTAGCATAGGTAACGCAGAAGCTGTAGGTGTTCCACAACGTGAGCAGGAATTTGCGCACTGACTCCGCCACCAGCAGCCCGCTGAAACGGCGCGGGTTGCCCGGTAGAGTGCAGGTGAAGAGATACCAGCGCAGCGCGTCGACGCCGTGTGTGTCGATAATCTCCCACGGGTCGATCACATTCCCTTTGGACTTCGACATTTTGAAGCCCTTTTCATCAAGGATATGCCCGAGGCAGATGACGTTTTTGAACGCCGGCTCCCCCGTGAGCAGAGTGGACAGCGCATGCAGACTGTAGAACCACCCGCGCGTCTGGTCGATTGCTTCCGAGATAAAATCCGCCTGGCGCACCTGATGCTCGTCCACCCACTGCTTGTTTTCAAAGGGATAATGCCACTGCGACACCGGCATGGCCCCGCTGTCGAACCAGGCGTCGAGCACCTCGGGCAGGCGGTGCATCTCGCCCCCGCACTTGCTGCAGGGCCAGGTCACTTCATCGATGTAAGGGCGGTGCAGATCCAGCTCGGAGCAATCTCTACCGGTCTTCTCCATCAATTCTGCCACGCTGCCGATACATTCCTGCTGCCCGCAGGCACATTCCCAGATGGGCAGCGGCGTGCCCCAGTAGCGCTCGCGGCTGATGGCCCAGTCGATATTATTCTCCAGCCAGTTGCCGAAGCGCCCGTTTTTGATATGCTCCGGCTGCCAGGTGATCTCCTGGTTGCCGCTGATAAGGCGATCTTTCACCGCAGTGGTACGGATATACCAGCTGGTTTTAGCGTAGAAGAG
Source organism: Armatimonadota bacterium (assembly GCA_038215455.1). Taxonomy (GTDB): domain Bacteria; phylum Armatimonadota; class Hebobacteria; order CAIYQO01; family CAIYQO01; genus CAIYQO01. The sequence goes on from JBBQQW010000087.1 coordinate 2,293, forward strand.
CAATGCGGTGCTGCAGCGCCAGCAGAACGGATAGGTGTGCTTGGTACGCGCGGACTTGAACATCAGGTTGCGGCTTTTCAGCTCACGGATGATATGCGAATCAGCATCCTTGAAAAAGCGCTCCTCGAACTGCGCCAGCTCTGGTAGCATTTTCCCCTGCAGGTCTACCGAGAAAAGCGTGGGCAGCCCATGCCGCCGTCCGATCTCCAGGTCACCATACGCGGGGGCGATATGTACGATACCGGTGCCGTCGCCCAGACTCACGTAGTCATCGGCGACAACCGTGTAGGCTTTGCTCATATCGGTAGCCACACCTGCACCGGGCACGCCGGGATACAGGTTCTCATAGACGATACCGGCCAGCTCGGCACCGGTGAAGCGGCGGATAATCGTCGCCTCCTCGCCGAGATTGGCGGTCATTAGCGCTTCCGCCAGCACAAAGGTCTCTTCGCCCAGTTGCGCGGCCACGTAGTCGCCCTCGGGCTTCACTGCCACCGCCACATTGGCAGGCAGCGTCCACGGGGTGGTCGTCCAGGCGAGGAAATAGACATCGCCATCCAGCCCCGCCAGTGGAGCGGGCAGCTGCCCGTCTACGCGTGCCACCTTGAACTTCGGCCAGATGCTCGGGTCTTCGGTGTCATCCTTGTACCCCTGCGCCACTTCATGGTCGCTTAGGGTAGTGACGCAGCGCGGGCAGTGCATATTCACCTTGTAGTCGCGGTAGAGCAGCCCGCGATCCCACAGGTTCTTCAGAATCCACCAGTTGGATTCCAGATACTCATTTTTGTAGGTGATATACGGGTTTTCCAGGTCGATCCAGTAACCGATGCGATCGGTCATCTTCTCCCATTCCTGCACATAGCGGAAGACGCTGCCTTTGCATTTCTCGTTAAAGGGGGCGATGCCGTACTGCTCGATGTCGTGCTTGCCTTCCAGCTTCAACTCGCGTTCAATCTCCAGCTCCACCGGCAATCCCTGCGTATCCCAGCCGCCGCGCGCTCCGATGATATGGAAGCCATTCATGCGCTTGTAGCGCAGCATGATATCCTTAAAAGCGCGCGCGAGCACGTGGTGCACACCGGGGCGGCCATTGGCAGTGGGAGGGCCTTCAAAGAAGATGAAATCCGGGCCATCCTCGGTGCCACTCATGGCGCGGCGCGGCACATCGGCCTCACGCCACCAGGCGAGAACCTCTTCTTCTAATTTCGGGAACGATACCTGTGAAGCTACACTACGAAACACTGTGGCACTCCTTAATGAGAAAAAAGTTAGCAGTTAGTTTGATCGCTAACTACTAACCCTGCTGAAAAATCTTCTTAATGCTATAGGATAGGGCGCTTTGCCTTGGTCTACCTAACCCCCCGGCCCCCATCCCGGCGCGGGAAGGGGGTGTCCAAATGAATGAATCTACTTCTACGTGTTCTCTCTCTATTGGCCCCCCTTCCCTCGTAGGGAAGGGGCTGGGGGTTAGGTGTTATTTCTTCAACTTGCTGAAGACATCGCCGAACATGTCACCCAGGGTAGGGGTGGCGATGGTCTCTGCTTTCTGTTTTTGCATGAATTCGCGCGTCTCGTTGCGTTCGCGGTCACGCGCTACCTGCTTGATACTCAGGGTCATACGGCGATCGCGCGGGCGGAATTCAATTATTTTGGCGGTCACTTCCTGGCCCACGGATACGGCTTCTGCTGGCGTTTCGATACGGCGTTCGGACATCTCCCGCGTGGGGATGGTGGCTTCTACGCCTTTCATCACCAGCGCGATAGCTCCGAAGCTTTCCAGCTTGGTAATGGTGACATCAATGATGGAACCTTCGCGCATCTGCTTGAAGGCTGCCGTCCAGGGGTCATCTTCCAGCTGCTTCAGGCCGAGGGAGATGCGTTTGCCATCCTGTTCGACGCGCAACACCTTCAGCTGCAGTTGCTGGTCTATCTGCAGGAACTCTTCCGCTTTCTCCACATGATCCCAGGAGATATCGGAGATGTGCAGCAGCCCGTCAATTCCGCCGATGTCGACGAACGCGCCGAATTCGGTGATACGACGCACCACACCATCGACCATTTGGCCGGGTTTCAGGTTTTTCATTAGTTCTTTGCGTTGTGCAGAACGAATTTCATCGTCGGCACGACGCTCGGAACAGATCACACGACCCTTTTCTTTGTCGACCTCGGATATCTTGAACTGCACCGTTTGACCGATGTAGCGTTCAAGGTCATTCAGGTCGCGGGTGGCGATCTGAGATTTTGGGATAAAACCACGTACACCCAGGTCAATGACCAGCCCACCCTTCACCGCGTCAACCACGGTGGAAGAAAGTGTGACTTGCGATTTGCGGGATTCTTCGAGGTTATCCCACATTTTATCGTAATCGCTACTCGCGCCCTCGGTGACAATGCCACCCTCGGCTACTACTGAATCATCGACTTCAGCGGCGAAGTCTTCTGCAAACTCGTCAGACATTAGTGCTCCTCTTCGGTCTGACCACAGGTTACCCTGCGATACTACGGTTAGTCTACCATAATCACACGTTATGAGGGAATACCCCCGCCCAATATTAAAGTAGAAAATATTCGCACAGAAGAAGGAAATATAGCCCCACGGTGTCGAATTGACGATATGAGTTTTTATTTTGCTGTTATCGCGAATATCAGGAGTATCGTTTTTAGTGACAAGCCGTCCTCCCTTACCTGGCCGTGAACGACCAGGCTAGAGGGCCTTCGGCCAATCGCCCTTCGGGCGGAACGATTAAGGGCAAGCGTTCCCGTCCGAAGGACGATCGGCGTAGCCCACTAGCCCAGTCGTTCACGGCTGGGCGAACAGGACGGGCGCTAAAAAAGATACTCCTATCGCGAATATCTTACTCAGTTTAGATTCGTCTGTTCTACGGTATAATAATTCGCACTTTCACTGCTGAAGGGCATGGCTCAAGTAAGATTTGAGTGAAATCATGCATTGAAGTAGTCAAAGTGGAGATTATACGATGAAAATATTCAATAAAGGAGAATATAATGGCACCTGCAAAGAAAGATGATGAGATAGTCGATCCATTGGAAGCTGTAAAAAAGCGGATTATGGATGAGAAAATTCGCCTGGAAGCGGAACTGCATGAAATAATCGAGCGTACCGCCTTGGCAGCAGATGTCGAGAAAGCCGCGGAGATTTCATCTTACGATGATCACCCGGCCGATATGGCATCAGAGACATTTGAGCGTGAGAAAGATCTGGCGCTGGAAAGTAATATCCAGAGCTTGCTGACGAAAGTAAACACCGCGCTGGAGAAAATTGACGAGGGTACCTATGGTATCTGCGACGTATGTAGCGTGGAAATCAACGCAAAACGTCTGGAAGCACTCCCCTGGGCATCTCTCTGCCGCGATTGCCAGGCCTTCCATGAAGGACGCTAACCGGTGAATAAGCGGAAAATCATCTGGGCCGTCTGCGCAATTCTTGCACTGACGGCCCTCGACCAGATCACAAAAGCGATGATAATCACGCGCTTTGTCACCATAGGCAAGGGTATTTCGATTATCCCCGGCTTTTTCGATATCACCTACCAGATCAATAAGGGGGTGGCCTTCAGCCAGGGTGCTACCCTCGGCGTGCCGCTGATTCTGTTGATAAATATTGTGGTGCTGATAGCTTTTTGCTATCTGGTACGCCCATATCTGGCTTTTCGTGGCGGTTTATCGTCACTTTGCTTGATTATAGCGGGCGCAATTGGTAATCTTATAGACAGATTCCGGCTGGGCCATGTCACTGACTTTCTCGACTTCCATCTGGGGTCACTGCACTGGCCAGTTTTTAATATCGCAGATATTGCCGTGGTAATCGGAGTGTTAATGCTGGTGATAACGATTATCACTGCAGAAAGCAAACACCCAACACCGGAAGGTACTTCCATATGAAACCCGTATTATTTTCGTTCCCTACCCCTGATCTGCTGACCAGGGTGGTATTGCTGCTGGTTGTTGCACTTGCTATCGGCATCTGGCTCTGGATAGTCCGCCGTCGTGAGCCATTGACGAAGGATCACTACGTCACCGCCTTGGTGACGCTGGCGGTGGCCTTTGTCCCGCTGGCACTGCTGGGGCTGTTTCCCACTATCCGCATCAACGCCTATGGAGCCATGCTCACCCTGGGTTTCCTGGCCGGTACCTTCACCGCCATCCGCCTGGGCATCCGTCGCGGCATCCCCAGCGAGAATATCATCGACCTGGGGCTTATTATCCTCATCGGTGCCATCATCGGTGCGCGGCTGATGTACGTGCTGATCACCAAAGACAGCAGCGGTGCCCACCCGCCAATTATTGACCGTGCGATACTGCAGGAAGGCATGGGCGGCCTCAGCTTCCACGGTGGTTTCATCGGTGGCGTCTTCGCCGCGTGGATTTATGTCTGGATCAATAAGCTCAACTTCTGGCGTGTGGCCGACACTATGGCACCGGGGTTGGCTATCGGCTATGCTATCACGCGTATGGGTTGCTTCCTCAACGGTTGCTGCTATGGCAAACCGGCACCGGAGTGGTTCCATGCCCCTATAGCTGTTACTTTCCCTGCCTTCATGGGACGCGTGCCCATCGTACACGTCTATGCCACCCAGCTCTTTGCTATGGCGATGGGGCTGGTGATGTTTGGCATCCTGCTGCTGCTCTCCCGTGGGAAAAGCCTGGGCCGCGCTGGACGCCTGATGATGGTGCTGCTGATGCTCGAAGGCGTGGAACGCTTCGTGATGGAGATATTCCGCGAGCCAGACCCCAATTTCACCAGCATCCTCTCCCCCGCACAGGTAATCTCGATCATCCTGGTAATAGCCGGCATCATCGGCTTCTTCCTGCTGAAGAAAGTACCCGCGGTGGTGGATGCGGAAACTACTCGGGAAATTGAATAATAATTGATGCACCACGTCCCAAGGGCGTGGTGCAAAGGCTCCGACATTCACCCCATATCATTCGCGACAAAGCCGAGTACCCCAATTATCCGCTTGATCTCCGCGGTGTCTATCTTTGTCTCGTCGAAGGTGAATTCGCCGATGGTGCTGGCCAGGTCTACTTTGGCTGAAGTTACCCCCGGTGCAGCGGCCAGACGCCGTTCGATACGCGATGAGCAGCCTCCGCAGGTCATCCCCTGGATACGCAAAGATATTGTCGTCATATCATCTCCTGTCTCTTAACAAATAACTAGTGACTAGCGACTAGCAACTATTCACGTTATACTAGCATGGATATGCGATTATTTGTAGTCATGCTGGCACTCATATGTTGCTCGTTCCTCACACAGGCACAGCAGTGGGAGACGTACAAAAGCACCACGGTAAATGTCTCTGTCCATCCGGGGCAGGAGGATGTCGCCCGACTGGTAGCTTCGCTGGCGGAAAACGACGTGCCGCGCATCGCCGCTATCCTGGGGGTGGCGCAACCGGGGCCATTTGAGGTGTATGCCTACACTGATGCGGTAGAATTTATGACCGACGCCGGGCATAACCCCTACCTGCGCGGGGTCTCCTACCGCCCCAGCGGGGCCATCCGCGTGAATGCTACTGCTACTGTAGCAGAACTACGGCGGACGCTGGCACATGAGCTAACGCATAGCCTGCTCAACCAACTGCTCGGAGACCACATCAGCTTGCTTCCCCTCTGGGTGGATGAGGGAATCGCCGGGCACTGCAGCGACCCGATAGACCCGGGAAACCTGGGTGCCGCCGCTCAACAGATGCATCAGCAGGGGGTGCTCTCGCTGAATGAACTGGAGCACGGCTTTGAGAATGACACCAACCGCGACGCAGCCTATCTGCAAAGCCGCGCCATGATCGCCTGGCTGGAGAACAATTACCCCGGCGCACTGCGGAAAATTCTGGCACGCATGGTGGACGGCGAGTATTTCCCCTCGGCACTGAAAGCGACCACCAGCTTGACGCCCGAGGTCTGGCTTAAACGCTGGGCACAGGGCGTCCCCTTCTGGATGTCATTGATATACCTGATGGGATCTCCGGTAATCTTCGCCCCCTTCGCAATCCTGGTGGTAGTGGTAGTAATCCTGCGCGAGCGCAAACGCCGTGCCGAGGAAGATGCCGAAGAGAATGAAGCGAACGCACTGGCTGATGAGGAAGAGGAACGGAAGAAACGAAAGCGAATGATGAAAAAACGTCTGGGTCGCGTTATCAAGAGGAATGTCAACCATAAAAGGGGTGAGTGATGAATCTGGGAGTACAGTATTACCGTGCGCCATTTCCGCGTGAAGAACATTGGGATGAAGATTTTGCCCAAATAAAGGCCGCGGGACTGAATTGCGTGCAGCTCTGGGTGATATGGGGATGGGTGGAGGCGACTCCGGGCGAATATAACTTCGCTGATTATGACCGTCTGGTGGCATTAGCGGCCAAACACGGTCTGGGCGTAATTCTCAGCACGGTGGCGGAGATACAGCCCTATTGGATTCACCGCGAAGTGCCGGGGTCGGAGATGATCGACCATATGGGGCGGATTGTCATCTCTTCGAATCGCGGTGAGTGCCACTTCGGCATCACCCCCGGTGGGTGTACCGATAACCCCGCCGTCTGGCAACGCATGTCCGGCTTCCTGAATGCCGTCGTTGAGCGCTATCGCTCGGCGGAGAATCTCATCGGATGGGATGCCTGGAATGAGACCCGCTGGAATGTACAGGCTGATGGATTGGTCTGCTTCTGCGAGCATACTATCCGTGCATTCCACAGCTGGCTAGCGCGGAAATACGGGAGCCTGGCGGGACTGAATACCGCGTGGCTACGCCGCTACAGCTCGTGGGACGAGGTACGTCCGGGCAAACTGCAGAATCGCCCGTATACCGAGATGATGGCCTTTGAGAATTTTCTCACCGAGCGTGCCAACGAGCACGCACGGCAACGCTATACCCTGATAAAGGCGCTGGATAAACAGCACCCGGTCACCTTGCACGGGCCGATACCATGTCCACTTATCGGTGGCACCCAGATGGACCAGGCGCTCAACCGCGGTAATGACTGGGACTTCGCTGACACTTTCGACGGCGTAGGATGTTCCAGCTTCCCCAAGTGGTTTAACTTTGACGATGCGGATTTCGGCATGCGCATCGAATTCGTGCGCTCCGCCGCACAGGGCAAGCGCGTCTGGCTGAGCGAACTGCAGGGCGGGCGCTCATCCATCGGCTACAAACTGGGCGAACCAGTTGACGCCCTTACCCAGCAACGCTGGATCTGGAACGGCAAAGCTTGCGGTGCTGAGACGGTGATCTTCTGGTGCTGGCGCGATGAGGTTTTCGGGCGGGAGTCCGCGGGATTTGGCCTGTCCGGTCGGGACGGCAAAGCGCCAGAACGGCTGGCGGCGATGGCACAGAGCGGTCGCCTCTTCAACGAGCACAAAGAACTACTGGCGGCGTACCAGCCCGCTACCCCGGAGGTGGGCGTCTTCTTCTCTCCGCAGAGTTACTACCTTAACTGGGCGGAGGAAGGCAAGGCTGAACGTATGATCGACGCGCTGCAGGGCTATTGCCGTGCGCTGGGATGCCGCAATATCCCCTACACCGTCATTGAAGAGGAGCACTTGGATGCGCTGGGGCATCTGAAAATCCTCTTCATGCCGCACACTCTGGTGGTGGATGAGCATACCGCAATACGGCTGGCGGAATTCGTGCAACATGGCGGCACACTGGTATGCGAATCCGAATGCGGGGCTTTTGCTTCCAATGGCCTCTACCGCTACCCGGAGGAGCGTTTCACTACCGAGTTGACGGGCATATGCGAGATCGGACGCCGCACGCTGACGGACGAACATATTATCACGACACTATTGGATGAAAGGGAGCTAACGTTGCCGGTGGTGCTGTGGTTGACACCATATACTGCCGGTGTGGGCGAAGTGCTGGCGGAACACGCAGACGGCCCGTTGATTGTGCAGCAACCGGTAGGCCAGGGCAACGTGGTACTCTGCGGCGGGTATCCGGGCGAAGGCTACTGGCACCAGCGCACACCGGACTTCGAGACTTTCCTGGAGCAGCTAGCCTGCGACGCTGGGTATCGCCCCCATGCCGAAGTGCTGGCACCACACCCGACGCCAGACGAGTTCGTCTACCTGAAGCAAGGACGCTCCGGCGACCACCAGCTCCTCTTCGTCTTCTTCCCCACCAATGCCGCAACCGCGCAACTACGCCTCTCCGCTAACTTCTTCACTAAAGCAACGGTGACCGACCTGATCAGCGGAGAGCAGATCGACATCTGCAATAACGAAAATGGACAACATTGCACCGTCCCAGCAAACAACTGGCGGTTCGCTGTACTCTGTGACTAGAGTATTTAGGGGTGAAGTTGCTACCATAGTTCTGCCGAAACCAACGCAGAGGTATTTAGGGGGTATTTAGGGGACAGACCACTAAATACCCTAACAACCGCTCTGTATCGGCGGATAACGGATTAAGATATTGATCTCCTAGGTGAGTATTTAGTTGTCAGTCCCCGAAATACCACTCTCTGATACCAGGGGGTGAAGTTGCTACCATAGTTCTGCCGGGGGTATTTAGGGGACTGACTACGAAATACACACCAGGGG